>CAJWPJ010000049.1 GCA_913045115.1 uncultured Gammaproteobacteria bacterium | reverse complement strand
GATGATAACTAATTAATAAAGTTGATAATAACAAAATTGAATTAGTTTGATGCATACTAGCTACTGGTAAATAAACATTACTTAGTAATGTAATTATTCCCAAAACAACTTGTAGAGTAAGAAAAAAAAGTATCAAATATACTAATTTATTTGAAACTATTTATTCGTAAAAAATGAACATAAAATAACTAGTACAACTAATCCAATAAATCCACCATTTGTTAGTGATGATTTAATACTTCGTATTAGTGCTTGCTTACCTAATGTCAGAAATATAACATCAAAGTCATTTCTTAAAATTAATTATCAGAAAAATGATTTAGTCTATTTCGATCCTCCCTACACACCAATGAGCACGACAGCTAACTTTACAGATTATGCTTCAACTACATTTGGTGAAACTGAGCAAATAGAATTGGCAAAAAAGTTTGATGAATTAGATAGAAGTGGAAAGCATGTTATCTTATCAAACAGCAAAACCAAATTCATAAAAGATCTTTATTCTAAATTTAAAAATAAACATACTGTAAATCGCTCAGGAAATATTAATTCTAAAAAAAATAAAAGAGGTAAAGTAGAAGAATATATAATATTAGGTAATAATTTTGGGAAGTAGTGGAGCTGTAGAATTGAGGAGTGTTTTTTATACAGTCCTTTATACAGTAAACATGTGAATTTAGGTGTTTTTAAACAGAAAAAACCCAGTAAATACTGGGTTCTGAAAGTATCGAGTGGAGCTAGTCGGGATCGAACCGACGACCTCCTGCTTGCAAAGCAGATGCTCTCCCAGCTGAGCTATAGCCCCTAAAAAACAATGTATGAAGTGTATTACCGATACATCAAATATTCAACAAATATGTCTACGCGCAGCACCAAATCTGCACTTTCAGATCTAGACATGTTCGATATAGTGCAAGCCGGTATCAGCTTATGGTGAGGGATACACTAGAAAACGTTTAATATCGGTATTTCTCTATTAGTCTCTAATGGCACACATCTTGCATCAGTATACTTGTTAGCATACCTATGGTTGGGCATACGTTTCCTCATTCACCCCTATTCCAACCATAGGCCACTAGCTAGAGCTGGTCTGTATCTAAAGCTAGTCCTCAAGGGAGATGCCGTTCTGAATTTTCCCTTTGATCAACATTTTCGCAAAATATTCTCGATCTGTTCTATGCTGTTTAACTTGGTTTTTAGATATTTGATACTCATCAAACAGTGTCTTAGAAAGTATTATAATATCTCTCTCACTCCACTTATTACCAAGATGCAACTGCAACCACTCTTTAAGCTCTTGAACTGACATGTTCGTTAATTTTTTATTCATCATAATTTTATTTATTCGTTCTTTTTGCAAATATGCATGATACTATCGTAATGATTATAAGGATATAACAATGAGAATTGTAAACTTCAAATACATTACTGAAGCATCAGACCTTTTAAGGAAAAATGGAAATTTCCTCTCCAATAAAAGGCTCAGAAGACTTGCATATCTTGATGTTCATATGAACAATTACAAATTGTTCTCACTATATATGAGTTATAAGAAGGTTATGAATAATGATGCAGCAAATAATCAAACTATTGCAATAGTAATTGTGGTCGGCCTGATGATTGCAGTTGCTCTTTTTTTGATTACTTAACAGTAATTTCTATTTTTTCAGATATCAATGGGTCGGTATGAGGGATATGTAGATGATTACCCAATAAAAGCTGGAGGGTGTGTTTACCCACGGGTAAGTTAATTTCTGTCTCAGTTTGTCCGGCTCCAAAATGAAGATGGTTTTTGTCTGCTGGAATTGGTGCTTTTAAATCAGGAAGTTTATCAACATTAATTAATAAATGGTGATGTCCTGACATTGGCATATCAACACCAGCTGGCACAATATCTACACCTGTGGCTCCAAAGCCTATCTTGATTGGATTTGTTAAAATTTCGCCGTTCGATGGAGTTTTAAAAAACACTCTTTTTTCTTTATCAGAATGGTAGCTATGCGCTAAGACACTAGATAAAAAGCCTAAGCATAAAATTAGAGTAAGAAGTCTCACGCTTATATGATACTAAAAATTACAACTGTATTATATGGATATTGCTGATTTTACTGAGATAAAAGGGTATCACCGTGGGTCAGGGTGGACTCGAACCACCGACCTCACCCTTATCAGGGGTGCGCTCTAA
>CAJWPJ010000048.1 GCA_913045115.1 uncultured Gammaproteobacteria bacterium | reverse complement strand
GTAGGAGCTAATAAAGACCACATATTCATGCATTTAGAGCATATTGATCCTGCCACTTTACATATGAGGCTACCTGGCATAAGCGAGACAGCAAAAATTTTCTGTGGCGTTGATGTGACTAAGGAGCCTATTCCAGTTTTACCAACTGTTCATTATAATATGGGTGGAATACCAACAAATTATCATGGTGAAGTAGTTACAAGAAGAGGCGACGACCAAAACTCTGTAGTTTCTGGCTTAATGGCTATTGGAGAAGCTGCTTGTGTTTCTGTTCACGGAGCTAATAGATTAGGCACTAATTCTTTACTAGATATCGTGGTTTTTGGAAGAGCAGCTGCTCAAAGAGCATTAAAAACAGTTGAAAAAGGTAGCTCTCATGCACCACTTCCTAAATATGTTACAGACAAAATTATAGCAAGACTTGATAAGATTAGATTTTCTAAAGGTGACACTTCTGTTGGTGAGATAAGAAACTCCATGCAGAACGCTATGCAAAAACATGCAGCGGTATTTAGGTCTAACAATTCAATGACAGAAGGTGTAAAAAAAGTTGATACTATCTCAAAGGGGATAGAAAATATAGGTATTAAAGACAGATCAATGATTTTTAACACAGATCTTGTAGAGGCTTTAGAATTAGAAAATTTAATGCAACAGGCCATTGTCACAATGAAATCAGCTGATCAGAGAAAGGAATCAAGGGGTGCACATTCACATGAAGATTTTCCTGAAAGGGATGATAAAAACTGGATGAAACATACAATTATGTGGCTCAATGATAAAAATAAAACCAAGCTAGATTACAGAGACGTACATTTAAATACTTTAACTAATGAAGTTGCAACTGTACCACCTGCTGCCAGAGTTTACTAAGTTATAGGAGAAATAGTTGGCAGAATTTGCACTTCCAAAACACTCGAAAATCGTTAAAGGGAAAGAATATAATCTTGATGCTGAAGCCGTAAACCCTAAAAAAATCAATGTTTACAGATGGTCTCCTGATGATGATGAAAATCCTAGGATTGACACTTACACCATTGACTTAGATCAATGTGGTCCCATGGTTTTAGATGCTCTTATAAAGATAAAACAAGAAATAGATTCTAGTTTAACTTTTAGACGTTCTTGTAGAGAAGGAATATGTGGTTCATGTTCAATGAATATTGATGGAACCAATACTCTTGCATGCTTGAAATCAATTGATGATGTAAAAGGCGATATTAACATATATCCCCTTCCTCATATGGATGTGGTAAAAGATTTGGTTCCAGATTTATCTAAAGCATATGAACAATTAACATCAGTAAAACCGTGGCTTCAAAGTAAAACTAAGCCTGAAGACGGAAAATCAAGAAAACAATCTCCAGAGCAAAGAGAGAAGATAGACGGTCTTTGGGAATGTGTATTATGTTTTTCTTGTTCTACGTCATGCCCCTCTTACTGGTGGAATGGAGACAAATATCTTGGTCCTGCTGTTTTATTACAAGCATATAGGTGGATAGCAGACAGTAGAGATGAAAACACTGACCAAAGATTGGAAGAGTTAGAAGACTCTTTTAAACTATATCGTTGCCACACAATAATGAATTGTACTAAAACTTGTCCAAAAGGACTAAATCCTGCTAAAGCTATAGGCGAAATTAAAAAACTTCAACTTGAAAGAAAATAATTTTAAAGCTTAACAGTGCGGTTAATGATTTGGCAATAAAAGAAGAAAAGTCACTTTGTTTAATAGCTTCGGATAAGTCAATAACTTTTGATGAGGGACAAATTTATGTTTCTAAATATCTTGATGATTTACTTGCCAAAATAAACAATTTCAAAAAAAATAAGGCAATACAGCCTGCATATGGAGTTTTATTCAAAATTTCATCTCCATCTATGAGATTCAGTGCATCAAGTGATGTAATGAAAAGAGATGTTGTTTCTCAAGCTCTTCATCAATATGACAATAAATCAAAACATATTTGCTAGATTTAAGCGCATAATCTAATATAAATTTGGGCTGATGTGTATGATCTAAAGTGTGAAATATACCAAACAAATCAAATTTAATTTTTTTCTCAAAGTTATTAATATTTATTATATTTACGTTTGTAAATTCGTTTAAAAAAACTTTGCTATTAACAGATTTGTAGTTATCATTATAATTCCAACCTAAAATAGAATTATCATAAAAAAAATACTGATTAGCATTTCTTTTTTTTTTAATTTTTAAATTTAAC
>CAJWPJ010000047.1 GCA_913045115.1 uncultured Gammaproteobacteria bacterium | reverse complement strand
ATTATCTAAAAATTTTCTTAGTTTTTTTTGTGCACCAATCTCGCCTGGCTCCCAGTATTTATCGAATTTCTTATGCCAGCTATGTCGAGGAATCAGACGCCTTTTAAAGCTCTCTATTTCTCCCTCTTCTTTGTTTTCAAGAATAACTATATCAGTTGTATCTATACATGAAGTTGTGTGGCTTGCCCCAATGAAGTTATTTTTATAAAAGGGAGTAAAGACTCTATAAGGTGTACCATCTTTTTTCACTGTATCCTCTGGATCCATCATAAGAGAAGAGTTATATATATATGGCTTAACTTCATGTTTTTTAATCATATTTACCACTGAGTTATCTTCCTGAATTGACTTAAAGTCAAATTTACGATTCCAAGATATTTCTGTGATTTGATATTTTTTTATTAATTTTTCGATTATTTCAACTGCACTTCCATCATAAACTTTCAGCTTATTTTCCAACTGTCTGTTTAGCTCAGATAAGCTTTTAAATAACCAAGTTTTGCTCGCAGACCCTAACACGTCATCGTCGAGTATATAGATAGGCAATACAGAGGATTTGCGATCTATCAGATTCTTTACGGTTAAGTTATTTTGAAGCCTCAAATCATTTCTGAACCAAATTATACATTTTCCCATTTTACAGTTCCATTTTGTGCAAGTTCTGAAAGATTAACAGGAACTTATGAGTAAATCATTTAGTTTTAATATCTATGATTTCGTTCGTGTAAGCTTGTGATATTCGCGAGCCATTTTTTTAGGGTCAAATACATCTAAAGCTCGTGATAAGCCATTAGCTCCCATTTTTTTAGAAAACTCAGGATTATCAACAATATATAGAATTTTTTCTGAAAACTTATCAGGTTCTCCTGGGTCTACAAGAAAACCACAATGACCATCTTGACCAATTGTTTCTGGTATTCCACCAATATTGGTTGCGACGATTGGCAGTTCATTTAGCATAGCTTCGACGGCAGTTAGGGCAAATGATTCATAATCTTGACTTGGGATTATTATTAAATTCGCAGCTGACATACTATTTGCTATATTGTCAATTCTCCCGGTAATTGTTACATCATTCTTTAAACCTCTCTCATCTATTAGCCTCTGGACGCGCCCTATTTCATTGTTAGTTGCAGTTCCAACTAATAGTAAGTGAAGGTCATCACGCTGACTGAGCGCAATCTTTAAGGCATTTAGCGCAAATTCATGTCCTTTTCTCTCCTCAAAAGTGCTAACCATTAATAGGATATTTTTACTTTTTGATATTCCATAGACATCTCTGAGGTTAACCCCATCTTTGGAATTTTCTAATTCAATGCCATTAGGTATAGTTTTTATCGATTTAAGATCCTTGAATGTTCCCCGTGAAGTAATTGTAGATGAACAATACTTAGAAACACTGACTAAATGATTAGTCACTTTACGAAGTTTTTGGTCAATAAGGCGCTCAATAGGTGATAATATTCCTCTTTCTGTCTCTGCGTAGTTATGAAAGTTGTGAATCGATACTCCGTCTGATATGCCTCGCCATACAATGTTAGCAATTCTGCATGTCTCTCCTCCCGGGTATGAGCCGTTAACTGTTAGCAAGGCATCACCTTTATGTTTCTTCAAAATAGAAGAGATTGCATATAGCTGATACGGGATTAAACTATACCTGAACATTTTTCTCAATATTTTTTGAATCAATGACGGTAAATATCTGATATATCTACTAAATATGTGCCAGTTGAGTGGTATATGATGTTTTGTGAGAGTAACAGTGGGTGGTAAATTTTCACTTAAGTAGTCAGCTCCAGGGTGATTGTCATTGCATATAACAAACAATTCGTCATCTTTGTCTGGCCAATATTTCGCTAAATTAACTATAAAGGTGTCCATGCCTCCAAATCTCTGATTTTCAGTGAATAATATAATTCTCATAGACCCCATTAAATGATGGTAATGCTATAATTGTACTATAAAAATATGAGTACAGATTTTATATATTTAATTATTGGTGTAGGTGCTTTTGCTATTCTAATAGGTGTTCTTAATTACTATTTAAAAAAGATAATCGCAGAAATAAAAACAAAAGAAAATGATGACTATCTGACAAAAACTGCATTTGATGACGGGACAAAAGTTCTTTCTGGCCAACTTCAAACCGCCATTGACAACACTTTGAGAGAACCGGCCTCCAAGATGTCAGAGGTTATTACTCTTTTCACCAAAGGAGGGACTGGGCAAGGCAAATTTGGTGAAGTTGCATTGAAGAGAGCATTAGAATCCTCAGGTCTAAAAGAGGGTACGCACTTCTTGTACGACAAGCAGGTAGAGGGCACTTCTTTGAGGCCTGATTTTACAATTTTTTTGCCCGATAAAAAGATACTCATAATTGATTCAAAAGTATCGATTACTAATTATAATGATTATTTACAGGCAAAAGATGACGAAACAAGAGACAGGGCAAAAAAAAGCCATATCAGAAGCATTACTAAACATATCGATGACCTTCACAACAGCGGTTATCATAGCTGTTTTGGCGATAAACAATTGGACTTAGTCATCATGTATATGAATGTTGAAGGCGCGTATGTATTAGCTGTAGATACTGATAAGGATCTGGTAAATAATGCAATAAAAAAACGTATAGCCATTGTTGGGCCTTCGACAGTTATAGCTATTATTCAAATTGTAAATAGGGCATGGAAGCTTCAACAACAAATTGCCGAAATAAACAAAGTCGTTGATAATGCTACTAAAATACATGACGACGCTATTAATCTTAGTGAAAGTTTTTTAGCTTTCGAAAAATTTCATGAACAGGCAAAAAATAAGGTTGGTGAGGGCAGAAAAAGAGCAGAAAAATTGGCGAGGAATATAACTAGGTTGCGTGAGCAAGGTGGGTTAGAATCTAGTAAATCTCTTTCTGAAGAGCTTGTCCAGAATAAAGACGATAAAGACGATATCAAGACATAATTGCGCACGTAGCTCAGTTGGATAGAGCACGAGCCTTCTAAGCTTGGGGTCGGGGG
>CAJWPJ010000046.1 GCA_913045115.1 uncultured Gammaproteobacteria bacterium | reverse complement strand
CCAAGCGCAATAGCTCCTCCATTAATATTAATTTTACTCATATCCCAGCCACCCTTACGAATTACGTAAAGTGACTGAGCAGCAAAAGCTTCATTGAGTTCAATTACATCAATATCATTCATTGATAAATTTGCTTTATTTAAGGCTTTTTCAGTAGCCGGCAATGGTCCCATACCCATTTTAGTCCAATCAACACCAGCAATTGCTCTTGATAGAACCTTAAACTCAGGCTTTATTCCTACTTCTTCAACTAATTTATTGCTTGCTACCAAAAGAGCTGAAGCTCCAATTGATACAGGACTTGAAGTTGCAGCCGTAATTGACCCTTCAGAATCAAAAGCAGGGTCTAAAGATTTAATTTTTTCTATATTTGGCTCTCTGGGACCCTCATCTACATCAACAGTATTACCATTAAAATCGATTGGCAAAATTTCATTATTAAATTTTCCATTACTTATAGCGTTTAGGGCTTTTTTGTGAGAATTAATTGCAAATTCTTCCTGATCATCTCTTGATATATCTAGTTCTTTTGCTAAATTTTCTGCTGTTTCACCCATTCCCATATAATAATCTTGTTCATATAAGTTTGGATGAAAACTAGGACTAAAACCACCCATTGGTACACCAAACATATCCTCAACTCCACAAGCAATGCCACATTCAGTATCTCCAGCATCTATAGCCTGACTTAATTGATGAAGAGCGTCCATTGAAGAACCGCAAAATCTATTAACAACTTTACCAGATGTTGTCTCTGGCAAACCAGACAAAATACCTACTCCCTTAGCCATCAACATACCTTGAGGACCCTCAGGAAATGCACATCCCATTACTATATCTTCTATATTTTTATGAGATATAGATTTATTCCTATAAAGTAATTGTTTAATAACGTCTGCTGATAAATCATCTGATCTCATTCCAATTAATTTACCATTCTTAAGGCCAATTGGACTTCTTGCTCCATCAACAATTACAGTAAATCTATCACTCATTTTTACCTCCTTTAATCAAGATAATATTTTTTATGGTAGTACAAATCATCAACAATATCTTGCTTATATTTTATTCTATTGGGCGTATAATTTAACTTACTTTTTTCACTATTAATTTTTTCAATTAACTCATTATCATCTATATACTCTAAAATAATCTGAGCTTTATCTAATGAGTTGAAATAATGATTTGCCAAAGTTAACATAAACACTCTCTCTGTTTTATGTTTATGATCACTTTCGCTTAGATTATAAAACCTTTTAAAGCAGGTATCAATTATAGAAAATGATATCGAAGTGAGAACTAAATCAAAAGCTTTAATAGAGGAAAAGTATGGAACTGCTTAATAGTCTAATTGGATTTATAATTGCAATTGGTATACTGGTTACTTTCCATGAATATGGACATTTCATAGTTGCAAGATTTTGTAATGTTAAAGTTTTAAAATTTAGTGTAGGGTTTGGCAAACCAATTTTCTCCACCGTGTCTAAAAAATCAAATACCGAATACTCTTTATGTATGATTCCTCTTGGTGGGTACGTCCAAATGCTAGAGTCAAAAAATGCCGAGGGCAATTCCAACGACGTAAAAGAGAGTGACTATAAATATTGTTTTGACAGAAAAAATGTTTATCAAAGATTTGCTATAGTATCCGCCGGACCTATTTTTAACTTAATTTTAGCAATTATTTTTTTTACTATGACATATTTGAATGGTATCGGAGGTATCAAACCTAAGATAGAAGTAGCCAATGATTCCTATCAGATAATTTCTATAAATGGGACTGAAGTTCAAAGATGGCAGGATGTAAGAGTAGAGATATTAAACAATGTGATAAATGACAAGAAAATTAATCTATTATTACAGAGTGAAAATAATGTAAACCTCAATCATTCAATTACATATGATCAATCAATTCTTAATAAAGAGGGAGACATTATACAAAATATAGGCCTTGATATTATTTATCCTGATAACTCTGCAGTTATTGGATCTATTGATAAGCAATTCAACAACAGTAATTTTCAAGTAGGGGATAGAGTATTATCTATCAATGGCAATGAAATTGAGTCTTGGAGAGACTTAGTTCTATTTATACAGAAAAATCCAAATACCAACATTAGTATTTTAGCTAACCGCAATGGAGAAATTATAGAATATAACGGGAAAGTATTAAATAAAAATGGACAAGGCTTTTTAGGTGTTTCCAAACAGGTTGAGGAGTCAAGTTTTGTAATTGTTAGTTATGGGTTATTTGACTCTCTAGAGAAAGCGTTTAGCAGTACAACTGACTATACAGTGCTGACATTTAAAATGATTGGGCGGCTTGTTACAGGGGATGCAAATGTGAAAAATCTGAGCGGCCCTCTTTCAATTGCACAATTTTCTGGGAAATCTCTTGAAATGGGCTTTTCATATTTTCTTTATTTACTGGCAATTCTTAGTGTGAGCCTTGGTGTTCTCAATCTTTTACCAATTCCTATGCTTGATGGAGGTCACCTAGTCTATTACACATATGAGATGTTAGTTGGAAATGAGTTACCTCTCAAGTTCCAAATAGCTGCGCAATTCGTGGGAGTAGCTCTACTTGGTTTTATAATGATAGTTGCCTTTTATAATGATTTTATAAGAATATTTTCATGATCCGTCTATTAGCTAGAACACTTATATTATTTTGTTTTTTTAATTCAGCATATGCAGAGGATCAGCAGGCAAATTTCATAGTTATTGAGGGAAATAGTCGAGTAACAAATGAAGAGATTATAGAATATTCCAGATTTGAAGTTGGCAAGATATACAACAATGAAAAAATTTCTGACATTGTAAAAAACTTATTCGCTACCAGTCTTTTTGTTGACATAGACGTTAGACTGGATCAAAACACTTTATACATAAAGGTATCTGAGACTCCAATAATCTCGAGAATTAATATTAATGGAAATGAGTTAGTTGAGACTGAGCAAATATTATCTTCTTTGAAAGGGATTGGTATTTCACAAAGTAAGCCTTATAGCAAAAATCTTATAGATAAGGTTCAACAAGAGTTGATAAGACTATATTATGATAACGGGAGATACTCTGCATCAATAGTTATTTCAGAAGATAATCCTAGTGATGATTTGATAGAACTTTCAGTAAATATTGATGAAGGTGATGTATCGACAATCAAAGAAGTAAAGATCATTGGAAATAAAAATATTTCTAAACGTCAGCTTGAATCGATTATAAAGTCTGGTCCAAAATATTGGTTTGAAGTTTGGTCTGATAAAGATGTATATAATAATTCTTTGTTAGATCAAGACGTTGAGGCAATAATAAAATACTACCAAGATAGAGGCTATGCAAAAGTAAAATTAGTTTCAAAGCAAGTAAACCTATCGCCTGATAAGAGGGATATTTATATCACAATCTCAATAAGTGAAGGGGGTTTATATAAATTTGGAAAAACTAGTGTATATGGAATTGAGGATTTTGATTCACAAAAAATTAAAAATATTTTGAATTTTACTCTCACGCCAGGCTCCTCTTTCTCACGGTCTAGTATTGAAAATACCGAGCAGAAAATTAAATATTTTCTTGGTGAGAATGGATATGCATTTCCTGAC
>CAJWPJ010000045.1 GCA_913045115.1 uncultured Gammaproteobacteria bacterium | reverse complement strand
ATTTATTAAATAGTATAAGAACTAAAATTATATTAAAACCAAAAAATGTTTAATAATCTTTATAAAAAGTGTTTAGATTTAGCAGCACACAAAAGTTCAAAGTACTACTTAGCAATTGTATCTTTTGTTGAAAGTTCTTTTTTTCCTATTCCTCCTGACGTTATGATTATACCAATGGTGATCTCCAAAAAGAATGATTTTATCAAAATCTTTCTTATAACTACGATTTTTTCTGTTTTGGGTGGTATGTTAGGTTATTTAATTGGAGCTTTCTTTTTTGATTTTGGATCACAAATTATGAGTTTTTATGGATATGAAAATAAATTATCTAATATCATAATTCTCTTAATATTTTATCTGAACGATTCATTTGCGATATACCTAAAGAGGCTTGAATATCTGTCATTCTAAAATTATATCCAGCATTTTGATGATCTTTCATGAATGAGGGCTTACTATTTTGAATATCATTACTATAATCCATACCATGATCTCTTAAAGATCTAATTTTGTTTAAATATTTTTTGTCATTGAGAGTGATCATGCCCCCCTCTCCGGTACTTATTGCTTTTCTTGGATGAAAACTGAAACATCCAAAAGTTCCTTTTGTTCCCACATGAATATCATCTACATAGGAACCAAAACCACATGCAGCATCTTCAATTATATGTATTTTTCTATCTCCAATAATTCCTTTAATAATTTCTATGTCAATAGGATAACCAAATAAATGAACCGGAATTATAGCTTTTGTATTATTTGTAATTTTGGAACGAAGATCATCAAGATTGATATTAAATGTTGATAAATCAATGTCACAAAAAACCGTTTTACACCCAACATTTTCAACAACGTTTGCAGTTGATATCCACGAAAGAGCTGGAACAATAACCTCATCATCTTCTTCTAGATTTAAAGAATCGATTGATAAAAATAAAGCAGAAGTACATGAAGTTGTAGCTATAGAGTATTCAGCTTTAGTAAACTGACTCCACATTGATTCAAATTTTTGTACTTTTGGTCCTTGAACGACCCATCCATCTGAAAGTGGTTGTATAACATGACTGATGTCTTCCTCGGTGAAAATAGACTTTGAGATAGGGACTTTCATAAGATAATTATAGTTTTTTATGATGATATTAACTAATAATTTCGAATTATTACCATTTTGATTTAAGAGTACTAATAATAAAGTCTTGATGTTCTTTCTTTAAATAAGGACTCATTGGTATGCTAAATACTTCCTTACAAAATTTCTCAGTATTATTAAGTCCAGAACTAACAACATTACAAGATTTATAAGCATCTTGTTCATTAAGTGGTATGGGATAATAAATAGTTGAAGGTATGTTCTTTGATTGAAGGAATTCAATTATCTTATCTCTATCTACGTGACGTAAAGTATATTGTGCCCACGCATATGAGTTTGTATTAGAAAGTTTAGGGAGTATTAAACTGGAATCATTAAGCTCATGATTGTAATACTGTGCAATTTGATTTCGTTTAATGATTTCATTGTGAAGCAACTTAATTTTTTCATTTAAAACTGCAGCTTGAATAGTATCCAATCTTGAGTTCATACCAACATTTACGTGTTCATACTTATGGTTACCCATGCCATGATTTTTAATAGAGCGTATTGATTTAGCAAGATCATCATTATTTGTAAATATTGCTCCTCCATCACCATAACATCCAAGAGGTTTTGCTGGAAAAAAACTTGTTGTAGTTATATCACCAAAATTTCCTATCTTTATTTGATTATGAGAAGATCCAAAACTTTGTGCAGCATCATATATTGTCTCTAAATCGAAATTATTAATTAATTCATCTAATTCAACACAAACTGATGGTTTACCAAAAAGATCTACAGGTATGACTATTCTTGGATTATGATTATTTTTTTTTGCATCATCGATTGCTATCTCTAAACTCTTTGGGCAAATATTATAATCATCTCCAACATCTACAAAATATGGTACTCCTCCAACAAGCGCTATTGATTCTGCGCTAGCAATATAGGTAAAGGATGGAACAAATACCGCATCATTAGATTGAACTTTTAGTGCAAGAAGAGCTATTGCCAATGCATCTGTACCATTTGCACAAGTGATTGCATGTTTGACTGAAGTATATGATTTTAGATTTGTTTCAAATTCATTAACTTCAGGTCCATTTATAAATTTTCCATGATCAAGAACTGTATCTATAGAATTTTTTATTTGTTCTCTGATTAGCTCATATTGACTTTTTAAATCAATAAATGGAATTTCCATTATTCTTCCTTCGTTAGAGTATCGTCAACTAGTTTATAAGTATCGCCAGTTTTTTCACACTTATATTCACCATTCCCTTCAAGAGGAAGTGGAATTTGCTCGCCATGCTCACTCATCCATCCAATTTGCTTGCCTGGGACACCTACTACGAGTGCATAAGGTTTTATATTTTTATTAACAACAGTACCTGCACCAATGAAAGCGAATCGACCTATTGTTACTCCGCATACGATTGTACAGTTAGCTCCCAAAGTTGCTCCATGAGATACAAGCGTATCTCTATACTCATCTTTTCTATCTATTAGTGATCGTGGATTATAAACATTAGTAAAAACCATACTAGGTCCACAAAATACACCGTCTTCAAGATGGACGTTGTCGTAAACAGAAACATTATTTTGAATCTTACAATTATTGCCAATCGTGACTTTATTTCCTACAAAAACTCCTTGTCCCATTGATACATTTTTACCAACAACAGCTCCACTACATACATGAACAAAGTGCCATATTCGTGATCCATCACCAATCTTGGCTCCTTTATCAATAATTGCACTTGGATGAACGGTTATAGCCATATTATTTATCTATGAAAGGATGATAGTCACCTTTTGGACCAATAGGCGAAGCGTTTCTAATATCAGAAACTGTTTCAATAGACACTCTATTTTCTTCTAATCCAAAACCATTTCCTGAAAGAATTTCTTCATAACTTCTTGTATGAAGATCAGTAAAGCCATCAGAAAATTCAAGTTCTTTTCCGTCAACAGTAATCGAACGAAAGGTTCTCTGGCCTTTTTCTTTAATTTCATCTGGTATGTCTTCGTAATCAACTGAAAGAAACCATCTGACTCGAGCATTTTCGTATTCTAAAAATCCTGCAGCCATGGTATCAGAACTTTCATGGACAATATTTTCTTGTAGTTCACCAAAAATGTAATGAAGCATGTCAAAAAAATGTACGCCAATATTGGTGGCAATACCTCCAGACTTTTTTATATCGCCTTTCCAAGATCTCATGTACCATTTTCCTCTTGAAGTTATGTAGGTCAAATCAACCTCATATTTTTTATCTGATTTTTCTTTTTTTACTTTATTACGTAATTCTATTATTGATGGATGAACTCTAAGTTGAAGAATGGTATTTACTATTTTTCCAGTATCCTCTTCTATTTCCTTGAGACCATCAATATTCCATGGATTTAAAACAAGAGGTTTTTCACAAATTACGTCAGATCCAGATCTTAGAGCAAAACGTATTTGGCTGTCATGCAAATAATTTGGTGAACATATTGAGACATAATCTATTTTGATGCCTTTTCTTCTTTCCTTGTGTATATGTCTATCAAA
>CAJWPJ010000044.1 GCA_913045115.1 uncultured Gammaproteobacteria bacterium | reverse complement strand
ATAATGAAAAAAATAACATCAATTTTTCAGATTTAATATATACACTCAAAGATGGCTGGATATATTTATTATTAGCATGCATTTTATTGATTGTCAGTGTTTTTTTAAGAACTTACAGGTGGATTTACCTCTTTAAATCAGAATCAAGAATAAATTTTTTTCTTTTATTTAAATCACAATTAATTGGATATTTTTCAAATAATGTTTTTCCAATAAGAATCGGAGATGTTGTTAGAAGCTATGCAGTATCAAAACATACAGATAAAGAAACCAGCTACATAATCGGAACCATAGCAATGGAGAGAGTGGTTGATACATTGGCGATTATTACCTTAAGTATAATAACCTTGTTTTATTATGGTGCAGATTATTTAGAGGTACAGTTTAATTTTATTAACATACCATTTTTAGTAACTCGGTAGTGAAATAATGGCTGTTTAATCCTTTGAGGAAATAAACCATTTTTGGCTAGTCTTATATTAAATTCCCAATCTTCATAACCTAATTGCATCTTTTCATCGTAAAAACCATTTTCAATAAAGACTTTTCTTGGAATAAAAATGCTATATGGTATTTGATTAATAAACATTTGTTCGAACAAATTAAAAATCTTTTTCCTTCGACCTTGAGCTTCCCCCTCTAAAAAACAATCCGTGAAAGCATATGCATATTTTTTTTCCCCAAGTAGATTAAAATATAATTCCTCAAGTGTATTTTCATCAATCCAATCATCCCAACTGTATTCGTTCATTTGTATTTGAATCGCCTTTAGAAAGTCCGTTGTCAAATGGTCATCCGATATCAAGGTGATTGGTAATTTACTATGTCTTATTTGTTTCATTTCCATATCCCTACATCCCAAGGTTTTCTTGGTTTGTATTTTTTATCTTGTAATTCTTTCGCAAACTTTTCAGATTGTTTTACGATTCTCCATTCTATATATCTTTGCCACATATTTCTAATCCACATTATTATATTCAAGGTGCTATCCTATATCCATAATGTTGTTCCCACCAAGTTTTTTGAGAATAATTGTCATAAGAATCAACTTGATAGGTATATTCAGGCGTTTGATTAGGATGCCAATCTATCCATATAACCTTATGTTCCTCATCATTCAAACAATAAAACATCACATTCTTTTTTAGATTTGGCTTTTTATAAAAGATATGTGTCTTGCCTGTAATCTCATCTTTGATTTCATATGTTTTTCTCTCAGGTTCTGGTTTCTTTTCAATGTATAAATTTATACAATGTGCAAGAAATATAAATACGAAGATTCCTAATAACTTATGTTTCATTACTTTTTACTTTCTTGAATCTGTAGTACTCTTACCATCTCATCCCATCTGGCATCTCGTTCAGCTCTTTTCTGTTGAACATCAGGCCCCCATTGTTCCATAAACTTTTCTAATATCTTTTCAAGTTTCTCAACTCTTTTCTCAAGTTGTTTTATCTCGAAGTATGTACCTCGTTTTGCCATTTCACTCATTTGCCAGTACTCCCAAATCCACCTGTTCCTCTCTTGGTATCAGTAGTCAATTTAGTAAACTGAACCATAGTCTCTCCAAGTGTTGGAGATACAATCTGAAATAATCTCTCTCCTCGTTTTACCTCGTAAGATTGATTACTCATATTATCTACAGGAACCATAATGTGTCCACGATAACCACTATCAATTATACCAACTCCATTTGATTGTCGTAATGGAGTTCTCCATATACTACTTCTTGGTACTAACATATAACTACACTCTTCCATCTCTAAAGTCTTTGGGTCAAGTATATGTTTCATTCTTGTACGAATCTCAAAGTCAATCAGTAATGTATCTCCAGCACCTATCCTCACACTATGAGGAAAATACAAATCAATACCAGCATCACCTGTACCTTGTATATGTTTTGTGTATTGGTTTACTTCGGATAATACATCTATATCTAATAAATATTTTGTCATGCTCGTGCCAACTCCCACTTAGTTCTTTCTTGTATTTGTTTTATCATACCACCACCTTCGGTCATCATCATAGTTACAAACCATTCCATTACTTCCAATTCATCTTCGAGTCGGTTGGTTACAAAATCTTCTTCTGGTATACCCATTTCGTGAAACTTCTGTTCCACCCTTTCCAAATGTAAACCTAATAGTTCACAATCCAATATGGTCTTCTGTTTTTTATTTTTAGTTGTCTCCATCTACATCTATCCTATTTTGTACTTGTTCTTTCAAATAATAAATATCACATCGTGCACCATCAATATAACTTTTTCCATCTGAATTTGCATCGTACTCAGGTAAGTTATAATAGGCATCATCTAATTGACCCTCAATCGATTCTAACATTTCTAAGATTTTTTTCAAAGTCACGAATAGCCTCCTTTGTTTCCATTTTGTTAGTGAGAATATTTATCTCAGTTTGAAAGTATGCCCACATTATAAATTGAGAACATACTAATATTCCTATAATTATTTCTAACATTCTAAGTCTCCACTCATTAGTAAACTACATAATAAAACTTCATCATACTCAGACCAATTTTCTTCGTGGTCTACCCAATACACTTCACCACTATCAGTATCATAAATCTCATCTATCATTACATCGTCACCATCATAATGCCAAACAACTGATAAGTTTCTTATTTCGTTTATGTTTATATCTTTCATCCTAAGACAACCTGTATTACTCAACATACCCAAGAAAGTCATTTCTCTTGTAGTACCTGGTTCGTCTACGGTTATCATATGACTTGATTTGAAATTAGTCTCGAACATTTATACTCCTTTTTCTATTGAACAAGTTATCTAACAAATCATCAACTGTAGTTCCATCATCTTCCACAGGATGATTTAGGTTATGAAATAAATTTAGTTGTCTATCGTTCATTATGTAACTCCGCCTTCATTTCCCAATACTCACATTCCTCATCACTCATAGTTTTTTCTCCAGCGATGATTGCGTCTATTTCCTCGAAAAAATCGTCCATATCTTTTTTGATGTCTTCAAATATTTCTTTCATTTCAAATCCTTTATTTTTTAGTTATTTAGTATGGTGTAATATACGAATAAAACACCATACAAGTCAAGCACTATTTTCAATTTATTTCAAATAATTTGGGCCTGTCCAACTATAGAAGTTAGCGTCCATCAAATCGTCAGTAAAGATAGTTCCTCTTTTATGTTTAGCGGGAGCTCTCCAACCAGCGGGTTTGAACACATCACCTTTTTTCATAGGCATGTTTTTGAACATTCCATCGTCCTTAGCGACAAATCCCCAAACAGAAGTACCAGTTACAATCTTGTCGAATTTACGACCATTGTCAATACGGATAGTAGAGTTGAATCTCTCAATCATATTGAGTCTAACTTCATCTTTAGAATCAACAGGATTACCATTCCAATCAGCGTAAGATTTTCTGATTCCGTCCATTAGGACATTCATTTGATTTTTATAATTCATTTTATTTATAAGTTCATATTTTGCTTTATTAATTTGATCATGTGTGAAAGGAATTTTCATTCCAATTATTTCAGCAGATTTAAAAAACCTTTTAGTATGCTCCTCTGATTTAAAAATCTTACCATTGTAGGCCCTTTCTCCTTCAAATACTGCACTTGCATAATGAAGACCTTGTGAGATTACATGGGAATTTGCATCCTGCCATGGAATTATTTTACCATTCATCCAAATCCATCCATCTCTATTTTCAAATGATTTAAGCATATTCTTTATTAACTTTTTTTAATGACAATTGACTATCAGTGATGCATAATTAAGTCAATATGGCTGACCTAAATA
>CAJWPJ010000043.1 GCA_913045115.1 uncultured Gammaproteobacteria bacterium | reverse complement strand
AGAGCTACCTACAACACAGATTTTTGATGTCATGCAAGAATTATAAAAATATTTTTTTCTTTTATCTACTATGATTTGATTTATGGGAGTTAATTGGGATTCTAAGGTTTTGAGCTCAGTAAGGAACGTTATTGATAATGCTCAGCATCTATCGGTGAGTGAACAAAACATAGAACTAGTTGCTGATTGGTTAGCGTACGAAGAGTTCGGATTTCCTAAAAATAATAAAACAAATAAAAATCCTGATAATTTTATTAGAACAACGATGCTTATTAACACTTTAAACTTTGCTTTTACTGATTTTTCTACCTCGATTAAGTATGAAATTGAAAGAGATGGGCAGAAACTTTCAGATAGCGAAGCTATGTTTGCTCAAGTTCATGAAGCGATAGACTCTGGAATCGATCTACTTAACGGCGACGTAATGGCAAAGTTAACAATTGAAGATTTAAAAAGAATTTTTAAAGGAAATATTGAAATGCCAATGCTAAAAGAGCGTGTAGAAATATTAAATGAGGTAGGTGCAAAACTTGTTGATAGTTATGAAGGGGATTGGTTGAAATTTGTAAACAATGGGCCACAAAAACTTTATTCAGATGGAGAAGGGTTGATTGAAAGATTAGTATCAGAGTTTCCAAGATTTGATGATTCTTCTATTTATTCAGATAAAGAGGTAAATTTCTATAAATTAGCACAATTGGCATTCTGGGGTATTCATGGAGAACTTGCTCATACTGGTTACTTTATAATTGAAGATATAGAATCTATGACAGCTTTTGCGGACTACATTGTTCCGGTTGCTCTCATTGTTAAGAAAATAACTCAATATTCAGAAGCTTTAGAAGAAAAAATTATGAATGGAAAGTTGATAGAGAGAGATTCAACTGAAGAAATTGAGATACGTGCTGCTTCAATATATGCTACGGCAAAGCTTACTGAGAGTGTGAATAGAAGAAGAGAAGATGTTGAAAGCATAATAATACCCCAACTTGATTATCGACTCTGGAAACATTATCACGCAACTCATCATCCTCACCACCTAACGTATACAACTATGTACTAAGTTGATAAAAAATAATAAAATAATTTTCTTAATATTACTTTTATTATTTTTACCATTTTGTGTTGCAAATGAAGAGCAAGTTGTAATAAAAATAAATAATTGTTTTAAATTAGCAGATGCTGTCGAAGATGTTTTTGACACAATACAGATTGAAGCTTATGAAAGTGAAGTGTATAAGACATATAGTGGGATTGATCCAACAAAACTCGATTATATAAATGAGGCTCTAAGAATTAATAAAATAGGACTGGATGGACTTGAAGAGGTTTTAAAAAATTATGAGATTAACAATAAAAATATAGAAAGCCTTATAGAAGGTTTTTACAATAATTTTCTTGATTCGAGGGAAGCAAACCTTGCTCTTGAAAAGCATCTCATTTCAATCAACAATCAATGGACAATACAAGAAGAAGTTAAGTGGTGGGAAGAAAACAAACAATACAGTATCTTAAACTGGAGGAATTCAGATGAGTATTTGCAGCTTATGTCTGATAAATCTCAAAACACTTTGAATCCAGATCCAGATTTTGTTGTGAGTGATAGCTATCCAAAAAATATTGTGAGACTGTACTGTGATAATGTTTAAATAATTTGATAGTCTTAATCTATGACAAAAAGAAAATTTTTTATTGATACTGATACTGCTTCTGATGATGCAGTCGCACTACTCATGGCTTTAGAAACCCCAGATGTAGAGGTATTAGGCGTAAGTATTGTGTCAGGAAACATGCCTATAGAACAGGGAAGTATTAATGCTCGATACACTATTGAGCTTTGTAAAAAAGATACACCAGTATATGTTGGTCATGACAAACCAATGGTAAAAAAAAGAGAACATGCAGATTGGTTTCATGGTCCTGACGGTATGGGTAATATGAACTACCCTAATCCAAAAGTTAAAGACAATAGTTCTGATTATAAAGAAATATTAAATGATTTAATTAATCAATACCCTAATGAAATCACATTAGTTACACTTGGGCCCTTAACAAACATAGGACAGTTTGTTTTAGATTATCCTGAGTCTTATCAAAAAATAAAGGAAATATTTATTATGGGAGGAGCATCAACAACTGTTGGAAATGTCACCCCGGCTGCTGAATACAATATTTGGTGTGACCCAGAAGCGGCTGAAATAGTTTTTCAATCAGGCCATCCTGACATAACTATGATTGGTTGGGAATTGTGCAGAGGTGGAGCTAACTTAACAGAGAGTGAGATGGATTTTGTATATAGTTTTGAGACAACTAAAGGAGATTTTGCAATTGATTGTAACAAGCATGCCTTAGATTCAAGTCAAAATTGGCTCGGTGATCCGGGCCTAGGATTACCAGACCCGGTCGCAATGGCAGTAGCTTTAAATAAAAAGGTTATAAATAAAGCGAGCAGGCATCATGTAAAAATTGTTTTAGATGGGCCAGCAAGAGGTATGACTATAGTTGATGAGCTTAATGTTGGCGAAAGTGAACCTCACATAGATGAAAATTGGTCCCACACGAGTAAAAATATAAATGTTATTTGGGAAATTGACGATCAAGAGTGGAAAGAAACCCTATATCAAACTTTGAAAAATTAGTCTTCTCCCCAGGTTTTTTCTAAGTACCCTTTTCTTCCACTTGCTTGAGCATACATTTGATAACGCATACTCTGTTTTTTATAGAAATCTTGATGATACTCTTCAGCAATATAAAATGTTGGCGCAGCGGTAATTTCAGTTACAATTTGTTTATCAAATTTTCCAGAATTTTCCAGCTCAACCTTTGACTTTTCAGCTAGGTTCTTTTGAATCTCTCCAACTGTAAATATTTCCGTTCTGTACTGGGTTCCAACATCAGCAAATTGATAATTTAATGCAGTTGGGTCAATGTTTCTCCAAAAAACTTCTAGCAACTCTTCATAGCTTACTATTTCAGGATCATAAAGTATTTCAACAACTTCTGCATGACCAGTTGTACCGGTCGTTACCTCTTCATATGTTGGGTTTTCTACACTTCCTCCCATATACCCCGATGTAGCTTCGATTACACCATCTAAGTCTTCAAAAGGTGGTTCCATGCACCAAAAACAGCCTCCTGCAAAATAGGCTTTTTCATAACTTTCACTCATATTTGTCTCCACTGTAGATAAAGAACATGATATTATAATGACTATCCTAATTTTTGATAAGTCCAAGAAACTGCCGTCACATCATAAATACTGCGATGATCCTATAAATGTTGTATATCAATTTTTTATCCCAGAGTCAACAGAGCGGTTAAAAGAAATTCAAACGGCATTGATCAAGAATGTCAAAAACAAGGCAATCAATAAAATATATCTACTAAACGAAAGGATCTATACAGATAGCGAATTAGGCATATCCAGCGATAAAATTGTTCAATACAATATAAAGTCTCGTCTGTCTTTTGCAATTGTGTATAAATTTGTAAATGAACACAATATCAAGGGTTTCAATTGTGCTATAAATAGTGACATCTATTTTGATAGCACTGTTAGTAAGCTAAGAACATCAGGAATAAACGAGACAAAGACAGCTGTTACACTGCTAAGGCATAATGTATTGGAAGCGAAGAATAGAGATGTTTTGAAGAAAGAAAATTGTAAAAGTAAATTATTTGGTCCTACTTGTCTTAGCCAAGATTGTTGGATAGTGCATTCCAACAACAAGTTTCTAGGTAAAGATTTAAAATTGTTTAGTTTTTGGTTTGGTATCCCAGGTTGTGATAACAAGATGGTATATCTATACAAAATATTAGGATATGATGTGATTAATGATCCTGATACAGTCAAGACATATCATTTACATAGGGACCCAACTAGAAACTATGCACACAAGAAGATGGCTGCGCCATA
>CAJWPJ010000042.1 GCA_913045115.1 uncultured Gammaproteobacteria bacterium | reverse complement strand
ATTTTCCAATTGAGGCTATTTGGGATGACAATGATTATGGATTGGGTGATGGTGGAAAAGAATATCATTTAAAAGATAAGTCAAAAGAGCTTTTTCTAGATTTCTGGGATGTCTCAGCTAACGATCCTAGAAGAAAAAGAGACGGGCTTTATCACGAAATAATAAAAGACTATAAAGGTAAAAGTATACAATTACTATTCCTTGATACTCGGACATTTAGAGATAACTTAAAACCATCGGATGATAAAGGTGCTGTTGGCAAGGAGCGCTACATACCTTTCCTTGATAGTTCCCTTACTATGCTTGGTGATGAGCAGTGGAAATGGCTAGCGCAGAAAATGACTGTAACGATAGATTATAGATTTATCATTTCCTCAATACAGTTTTTAGCTATAGGTCATGGCTGGGAGTGTTGGAATAATCTTCCTTATGAAAGACAAAAGCTCATCAATCTTATTAATAGTTCAAATGTAGAACACACAGTTTTACTTTCTGGAGATCGACACAGAGGAGGATTGTATCAATTAAAAACGGAAGGTAATAAAATTATCTCAGAAATGACTTCAAGTAGCCTAAATGTGCCTTACTCGAATTCTGAAGAACCGGGTCCGTTAAGAATCGGAGGCACATATACAAGAGAAAACTATGGTGTCGTACAGTTAGATGAATTACAAGATTCAATTAGCGTATCGTTAAAAAATATTAAAGGTGATGTTGTAAAATCTTTCAAGCTGTAACATCAATTTTCTGTTTACCATAATTAGATAATTTCTATAAAAATAATTTTTACTTAAAACTATATTTTTGCTACATTATCATCATGAAAATAACCTTAATATTAACTGCCATTGGAAGCCTACTAGGGTTTGCTTATGCTTCTTTTTCTGGTTGTGATCCATCAGCTTGTATATCATTTACAACTGGTACATCTACAGTCGTAGGAGCTTTTGCAGGTCTTTTAGTTGCACTACCAATCAACCTGACCTTAAAGAAAAAATAATAACTCTTTGACCTAAGTATTTAGGTTTAGTTGTTCTTTATAACTTCATTAATAAAATAGATAAATTTCTCTACTTTATTTTATGCATTAGTTTTTGCTACGCTGATGTTTTAAGTATTACAACTTTTAATAATGAGACTCTAATTATTTCGAGAGAAGAAGACCATATTAATTATGGTTTGTCATATCCTGTTACCTATGAGTTTCACATTCCACAAGATGCGACGGATTTGTACGCCTACAGGAAGTACCAGACTTATCAGGATTGGAATTTGATTGATATAAAAACCGCTAATGATTTTTTTAATGGCATTGAAGCTGTAAGGTTCGATTACACAGAAAATATTGCTTATGTTTCTACTTATTTCTCATCTTTTTCTGATTCAATTTTTATTCAAATAGTTAATAGTGATAACAATAGAGTAGATGCATCGTTCAATAAAATAAGCAAATACTATGATAACAGAAAAGCTGCAGTTACTATCACAGGCGATGATTGGGCTGATTGGAATAATGATAATTTCATTCAGTCATGTCAAAATTTTCGCAGTCTCAATCTTTGGTACTCTGTTGCTGTTATTACCAATTTGTATCAATCTACTTGGGATGATATACAAACGCAGCTAGATCTAGGTTTAATTGAGATTGTTTCTCATTCAAGGACGCATCCATATGTTCCGTATTATGATATTGAAAGCGAGGTAGTTGGAAGTAAGTTAGATATCATAGATAATTTAAATCTTTTAGATCATAACAGGTCTGGCGTCAATGAATATGTATATGCATGGATAGCCCCATATGGTCAATATAGTTCTCAGATTGATACTATGACTAGTAATGCAAATTATTTGATATCAAGATTATTTTATTGGGATGATAATTATTATACGGACTGGAATGCTGATCTCTATAAGTTTAATCCCGTAGGCGCTTCTATAGAGCTTGGAAATTCAAGTTATTGGGGATCATATGATATCAATGAACTTAATTCAACATTTCAGAGTGTCGTTGATGAAGAGGGAATCTACCATCTAACAACTCATCCAAACATATTACAGTGGAACGAAAATTTTACATGGGATCATTTGGAGTATATAAGTAACAGAAAAGACATTTGGTATGTTGGATTTGGACATCTTTATCTATATCGCTTTGTGTCAAAAGAACTCAATGAGAGCATCCTTCATGCTCATGATGATTTTATGCAGTTACCATCTGCAATCAAGATATATAATAACTATCCTAATCCATTTAATCCTGCTACAACATTAAGCTATGAATTGAGTATAGATAGTAAAGTTAGGATTTGTATTTATGATATGAATGGGAGGTTAGTAAAACTACTTACTAGCTCTAGGCAAAAGGCAGGCCGTCACTCAGTAATTTGGAATTCGAAAAATGAATTGGATCAACAGGTATCAACAGGTATGTATATATACTCAATTCAAACTGACAATGACATTGAGACAAGTAAAATGATTCTTTTAAAATAAAATTATTTATCTCTATTTTTAATTTAATTTTTAATATTTATTTAAAGTGACACGTTAATATATATATGTTCATTTATTTTACCCGATTCATAGTATTTATTATAATAGCTACACCTTTTTTGCATGCCAAAAATATTAGAGTTATGAGCTATAATATACATCATGGACGAGGCACTGATGGTAAAGTAGATTTGGATAGAGTAGCCAAATTAATTAATGATTGGAGTCCAGATTTAGTTGCTCTACAAGAGGTTGACAATGGCACTAATAGATCTAATTATATGAACCAAACCGACACGTTGTCATCAAAGACAAAAATGTTTTCAGTCTTTGGAAAGAATATTAATGTTTTTGGTGGCGAATATGGCAATGCAATTTTATCTAAATACCCTATTATTCATTGGGAAAATAGAAAACTACCAAGAGTGGGTAATAGCGAGCAACGCGGCGCATTAGTAGCCTGGGTAAAACTAAAGGATAAAGATAAACCAACTGTATTCTTGTCTACTCATTTAGATCACAGGATAAAAGATGCAGAAAGATTAAAATCTATAGAAAAAATTAAATTTTGGGTAGATAGAGGGGATTTTGGAGATGATATAATTATAGCCGGAGATTTAAATGATACGCCTTCAAGTAATGCCATTTTAACAATGAATACGTTTTGTGATGGCTCTAATCAAAGCAGTAAGTATAAGACGTTTCCATCACAAAATCCTCAAAGGCAACTTGATTACATTTATACATGCAAAAAGGGGAGATACATAATAGATAGTTACCACGTTATAGACGTTCCTGTTATTTCAGATCATCTTCCAATTATATGCGATATAATATATCGTTGAATGTTGATCACATCATATTGGTTGTAATTAAGTTGATATCGAGCGTAGTATATTGCTAGGAATTAAGGAGAACTAACATGGATACAAAACTAGTATTAACCATTATTGGCTCTGTATTATCTTTAATTGGAGTCATTTTTATAGCAATTCCAAAAGTAGTTAATGAAAAAACAATGAACAATCTTCCAAGCGAAGCTGTAGGTATTTCGGCTTTATTTAGAGCTGCTAATGGAGGCTTAGGATTAGCTTTGGGTCTAGTTGCAATTTTTTGTAGAAACTTGCCTCCAGAATACGCTAAAACCGTCATTCTATCACTTGGTACAGGCTTTATTTTTGTTAATGCAGCTATAATCTCAGGAAAGATTAGAGGATTTGATGAAGAGCTTCCGATACCTCCAATGGTTATTTTTGCAATTTTAACTATTTTAGCATACTATACTGCTCTGTCTTAGATATTCATATTATAGTTGAAGGATTATTTACTAGCATTTATTTTCTCTTCATTAGCCATTGGACAAAATGATTTCTCTTTAAAAGACATAAATCCTTTGTCTGATTCCTATGATGAACTCATCGGGCCATCATATTTTGCCGGAGATATGGTTGTTATTGGTTTTTTTCATGAATACTGAGGTAGTTGTAGAGCCCGGTTCGGTCTTTTAAACGATAT
>CAJWPJ010000041.1 GCA_913045115.1 uncultured Gammaproteobacteria bacterium | reverse complement strand
GGTAGAAGTAACACAAAGCGGTTGGATATAGGATTGGTATATGCTACAGAAAAGACCTCGAATGCACACGACGATGAGAGTATTGATCCAAATTTATTTGAAAATATATTTAATGAAAGTCAGAATATAATTTGTCTAGATAAACATGTCTCTAAAGACTCAGTTCCAGATTATTGCAACAAGGTATGTAATTACAGTAATCTATACGAATTGTCTCAGGAGTTGTGCAAGATAGATTTAATCATCACTGTTGATCATCTTGTCGCACATCTTGCAGGAGCCCTCAATATTGATACAATCCTACTGTTACCATGCGTGCCTAATTGGAGATGGGATGTGAACTTTAGGGATTCTAGCGTTTGGTATAAAAGTTTCAATATTATTAGACAACAAGTCCCAGGAGATTGGTCAGGGGTAATGATTAAGCTTAAAAAGAATCTTGCGGAGCGGCATAGTGGTTGAGTTTTTAATTGATCAAGCACTCAAAGAGGCAATCGATTTGCATAACCGTAATCAACTTGACGATGCTAAATCTTTGTACCAAAAAATTATAGATCATGATAAAGACAATAGTGATGCACATCACCTTCTATCTCTTATAAATTTAGTTGAGGGAAAACTTGACGATGCAAAAAAAAATATAGTTAAAGCAATAGACTTACAGCCTAACATTGCTGTTTACCACTCTAATTATGGCAACATTTTATATCATAGCAATAACCTAGAATTTGCAATCCAAGAACACAAAAGAGCTCTTAAGCTTGATAAAAAAAACTTTCAATCCTTTTATGGTTTGGGCGTTATTTACACACATTTAAATAATTATCAAAAAGCAGAGGAGAATTATAAAAAAGCGTTATCTTTAGATAATAACTCATCTGTCGCACATAATAATCTTGCCAACATATACAACCAAATTAATCCAAATAAAGCCGAAGATCATTATCTCAAAGTTCTTGAATTGACCCCTAACGATCCAATGCCTTATATAAACATATCTAATTATTATCTAAAGAACACGAAATATAAACAGTGCGTCAAAGTTCTTGAAGAAGCACTTGAAAAACAACTGAAAACCAAGGAATTATTGAACAATCTGGGCATTGCTTATCTAGCTACAAAAGAGAATGAAAAGTCCAAATCTATGTTTGAAGAGGCCCTGAAAATTGACCCTGGTTATAAGCCTGCTGTGGATAATTTAGAAAACCTGCAAAATATAGAGTAAATATTTACGTCTAAACGGTTTACATCACAATTTAATCTATTAGTATTATAAATGAGGGGTTTATGGGTTTTTTTAGAAATTTAATAAAATTAGTCTATGTAGTAGCGTTTTTGCTATTTCCAACCATTGGGGAGTCAGGTGGCGTCAAAGATGCTGTTAACCAAGCAAAAGACAGAGCTGTACAAAATGCCTTCTCATATGGTGATAATGCAATCGAATCATGGGCAAGAGATAATTTATCTAGCCTTAGATTGATAGAGGTTGAAACTCGTTCACGTGCTGACTCAAAACCAACTTTTAGAGCCATATCACTTTTCGAACTTACAGGTAATGAGTTTGACAAAATTTTGAGTCAAATATCATACTCAACTTTTAATGATCGTGAGACTCTCAACACCGGATTAGTTTATAGATCAATGAATGCAGACATGACACATATCTATGGAATAAATATTTTTTACGACCACGAGTTTAACACTGGGCATGCAAGAACAGGTCTAGGACTTGAGATGAAATCATCAGTATATGATGTGAATATTAACTTTTATGAAGCTATGACAGAAATACACCATGTTAACGGAGCACCAGAAGTTGCTGCGGGTGGGTACGATGCTGAAGTTGGTGCATTACTTCCTTACTTACCATGGGCAAAACTCTACTACAAGAGATACCAGTGGAATAACGAAACTAAAAACATTAGACATGGAGAAACAGTAAGTCTATACATGGAGCCAACTACAAGATTATCTGTTGAAGCCGGCATGCAGGATGATAGTACTACTAACTCACATAATGCATTTATCAAATTAAATTACATTGTTTGCTGCAAAGAGAGAAAAGCAAAACCGGGCATCTTCTCTGTTTCATCCTCGGCGTACACATATGGCAAAATTGATAAAGACAGAATGTACGAGAAGGTAAGAAGGGAGAATAATATCGTAACCGTTAAAGGGGGCGGAGGCTTGACTATTACAGCCTCAGGTTTCTAGTATGAAAAGATTATTATCTATTCTAACTTTATTGATTATATTTTTACCTATTGAGAATATCAAAGCAGCATGTTCAGGATCAGATTGTTGTACAATTACATCTGGTGTTGTGACAGTACCTGATAATGATGCCTGTATGATACAGCCATCAACATATGGCATTACATTATATGATAAATATTTATGTACTGCTGAGATAACAGCGCCAACAACCAGCTCTAATGCCGATTTATCTAATTGTGTGCGAACTTTTCAATCATCCTCGGGATCCGTCGTAAGGATTGAAGGGACATCTGATCAAGCGACATTTTCTGATGGAATATTTACAAGACCTCCGCCAGGAGTATATACACACGGAATCATGGTTTTTAAAAATGTATTTTTAGTTAAACTTGACCTAGAATTTAATACAGCTGTCGATGGTAATAAAAGCGGAACTGGAGTTTATTGTCATACAGTTGAAGACACTAGATATGAGGATGATGGTCAAGCTGTTATCTGCTCAGCAACAGACGGCACTTCGCCTGGAGAATTAGGTGCTGGTTTAGCTTCATTCGAAGGTAGATCATCTTTTGAGGCTACAGCTGAAGCGACTAACCTTAATGGTACAGGCAATGATATGAAAGCATGGCTTTTAGACTCTGATGGAAATCTTGCCGCATCACGAGCTGAGGCAGAATCAGGTCAAAAATTAATGGGACAAGCTACATTTGCTACGCCTGTTGTGGTAACGGAAATGACGAGTGGCTTTGATATGGCTTTTCAAATTAATCAAGGTGCAACAATTTGGGATGAAGATGGTGGTGTAGGTGACTACAGCATTGGAGTAGGAAGCGGCCCATTCATGGTTATAATCACACCTTTGAATTATTAATTATTCATGGCAAGAATATTTCTCTTGCATACATAACTTTCTATTTCTCACATGAGATACAACTAACAATATACTACCACAAATTGTTATAAGTACAGTAATTAAGCTCTCATTGTGCTGATCCCCATGATGAACATCGTGCATCAATAATGCAGAACCAAGAAATATAATTCCAAGTGTGCCCAAGACTGCAACTCTAGTATCTTTGTGCTTTCTGCACCCCAAAATAAATGCCACTAAAGCACAAGGCAATATAAAGTATATCAGCGCTTCATGAAATTCATGACTTGCAATGAATGAATATGGTGCTATCAGAAATATCGCAGGCAATAATACACAGTGAATAGCACAAACTGACGATACTGTTATTCCTAAATTATCTATTATCTTCTGCATAGGTGTAATTCGTATTATGCATATATCAACTAAAAATGATAGCATATTTAGACAATGTCATCGCAACACTACAATATGAGTCTTAAAAATGGACAGGTTATGATTGATGGTGAACTTGTATCTACTAATATCTATATTAAAGATAGAATTATTACTAATATATCGAATAAAAATTTTGATAGTGACGAAACTATAGATTGTAAGAACCTTACCATACTTCCCGGGGTTATTGATTCTCAAGTTCACTTTAGAGAACCAGGTTTAGAAGGAAAAGAAACGCTTGAATCAGGAATGTTAGCAGCTGTAACTGGGGGAGTGACATCTATTTTTGAAATGCCTAACACTAATCCACTCACCATAACACCAGAAACAATAGAGGATAAATTGCAACGTGCTAGTAAAGGGGCTTGGTGTGATTATGCTTTTTACCTAGGCGGCACGATGAGGACATCATCAAATCTCTCCAAGTGGGAGAACCTAAAAGGTGTCTGTGGTATTAAAATTTTTATGGGCGCAAGCACTGGCGATCTTATGACTGCCACCGATGAGGAAGTTGAGTCTGTTGTAGCAAACGGACAAAGAGTTATCGCTGTTCATGCTGAAGATCAAATGATAATGATGGAAAATCAAAAAACTATTTTAGGCAACAGTCAAGATGTATCAATGCATTGTAAATGGCGTTCTCCTGAAAGCTGTTTATCTGCAACCCAGAGAG
>CAJWPJ010000040.1 GCA_913045115.1 uncultured Gammaproteobacteria bacterium | reverse complement strand
TTCAAATCCTGTCTCACCGACCACTTTTGCAAGCGAAGATTCGCCGAGCGCCCGTAGCTCAGCTGGATAGAGCAACGGCCTTCTAAGCCGTGGGTCGCAGGTTCGAATCCTGCTCGGGGTGCCAAGCGTGTATCGTATAATGGCTATTACCTCAGCCTTCCAAGCTGATGATGTGAGTTCGATTCTCACTACACGCTCCACTTTTTGTAAAACTTTTGCCGGAGCCAGCAATGAAATTTGGTTACTTGGTACGATATAAAAAATTCCCCCATGAAAAACTACATAATCAGGGGATAACTGGAATAGTTATCAGCATGCCATACAGTCTAGATTCTGAGCTGACTGTGGTTGATGTTTTTTGGGACAGACCCAGATTGAGTGCAGAACGAGAATCCCCATTTGTAACTTGGGATTATACTGATGAGCTGGAATATATTGAAGGGATAGCAACTTGAGAACTCTTATAACACTATTAACAATAATACCATTTCTTTATGGCTGCCCTCTTGAAGAGAGCATTCCATGTAATAAAGTTATGCATTGTGAAGATGATAGAGAGATGCTATGCGACCAACTTGATTCTGGGTGCGGTGAAGTTTGTAGCTACTTTGTTTACGAGCATTGTTATGAGCGATGCGAAAGAGATGCTGGAGTAGAATAATTACAAAACAGGGGCTCGCCCCGCAAAAGTTTTACCTTTTATAGTTCTGCAAAAGTTTTACCTTTTGCTTTTTATGAAATAAATAAAATTAAAAATCTTAAAAATAAAAAAAAATTTATATTCGTAGTTCTTTTAACTGGTTTAAGTTTATTATTAGGAACTTATCTTCAACAATACGCTTTACAGTATACTAAAGTAGGAAATGCTGCTTTCTTAACTATATTGTATGTACCATTTGTTCCAATAATATCGAGATTGTTTTTAAAAAAGAAAATACACTGGAGTATTTGGTTATCTGTATCAATATGTTTGGTAGGTTCTTATTACTTAACCATTGGAAATAGTTTTGAAGCACAGTTTGCTGACTTGCTTGTAATCGTATGTGCTTTATTTTTTGCTATACATTGCATTTTAATTGATGAATATTTCGAAATTATAAATGCACCGTTCACTCTAGCTACATCTCAATTTCTATTATGTTTTTTTTATAGCTTACCATTCATATTTATTTTTGAAAATCCTACTATTGTCGGCATATCAAAAGAAATATTTGAGCTTTTATATGTAGGTGTGATGTCTAGTGGGATTGCATATACACTTCAAGTCTTTGGTCAAAGGTATGTAAAACCCTCTACTGCAGCAATTACATTTTCTCTTGAAGGTGTATTTGGGTCCTTAGCAGCTTGGATTATTCTTTCACAATATTTAACAAATATTCAGATATTTGGGTGTTTTTTAATACTTATTGGAGTTCTGGTAGCACAGCTATTACCAATAATTAATAAAGAAGCAGCATTAAATAGATTTTATAGTGATTAAATAATTCTACTTTTTATCAAACAAATACAATAGAATCCTCCATTATGAGCGAGGATAGTAAATTTTTTCTAAAAGACAGTGATGTGCCAAAACAATGGTACAACCTGGGAGCGGATTTAAAAGAGCCTATGAGCCCACCTTTAAATCCAGGTACAAAACAACCAATTGGTCCAGATGACTTAGCACCTTTATTTCCAATGGAATTAATAATGCAAGAAGTTACTCAAGAAAGGTATGTTGATATACCTGGTCCAGTTTTAGAAGCATACAGTCGTTGGAGATCAACACCTTTAGTAAGAGCGAGAGCTTTAGAGAAAGCTTTAGATACACCGGCAAGAATCTATTACAAATACGAAGGAGCTAGTCCATCAGGGAGTCATAAACCTAATACTGCATTAGCTCAGGCTTTTTATAACAAAGAGGCAGGCGTAAAAAAGATAGCAACTGAGACTGGTGCTGGTCAATGGGGAACAGCATTAAGTTATGCTGGAGCAGTATTTGGAATAGAAATAAAAGTATTCATGGTAAGAGTAAGCTATGATCAAAAACCTTACAGAAGAGCTATAATTGAAAGTTACGGTGGTAGTGTTGTAGCTAGCCCATCAAATGAAACAAATTCAGGTAGAGCTATACTTGAAAAGGATCCAAATAGTTCAGGCTCACTTGGTATAGCAATCTCTGAAGCAGCAGAAGTTGCAGCTACAAATGATGATACAAAATATGCATTAGGTAGTGTTCTAAACCATGTCTTAATGCATCAGTCTATAATTGGGCAAGAGGCACTTCTACAAATGGAAATGGCTAATGATTATCCTGATATTGTTATCGGATGTACTGGCGGAGGAAGTAATTTCTCAGGTTTATGTAATCCTTTTTTAGGAAAAAAATTTAGAGGAGAACAAGATGTTCATGCTATTGCAGTTGAGCCATCCTCTTGTCCATCTTTAACTAAAGGTAAATACTCCTATGACTTTGGTGACACTCTTAAATCTGCACCATTATTAAAGATGCATACATTAGGTTCTGATTTTATGCCATCACCTACTCATGTAGGTGGATTAAGATATCATGGGATGTCTCCAATGCTATCGCATTTGGTTCATAATGGTCATATGGAACCTCGAGCTTATGGTCAAAAAGAGTGCTTAGAAGCCGGTATACAATTTGCCAGAACTGAGGGCATCATGCCTGCACCTGAGGCCACTCACGCCATTAAAGGTGCTGTTGATGAAGCTCTTAAGTGTAAAGCTGAGGGTAAATCAAAAGCTATTTTATTCAATCTTTGTGGGCATGGTCATTTTGATATGCAAGCATATATGGATTATTTTTCAGGCAATCTTGCTGAAGATAAATTTGATACTGAAGCTTTTGAAGAGTCTATGGCATCAATACCCGCTGTAAATTAATTTACATTAGGTAAATCATCAAAATTTGATGTGTATGCGGGGCTTAAGTTTTGTCGTCTAGTTATGTAAAACTTTTCGTAGTTTTCTTTGGCAACACAAATAGTCCCGCTTCCGTATCTGTTATTTAGATTATCAAATACCTTGTTTACCCTAATTTTTTTTAAAATACTCTCTTCTGATTGATAAAAAAATAAATCTCTATTGTATTCTCCCTCTGGAGTTAGATCTGAGAGTAAAACGCCTGCTTTTTTATATTTAATTTCTGGTCGATAAATAGATTTTAGTGCCTTTATAGCAAATTTAATCGTCTCAAATAAGTCATTTGATGGAGATATAAAATCATAAGTCCGAGCTGCATGGTATTGTTTATTATTGTTGTTAAATTTATTTGAACGAATAAATGTAGTAATTTTTTTTGCCTGCAAACCATCAGATCTAATCTTTTCTGAAGCTCTAGTTGCATAAGATATTATTCTTTTCTCTAAATCCTGGAAACTAGTTACATAATTTTCAAAAGATCTTGATACTCGACATTGTTTTTTTGGCTCTGATCTTTCAACTATAGGTATACATATTTCACCGTGTAGTTCTCTATATGTCCTCTCTCCCACTACTCCTAGATGTTGCCTAACCCATCTTGCGTCTGCCTTATATAAATCATATGCAGTGTAAATACTATTTTTTTGAAGAAATTTTTCTATCCTAGCTCCTATTCCCCAGATATCACCTACTCCCAGGACCTTTAGAGATATTTCTATTTGTTTTTGATTTATAATTTCTACTACTTGGGATCCTAGCTCATCTTTTTTAGCTAGATGATTTGCTACTTTTGATAGAGTTTTATTGTTAGCTATTCCTATACTCACAGGTATACCTATCCACTTCCTTATTATTTTTTTTATATCTTCTGCTCTTGAAAAAAAACTTCTCTCAGAATGTTTATTTAATATTAAAAAAGCTTCATCTATAGAATAAACTTCTAATCTATCACAATGCTCTTTTAATACTCCCATTACCCTAGATGAGATATTTCCATATAAACTGTAATTCGATGAAAAAACATTTACTGGATATTTTTTTATTATTTGTTTTATCTCAAAGAAAGGTACTCCCATTTTAATTCCTAATTTCTTAGCTTCAGAACTTCTAGCTATTACACATCCATCGTTGTTTGATAGGACTACTATGGGCTTTTTACTTAAATGAGGTTTAAAGATGGTCTCGCATGAGGCATAAAATGAATTGCAGTCTACTAAAGCTACGATATTCATATTTATTTAATAAATTGATGAATGGTACTAGTAACTACTCCCCATATCTCTAATTCTGTGTGCTCTGATATTAGTATATTTGTATATAGAGGGTTCTCAGCTTTTAATATGGCAGAACCATCTGGCTTGATGATTAATCTTTTGACAGTTAAATTTCCCTCAAATATAGCTATTACTATATCTCTACTTTTAGCTTCTAAACTCCTATCCACAACTAATATGTCGCCATCATTAATTCCAGAATCTACCATGGAGTCACCACTAGCTCTCATTAGAAAAGTTGATAGGTGATTTTTGATCAATAGTTCTGATAAGCTTAGATTATTTTCTATATAATCATCAGCTGGGGACGGAAATCCAGCTGAAATCTTAGACA
>CAJWPJ010000039.1 GCA_913045115.1 uncultured Gammaproteobacteria bacterium | reverse complement strand
AAGTTTGGCCTCATCAGAGTTCATTGTATAAGCCACGCCATTGTGTACAATTGTATCTAAAACTTGTGTTTTGTTTGCGCCAACTAAATTACCTTGATCGTCAAAAATTAAATTAGTTGTTACAGAAGTTCCTAGAGCTTCTCTATATGTTGTATCACTTAAAACAAGGTCTCTTTTTTTAAAGTAATCTATTCTTTTGTATCCTGAGTTGGAAGCTGACAAATTAAAAAATGCACTCAATATTCCATTTGAGAATTCAATTTGAGAGAATGCTCCACCCCATCGAACTATACCATCATTGTGATATGAAACTTTATCTCCAACTCTCTTTACAGATGTTAATCTTTGCTCATTGCTTTCATCAATTACATAATCTATTTTGTACTCTAAATAGTCCGGCTGTTCAACATCTACAGAAGTATTAATGACACAACCATAAACACTACAATCCAAGTATAAACAACTGCCATAAGTCCTCCTTTGTTATTTCTTTCATAAACTTATGGTAGCAGTAGCCAATATCGGTGTCAAGTAAAAGATTTAATACAAAGCACCAATAGATATGACCATACAACAATGTTTATTGAATATAATATGTACATTATTTTTTACCCTTTGGTTTAGGTCTTAATATCTCAAATATGTATCTGTTTATTTCTCGATCAATCATTTGTAGAACTTTTTACTTTTTAGCAAGTAAGCGTATTTTAGTTTTTTAAACTTTGCTTACCACCTGTTTAATTTATAAAGAAATTAGCGAAAAATTTAAAAATATCTTTTGGGCTAATTTTACGCTTGGCTTAAATAGTCTCATAAAGGGTATTAACTTCCGTTAAAATCTCCTCATGCCAAATCTTTGTATCTAGACCAAATTCAAGACAACTCATGATATATTGCAGACACTCACTGTGCCGTTCCTCTCTGGTTCTAAATACTACAGAGCTATCTAAATTACAGGAAATTTGAACTGTGCAACCATTAAAAATTATAGTTTGCCCCTCTAAACGAATAAAATTATTCCAGGTCTTTTCGTTCTCTTTGAATAAGTTTTTCACATCCTTCAAAGTGATTTTTTTTGAGATGGATTTATATGATTCGTACATACTCATAGCTCAAAATAGAACAAAAAGTGAACATTTGTAAATAGTTTTTTGATTATATTATATTAAGGCTATTTATTTACATATGACCAAAAGAACATATGAAATAGATGCCAATAATATTGAAGTAGCTCGAGATTTCGAAGAGATCGTAAAGGACAAGCGTGAACATTGGCGAGCAAATATAACTAAGAGCCGACAAAGACAACGTCGGTATAAAAAACGCCTTACGAAGCAACTATTAAAAAAATATACTTAATCTTCAGAATCAATTAGATCTAAAGCTCTTGAAAAAATAACTGGGTCAACATTTCCACCTGTACAGACTATAATAAGCGCATCTGAGTCTATTTTTCCATGCTGATGTAGCGCTGCTGCGAGTGAGATGGCACCTCCAGGCTCAACAACTAGATTATGATGCAAGAATAACAAGGCCATTGCCTCAAGAACCTGTTCATCACTAGCGACTAGACCAGGAGCCGCATACTTTTCAAGAATTTCAAAAGTTAACTCCCCTGGCGTGGGAGTCAAAATAGCATCGCAAATAGATCCATCCATCGCCTTATTCGTTACTCTACTCTTTTGCTTTAATGATCTAGCCATATCGTCAAAATTTTCAGGTTCACAAGTTCTAACCTTAAAATTCTCGTTCAATCCCTGAAAAGCTAAACTAATACCTGAAGCTAATCCACCTCCTCCACAACAAACTAGTACATCTGCTGCATCTAATTTCATCCTTTTTGCTTGATTGATTAGCTCAATTCCCAGAGAGCCTTGTCCAGCAATTACAAAGGGATCATCATAGGGTCGTATAAGCTTTAAATTTTTTTCTTTCTGCAGCTTTTCACCAATCTCTTCTCTACTTTCTTTTATTCGATCGTAAAAGACTACATTAGCCCCATATGATTTTGTATTTTTTATCTTAAGTCTAGGAGCATCCTTTGGCATAATGATTGTAGCTTGAATTTTAAGTTGATTTGCAACGGCTGCTATACCTTGGGCATGATTTCCCGAAGAGTACGCCAATACACCCTTTTTTAAGTCTTCGAAGTCATTATTTACAAAAGAAGACCAACTTCCTCTATATTTAAAAGAACCTGTTTTTTGTAGGCACTCAGCTTTGATGAAAACACGCTTATTTAGTCGTTCACTTAGGAAAGGCGATTCTAGTAAAGGCGTTTCAACTAAATGCTGATGGATTTTATCGTAGGTATCAGAAATAAGAGAGAAATCTACCAACTCATGCCTTCTCAATATTATCTAATTTGGGCATACCCATAACATGGTAACCACCATCTACAAATATTACTTCCCCAGAAACATGCAATCCATAATCACTTAGTAAAAACGCGGCTGTGCCCCCTACTGATTTTAATGTTGGGTTTGACTTTAAGGGAGAATTTTGCTCGGAAAGACGGAAAACTCTTCTCGCTCCACCTATAGCAGCTCCCGCAAGTGTTTTCATTGGCCCGGCACTAATAGCATTCACTCTAATCCCATCTTCACCCAAATCACTTGCAAGATATCTAACCGATGATTCCAAAGCGGCTTTTGCTACTCCCATCACGTTATAATTTGGAGTAACTCTTTGCGAACCTAAATAACTGAGCGTTAAAATCGCTCCACCTTGTTTCATAAGAGCAGAGCATCGCTTTGAGACATCAATTAGGCTGAAACAAGATATATCCAGAGAATTTAAAAAATTCTGCCTCGAAGTATTGATAAACCTACCAGACAGTTCAGATTTGTCAGAAAAAGCAAGCGCATGTACTACAAAATCTAGCGATCCCCACTCCTTTGATAAATGATTAAAACATTTATCTATGGAACTTTCATCTGAGACATCAACATCAAATAAAAGCTTTGAGCCTATACTCTCGGCCAATGGCTCTACTCTCTTTTTAAAGTTTTCACCCTGATAACTTAATGCTAAAGATGCTCCTTCTGCACTTAATACTTCAGCTATTCCCCATGCAATGGACTTTTGATTGGCTACACCCATAACCAAACCCTTTTTATTTTTCATCAGGCCAGGCATCGTATTTATCCAGAATATTTACTTAAAGCTATTGAGGCATTAGTGCCTCCAAACCCGAAGCTATTCGATAAAACAGTATCCAATTCAATACCTTCTACCAATCCCGTAGCCACTTCATTAGAATTGATTTCTTCATCCAAATTAAAAACATTAGCACTTGCAGATATAAAGTTATTTTCCATCATAATCAGTGAATAAATAGCTTCTTGGACACCTGCGGCACCAAGACTATGACCAGTAAGTGATTTCGTGGAAGCAACTAAAGGTTGTTTTTCTTCAGCGAATACATTTCTAACCGCTTGTATCTCAGTGACATCTCCAGCTGGAGTTGAAGTACCATGTGCATTAATGTAATTAACTTTCCTACCGTTCAAAGAGGTCAAGGCTAATCTCATCGATCTCTCAGCTCCTTCACCTGATGGCGCTACCATATCATAACCATCGGATGTTGCACCATAACCTGTAACTTCGGCATATATTTTTGCTCCTCTAGCAATGGCATGACTTAACTCCTCTACGACGACAACTCCGCCGCCACCCGCAATAACGAAGCCATCTCTATCTCTGTCGAAAGCTCTTGAAGCGTTTTCTGGAGTATCATTATATTTGCTGGACATTGCACCCATCGCATCAAAAAGACAAGAGAGCGTCCAGTCCAACTCTTCTCCCCCACCTGCAAATACTACATCTTGCTTGTTTAGCTGTATTTGCTCAACAGCATTTCCTATACAATGAGCAGAGGTTGAACAAGCTGAAGTTATAGAATAGTTAACACCCTTTATTTTGAAAGGAGTAGCTATACAAGCTGAGTTTGTAGATGACATACCCCTTGTAACCATAAATGGTCCCATCCTCTTAGGGCTACCTTTTTCTATTACAGTTTTATGCGCAGAAAATAAGTTTTTTGTTGAAGGTCCTCCTGATCCAACGATAAGCCCTGTTCTTTCATTAGAAACTTCTTTTTCCTCTAGCCCGCTATCATCTATAGCTTGTTGCATAGCTATAAAGTTAAAGGCTGCACCATCTCCCATAAACCTTAGCTGCCTTTTATCTATAAAATCCTCTATATTTATATCTGGTCTTCCATGAACTCTACTTCTGAAACCATGTTCTTCATAGTCAGGACTTTTGCTTATACCAGAAGTTCCTTTTCTAAGACTCTCTTCTACTGACTTCTTATCAATACCGATACATGAAACAATTCCTAAACCTGTAATAACTGCTCGACGCATAATCGTACTTTTCTCCTATATAAATAGGTTAGCTCTGAAACAAACCTACCTTCATATTTTCAGCTGAATATATTTTTTCATTATCTGCATACATAGTTCCATTAGCCATGCCTAGCTTTAACTTTCTATCAATAACTCTTGTAAAATTTACTTCGTATCTCACAAGTTTTATATTTGGTGTTACCATTCCTGTAAACTTTACCTCACCCACACCTAGAGCTCTGCCTCGACCTTTCATTTCTCTCCATCCTAGATTAAATCCAGTTAGTTGCCATAATGCGTCTAAACCCAGACACCCTGGCATTACGGGATCTCCCTCAAAATGACAGTCAAAAAACCACAATTTTGGATTTATGTCGAACTCTGCTATCACATGTCCTTTATTATGTTCACCGTCATCATCTGATATCTCTGTTACCCTATCAATCATAAGCATAGGAGGCATTGGAAGTTGAGGGTTACCTATTCCAAACAGTTCACCCTTAGCGCATGATATTAGCTCATCGTAATCAAACTTATTTTTTCTGGATATCATAGTGTTCTTTTTACTATACTATTTTTAGTATCATACAAATCAAATTCTATTAATGCTTTAAAAAATATTCTTTTTCTTGATCATTATCTTCTGTCACAAAATTATTAACGGAGATCCTATCAGGGTATGTTTACAAAAGATAGGTAAAATAATTTTCATATCTGCTGTACGCCAAAGTACAAAATTGAGTTGGACTTTTCATTCGTTTACAATTAAAAAGAACAAAACATGAACAAAATAAAATTGAAAAATAGATTCGCTTCCATTTGGTTTCCACAGTTACCATTAGAGACGATATTATCTAAAGAACCCCTGTTAGATTCATTACCTCTAGTTGTTTCTTTTTCTGAAGGGGAGGAAATAATATGCGCAAATGGATTAGCTAAAAAGCTAAATATATGCGCTGGAATGTCTACTAAGGAAACTCTGACATTGAACCCTCATGTGATTAGTAAAACAGTTCAACATTCGGATCTTAAAAAAAAACTAATTAAAATTTTTATTTTCACATATCAATTCACGCCTCTTGTAAGATTAGATGGCTATGATAGCTTGATGCTTGATATAACAGGATGCGAGAAATTCACGGGGAAAGAGGAAGACTTTATACATCAACTAACAACTCATTTTTCTAAAATTAATATACTCAGCATTATAGGGATTGCGGGAACTCAGGGAGCCGCTTGGGCAATAGCAAGATTCCAAAATAGTTCCAATCAAAAACAACCAAGAGTAAATCTTAGAAAAATAATCAATGATCAAAGTAGAGCTACAAGGATTAAAATTCCTAGCGACAGAGATACCGAGAATTTGCAAAAGAAATTATCTATCTTTAATACAGGCTATTCTGTTAATGACTCTATATATAAATCTAGAATAATTGATAATGATAAAACAGAAAAAGCTCTTATTTCCTTACCAGTAGAAGCGTTGAATATAGAAAGTACCGATGTAAATCTATTAAATTTATTTGGTATCTACAAAGTTGGAGATCTAATAAACATAGATTCGACTTCTATTAATAGAAGATTTGGCAATCATATAACCAAAAGAGTACGGCAAGTTTTGGGCAAAGAAACAGAATTATTCAATAAAATTGTCTTGGAAGAAAAATATTCCTTTTCAACAGAACTGTTCTTAGAAGAAATAACCGTTCAGGGTATAAGTGAATTCATTAAAGTCCTTATTAAGAAACTATGTGATAAGCTCGAGAAAAATAAGAAGCTAGTTAGAAGATGTAATATTAAATTTCCACCAGACGACAAAATACTTGTAGAGATAAACTTCAGCAGCCCCACACAAGACAAAGCCAAAATAGAGCTGGTAATGCTAGAAAAACTCAAGACTATTAAAAATCTCAAAAATATAGAAGCAATAATCCTCGAGGGGGTACATATTGAAGAAGCAAGAGAAAGACAAATAGCTATAAATGTCTCTGGTGGAGATTACACTTCTAAATATCTAGATAAGGAAGAAAAAATAAGTTTATTGATGGCCAGAATTGAAGCTAGGTTAGGGAAAAATAAGGTAAAATCCTTCGTGCAACACCATAGTCACATACCAGAGAAAACCTTTTCTTTAGATGAATTTAAAACAAAAAGAAAAACAGATAATCAATGGAAGAAAAGTAAATTTATAAGA
>CAJWPJ010000038.1 GCA_913045115.1 uncultured Gammaproteobacteria bacterium | reverse complement strand
GCTGGTTTTAGGTACCAGTACCTTTGGTGTGAGAGTTCGAGTCTCTCCTCTCGTAAAAAAAATAGTAATTATGGCTAAAATTTATCATAAAGAATTTAAACAAAAGCTCGACGAGAAGAACAAAATTGATTGGACGAATGAGCCAAAACATGAAAATAAATACAAATCAAATTTAGTAAGTAAGCGAAAATATTTCAAAAAAGTTCTCGATCATCTTCTTGATAATGAGATTATAAAAAAATGTGATAGATCATTTGATATATGTGCGATTAAGTTTGGGCCGAAAAAATCTATCCTTGAAAGTACATTAGTTTTGCAAGAATACTCTGATGATCAAGAAGAGAAATTAATTACCTGGGAATACCTGCTATACAATAGAAATTCAGAAACATATGATGATTCAAAATTTTTTTCAAGTTCAGATAAAGCAATATCATATTTTATTGATAAAACAAGAGATATGGTTGATAATTGAGCACCTATGACAGAAGTTAAGACAATAATTGATACATCTTCAGAGCTAAAAGTATCTGTACATATAACAACTACTGAATATCAAAAACAATTTGATGGTGAACTCTCAAAAATTGCAAAAAGTGCGAAGCTAGATGGTTTTCGTCAAGGCAAAGTCCCAATCAGCGTCATTAAAAAAAAATTTGAAAGCCAGTGTCACCAAAAATGTATTTCAAGCTTAATAGATTTACACACACAAAAAATTAGTCTTGAGAAGAAACTTGACCTTATTGACTCCCCATCGGCAAAACTTTTAGATGTTCCATCTAAAGACAAGGATTTGTCCTTCGAGGTTACCTACAATATTATGCCGGAAATAGACCTATCTCAGATAGATAAAATTAGCCTTGAGATACCTAATGTTACTATTGAAGATAATGACGTAGATAAGGTTATTTATAATATTAGAAAACAAAATGCGGAGTGGTCTGACAGTACTTCTTCAGTTGCAGACGGTAATAAAATTGTAGTTGATTATGAGGGAAAGATAGATGGAAAAGAATTTAAGAATAATAAACAGAATGATTTTACCTTCATAGTAAATGACATCATTAAGGGCGATCCAGCGACTGTGTCACTTTTTAAGGAATTTTCTCTCCAATGTATGAATAAAAACATTAATGACATTGTTCAAGTAACTAACAATATGCCTGATGATTTTCCTGAAAAGGAGTTGGCAGGCAAAACAGTTATATATGATGTAAAGATAAAAAAAATCCTTATTGGGAAATTACCAGATTTAAATAAAGATTTCTTTTCTAGTTTGGGAATTTCTACAGACGACGAAGTTGTTTTTAAAGACAGCGTAAAAACACATATGAGTTTTGAACTTAATGATAAACTTGTTTCGAAGAAATATGGTTTGGTCAATGAGAAGCTCATAGATGCATTTGAATTTGATCTACCCGAATCATTAGTCAACAAACATGAGGCTGAATTGCAACATCAGTACGCATCATTAAAGCAGAATGATCAAAACGTAGATGATAAAATAAAGGATATTGCTGCTAAGAGAGTTAAGTTAAACATTATCTATATTAAACTTTCAAAAGAAATTGAAACAAATATATCTGATCAACAAGCTATAGATTTCTGTAATAATCAATCACCTGCCTTTAGACAGTTTTATGGGGAAAAATTGAAAAAAGATAAATCAACAACATTATTGGACGTGAAGAACAAAATGGTAGAGAATAGTATTGTGGAATATGTAATTGGGAAATCTAAAACTAACAAACTTAATATGACCTTCTCGGAGCTCATGGATGGCTGACACATATAATAATCTAGTTCCTATGGTTGTTGAGTCCACCTCTAGGGGTGAGCGGGCTTTTGACATTTACTCCAGGCTTTTAAAAGAAAGAATCATATTTCTTACTGGACCTATTGATGATAATTTATCAAATTTAATAGTAGCACAACTTCTCTTTCTTGAGTCTGAAGACCCAAAAGGTGATATCTCATTGTATATTAATTCTCCTGGAGGGAGTGTAACGGCAGGATTATCAATACTTGATACAATGAACTTTATTAAACCGTCTGTAAGCACTCTTTGCGTTGGTCAAGCCGCTAGCATGGGAGCGGTTCTTTTAAGCGCTGGTGAAAAGAAAAAACGATACTGCTTATCTAACGCCAGAGTTATGATTCATCAGCCTTTAGGCTCTTTTCAAGGTCAAGCAACAGATTTTGACATTCAAGCAAAAGAAATACTAAGTATTAGGTCGAAGCTTAATCAGATTCTTTCCAAAAATACTGGTCAAACTATAAAAAAGATACAGTCAGATACTGAGAGAGATAATTTTATGCAGCCAGAAGACGCTAAAAAATATGGCTTAATAGACGAGATACTCACATCGAGAGATTAATTTTTACGATTTGATTTTTTAATATGTTTCCTTGTATACTGAATTATAGGTATTGATATGGAAGATAATACAAAAAATTCATCGAAGCTTTTACATTGCTCTTTTTGTGGTAAAAACCAAAACGAGGTTGCTAAACTAATAGCAGGCCCATCTGTGTTTATTTGTGATGAATGTGTAGATTTATGTAATGAAATAATCAGTGATGAACTAGAAGAAAAATCGTCTAAATCAAACGAGAAGCTACCAAAACCACATGAAATTAATTCTATTTTAGATAACTATGTAATCGGTCAACCACATGCAAAAAAAGTACTCTCTGTTGCAGTTTACAATCACTATAAAAAACTAAATATTATACCGAAGAAAAATGATGTTGAATTGAATAAAAGTAATATCCTGCTTATCGGCCCTACAGGATCAGGTAAAACACTGCTTGCCGAGACATTAGCAAGATTACTTAATGTTCCATTCACGATCGCTGATGCGACTACACTCACTGAAGCTGGATATGTTGGTGAAGACGTAGAAAATATAATACAAAAACTTCTTCAAAAATGTGATTATGATGTCGAGAAAGCACAGACAGGAATAGTCTACATTGATGAAATAGATAAAATATCTAGAAAATCTGATAATCCATCGATCACCAGAGACGTTTCTGGAGAGGGTGTACAACAAGCACTTCTAAAACTCATTGAGGGAACAATAGCCTCTGTTCCTCCACAAGGTGGAAGAAAACATCCTCAACAAGAGTTTTTGCAAGTTGATACTTCAAACATGTTATTTATAGTTGGTGGAGCCTTTTCTGGGCTTGATAAAATAATCAGCCAAAGGAAAAATGATTCTGGTATAGGCTTTTCTGCTAAAGTTAAAGATATTAAAACTCAAAAATCCTTTGCTGAGGCTCTTGAAAATGTTGGTCCTGAGGATTTAATAAAATTTGGATTAATTCCTGAGTTTGTTGGGAGATTACCAGTCACAGCTACTCTTGATGAGCTTGATGAAAAGTCATTGATTAGGATTCTTACTGAACCAAAAAATGCTCTTGTGAATCAGTATAAGAAACTTTTTGAGATGGAAGGCTGTGAGCTCGAGTTCAGAGCAGATGCACTTTCTGCAATCGCCAAAAAAGCCATGAAAAGAAAGACGGGAGCTAGAGGCCTTAGGACACTTATCGAAAGCTTACTCCTCGACACAATGTATGACTTACCTAGTCAAGATGATATAGTAAAAGTTGTTATTGATAAAAATGTTGTTGATGCCGAATCAAAACCATTATTGATCTATAAATCTAAGTCAGATAATAAAGAAGCAAGCAAGTCTTGATATTAGTTAATTCGTCCATATATTTGAGAACATGAAGAAGAAATACATGTCATTACCACTGCTACCACTCAGAGATGTTGTAATATATCCAAACATGGTCGTACCCCTTTTTGTAGGCCGAGAACTTTCTATAAAATCCCTCGATGATGCAATGAATAATCATCACAAAAATATTGTCCTAGTCACACAGAAGAGCGCACAAGTTGATGATCCAGATTTCAGTGATCTTTACAAGATTGGAACTGTCGCAAATATACTCCAATTACTCAAACTACCAGATGGAACCATGAAGGTTCTTGTTGAAGGAACCTCAAGAGTCGAGATTAACAAAGTTGAAAACGATAATAAGCTCTCTTGTACATATACAGACATTGACGGTGGCGAGAGTGTTAACGATAATCAATCAGACGCACTTTTCAGAACCCTTGAGGATACTTTTTCTAACTATGTTAAACTTAATAAAAAAGTACCACCCGAGGTTATATCCTCAATTACAGGGATCGATGACTTGTCAAAGCTTGCTGATAGTATTGCTGCTCACATGACACTTAAGCTTGAAGAGAAGCAAAAAGTTTTAGAGCTAGTAGATATCAAGAAAAGATGTGAATTTCTCATTAAGTCTATGGAAGGCGAGCTTGATATCCTTCATGTCGAGAAAAAAATCAGAAGTCGTGTAAAACAACAGATGGAAAAGAGCCAGAGAGAATATTATCTCAATGAACAGATGAAGGCTATTCAGAAAGAACTAGGAGAAATAGGTGATGAAAGCAATGATCTAGATCAGCTTTTGAATAAAATTAAATCACTCAATTTGCCGACTGACGCTAATGAAAAAGCAATGAGTGAATTCAATAAATTGAAAATGATGTCACCCATGTCTGCAGAGGCTACCGTGGTGAGAAACTATCTAGATATCCTAGTAAATCTTCCATGGAATCAATCAACTGAAATATCTACTGACATGAGTAAAGCTAATAATGTTCTCGAAGATGACCACCATGGTCTCGAGAAAGTTAAAGAAAGAGTACTCGAATATTTAGCTGTCACAAAGAGAGTCAACAAAATTAGAGGTCCAATATTATGTCTTGTTGGTCCACCTGGTGTTGGAAAAACATCTCTTGCAAAATCAATAGCAAGAGCCACATCTAGAAAATTTATTAAAATGTCCTTAGGGGGTGTCCGAGATGAGGCTGAAATCCGAGGACACAGGAAGACTTATATTGGATCTATGCCCGGGAAAATAATGCAGAATCTGTCTAAAGTAAAAACTAACAACCCACTGTTTCTATTGGACGAAATTGATAAAATGGCGATGGATTTTAGGGGAGACCCATCTTCTGCTTTGTTAGAAGTCTTAGATCCAGAACAAAATAATGTATTTAATGATCACTACTTAGAAGTTGATTTTGATCTTTCGAACATAATGTTTATCGCTACAGCGAATTCTGTTGATACTATCCCAGCACCATTACTTGATAGAATGGAATTAATAAGACTTCCTGGATATACAGAGAACGAAAAACTTGAAATTGCTAAGAAATATCTTCTTCCAAAGCAATTTAAGCTCAATGGTCTCAAAAATAACGAACTGTCAATTACAGTCAGAACCATAAAGGATATAATCTCATCCTATACGCGAGAAGCTGGAGTGAGAGGACTAGACAGAGAAATAAACAAGGTTTGCAGGAAAGCTGTAAAAAGTATTTTAATGACCAATAATACTAAACTTAAAGTACAACCCGAGGATATTGAGGATTATCTCGGTGTTAGAAGATTTTCATCCACTATGCGTGATAAAAAAGATATGGTTGGGCAAGCGAATGGATTAGCTTGGACCTCCGTTGGAGGAGAGATGCTTCGCGTAGAGTGCGCATCAATGTCTGGTAAAGGTAAGATTACACAAACAGGTCAACTAGGCGACGTAATGCAAGAATCTATCAAGGCGGCAACCACGGTCGTAAAAACTAGGTGTCTCGATTTGGGCATTGATATTGAGCAATTTGATAAAAAGGATCTACATATTCATGTTCCAGAGGGTGCCACGCCTAAGGACGGACCGAGTGCAGGAATAACAATGGCACTTGCAGTAGCATCAGCGTTGTCATCTATTCCTATTAAGTCTGATATTGCTATGACAGGCGAGATCACACTTAGAGGTGAAGTCCTAGAGATTGGCGGTCTGAAGGAAAAATTACTGGCAGCACTAAGATCTGGAATCAGGGAAGTTATCATACCAAAAGATAATGAGAAAGATTTAAGAGATCTACCAAATAATATTGTTGAAAAACTTAAAATTCACCCAGTTAAATTTGTTGATGAGGTATTCACAATTGCACTGAAAACCAAGCCAGTAAAAATAAAAGCGGGACAGAAAAAGTCTATCTCTGGTAAGCAAAGAGACAATCAAATCTCAAAAAATCTTCAGTAGAGCAAAATAAATTAAAAGTAAACATAATTTTATGACTTTTCATGTTTTTTTTTATAAATAATACCCCACTTTTTGTAGATATTGTTGTAGAATGAAGATCATGTTGAGTTGATTTCAACATTCTATAACTGCGATTAAAGAGGTGTTAAATGAATAAAGCAGAATTTATCAATGCTGTTTCTGAAGCAGCAGGCAGTAGCAAATCTGATGCCACAGCTCATGTTGAGGCAATGATCAGTGTTGTAACAAGTGCGTTAAAGGGTGACAACGAAGTTGCTCTTGTTGGTTTTGGAACTTTTAAAGCAAAAAAACGTGAGGCTAGAACAGGAAGGAATCCTAGAACAGGTGAATCTATTCAAATTGCAGCTTCTGTAGTACCTTCTTTCAAGGCTGGTAAAGCCTTTAAAGATGCTCTTAATTAGTATTCCTAATTAAGGGTGATTAGCTCAGCTGGTTAGAGCGCCGCCCTTACAAGGCGGAGGTCGTAAGTTCGACT
>CAJWPJ010000037.1 GCA_913045115.1 uncultured Gammaproteobacteria bacterium | reverse complement strand
CCCATTCATCCCATATCGTTACGCCATTGTCATTTAGATATTTAATATTTGAGTCGCCTTTCAAAAACCATAAGAGCTCATGAACAACAGACGGGAAGTGAATCTTTTTAGTTGTAATAATGGGAAATCCATCTGATAAATTAAAACGCATTTGATGTCCAAAATAGGATAGTGTTCCTGTGCCAGTTCTATCTTGCTTCTTCTCACCTTCATTTATGAGTTTTCTTAATAAATCCTGATATTCTTTCATGACGCTTTTCTATACATAAATATAATTCCTATTAGAATCATGGGAACGCTAAGAAGATGCCCCATGGTTACCCAATCATAATAGATATACCCAAGATGTGCATCTGGTATTCTTACAAACTCTACAGTAAATCGAAATACTCCATAGAAGAATAAAAAACATCCACTAATAAATCCATGAACGGGCTTAAGAGATTGTATGATTGCTAAAATTATGAACAAGAGTAAACCTTCAAGAAATGCCTCATAAAGCATTGATGGATGCCTTGGATATTCATCGACTTTAGTAAAAACAACACCCCATGAACCGGAGGTACGTAAACCATAAAGTTCAGAATTTATAAAATTTCCAAGTCGACCAAAAAAAAGACCTATTGGAGCATATAACGATACAATATCTGTCAAATGTAAAAGATCGATTCTATATTTGTTAGAAAAGTAAAGTGATCCTATAAAGGCTCCGATAAGACCGCCATGAAAAGACATTCCTCCTTCCCATATGAAAAGTATTTTATCTAAATTTGTAACATAATAACTAAAGTCGTAAAATATTACATAACCTAATCTACCCCCTAAAATCGCAAATAATAATATTGTAAATGTGAGCTTCTCAGCGACTGATTGATCTAAATCAATCTTTTTGTTTTTAGAGGCACTGACAACCAAATAGTCTATAATGATGAAGGACAAAGCATACATAAAGCCATACCAATAAAGTTTTATGCCATAAACCTCTAACATTATTGGACTGATGTTGTGAATGTATGTCATGGATGAGTTTAAATTATAGCAGTATGAGCATAGATATATGAAACAAATAAATGAACTAAAAAATGAGAGAAGTCTATATTTGAAGCAACACGCAGATAATCCAGTATTTTGGTATCCATGGGGTGAAAAAGCTTTTGCAGAGGCAAAAAGGCTTAATAAACCAATAATGTTGTCAATTGGATATTCTGCATGTCATTGGTGTCATGTAATGGCTCATGAATCATTCGAGGATCAAGAAACGGCAGATATTCTTAATAGTAATTTTATAAACATAAAGGTTGATAGAGAGGAAAGACCAGATGTAGATAAAATCTATCAAATGTCGCAATCAATAATAACTGGAAAAAATGGTGGTTGGCCATTGACTATATTCATGGACCATGAAAAATTTCCTTTTTTTGGGGGAACATATTTCCCCAAGGAAGATAAATATGGAATGCTATCTTTTAAAAAAATTCTCAAAAGGGTAGTGGAGTTTTATGAAAACAATAAAGAGGATATTAAGAAACAAAATTCAAATGTACTCGAAGTCTTCAAAAGACTGAACCTAAGGGAAACTGAAGCTACAAAAATTGATCAAAGCATAGTTAATAAATTGAAAACTCAGCTTGACTCAATTACTGATACTATTAATGGCGGCTTTGGATCAGCGCCGAAATTTCCTCAATTCCCATCCTTATCTTTTTGTCTCAATAACTGCTCGACGGAATTAGAAATAAAAAAAATAAAATATACTATTGATAGGATGTGTACTAGTGGGATAAATGATCATATAGACGGTGGATTCTATAGATATTCTGTTGATGACCTTTGGATGATTCCTCATTTCGAGAAAATGCTATATGACAATGGGCCAATGATGAGCATACTCTGTGACGGTTATATGAAATTTAACGACGATTTATATATTGATAGAGCTAAAGAGATATATAACTGGGCAAAGCTTTTCATGACATCCAAAGAAGGCGTATTTTATTCTACGATTGATGCTGACTCGGAAGGCTCAGAAGGTAAATATTATATTTTTTCCAATGATGAGCTTAAAGAATCGCTAGAAAGTCAGGAAATTGACTTACTTAATGAATATTTTTTAGACCTAACTAAACCAAACTTTGAGGGTAAGCATCATTTACATCTTCAAAGAAAAAAAGAAGATGATTTTAAAAAAAATAAGCATAAATTTGAGAAAATATTTAACAAGCTTTCTAATCTCAGAAAAGCAAAAGTCTTACCTAGTATAGATAAAAAGATCCTGTTGTCATGGAACTGTCTGTATATCAAAGGGCTTATTAAGTTATACAAAATAACTAAAGATGAAAATATTTTAAAAACCATTAATAAGGCACTAGATTTTATAACCCATAAAATGATGTCATCTGAAACTATCTATTCATGTTTTAACCAAGAACCATGTTTTCCTGGTTATCTGGATGATTATGCACTATTAGGCTCGGTATTAATTGATTACCTTACGATAGAGTATAATCAAGATTATTATGATGTATGTAAAAGAGTCTGTGATGATTTAATAAATGATTTTGAAGACAAGGAAAAGGGTGGTTTCTTCTTCACATCTAACCGTCACGAACAGCTGTTTCACCGACCAAAATCGATAGGCGACGACTCTGTACCATCTGGACTTGTTTATGCAACAGATACATTATTCTATATGGGGTACATTTCAGGCAATCAAAACTATATTGAAGTTGCAGAGAGAGCGCTGATATACATCTATAAGTCTATTGATGAAAATTTAACATCTAATGTAAGTGCTATAAATCTTCTTAATGAAGATAAACTTGAAAAAGAAATTATTATAGTAAGAACTAACAAAGAAACTTGGAAGAAAGTTACTGAGTTTGAGGAGTATTATGACAAATGCATTATATTCATTGACAAAAAAGTCGACAACCTTCCAGATCAAATAGAATTAAAGAAATGTCATGGAGAGTTTACTTCCTATCACTGCAAGGGAATGACATGTCAAGAGCCAAAAAAAACTCTAGAAGATTTCAAGGAGGCTTTGAAGACTTAATCAATAATGCCTATTTTGTTATTAATATTAAGATTACCTTTACTTATTCTTCACATTCTTATTGGTTTGTTTACAATAATTTTTTTTCCTAAGGAAACAAGATATTTTAAACACATACATTACTCAATCATGATGCTTTGGATGAGATTCTTGTCATTTATATTGGGGATAAAAGTTGATATAAGAGGAACTCCAGACTTATCAGCGGATTTATATGTATCAAATCATGTTACTTACTTGGATATTATTATTATTAACAAGCTATTGCCTGTAAATTTTATTGCAAAAGAAGCAATTTCATCATGGCCAATTATTGGAGTTTTAGCTTCAAAAACAGGGACGTTATTTATCAAGAGGGGTGATAACGTAGAATCAACAAAAATGATTCATGAAATGGAGGAGAGATTTAAGATAAAGAATAAAATCGTTTTCTTTCCAGAAGGAAAAATAGGAAATGGGATAAGAGTTAAAAAATTTCACTACAAATTATTCAAATCAATAGAGAACAAAGACTTAAGCATTCAACCCATAGCCATTAGATATCCTAGGGACTACCCTCAAGATAATAATTATTCAGAGATGATTTCTAATAAGAGTGAGAAAGGTGAAATGATAAGTCTCTATCTAAAATTTCTTATGAGAAGGAAGTCTCATGTAATACTCTTATTTCTTGATAAAGTATCCACACGAGACTGTGAAAACGAGACTGTAACAAATGTCTTAGCTGATAAAATAAATGACGCGCTAGACAATTTGAATTCTTAAATCATACCTCTTTTATCGCCTTCTTTACCTATCTCAACATCAACTGTGATATCTGTTGTTGGAGTCCATTGACATGCGATAACCATGCCATTAGCCATTTCTTCTTTATGAAGAAGTGCTGTTGGATCACATGGACTTGAAGGATATTTTCCTTCACCCTCCACGATAGTAGCTCTACAAGAGCCGCAGCTTCCTACTTTACAAGAAAGTGGCCAAGCAATTTTCTGTCTAAGAGCTGCTTTCATAAGCAATTCATCAGGGTTGCACATAAAAGTCTCACCAGATCCCTTGATAGTGACTTTTACAGGCTCCTTTTTCTTGAATAATCCGAATACCATAATTCCCTCCGTATGAATATTTCAGTAATATTTAAGTGGTCACTATAACATAACTATTGTAATCAAACATAGCTCTTTAGGCCAAATATTGACCTCCTTATGCCCTTCAATGATAGAAGTAGAAAGACGCTCCTTGCGCCAAAAAAGGCAATGAATGCATACCAAATTGTAACGTAGTTCTCCTGGCTAATAAAAAGTATACTAATTGAATAAATCAGCCCGGATAAAATCATTATATTTCTCATTGTGGTATGTTGCAGTGCACCAATAAGTATTCCATCGATACAAAATGCTATTGATCCAAAAATTACAATTAAAAAGAGAAAAATGATATTTTCTGATGCAATAGTGATCACTTCTTTATGATCAGTGATGACATTAATGATATTTGATGAAAAGAAAAGAAAAACCACAAGAAATAAAATGAGTACAATATAAGTAAATTTGAAACTTGACTTTATCACTAGGTCATATTTAGAGGAATTTTTTTCACCAACAGAGTTACCTACAAGAACCTCGCTAGCATGTGCAAAAGCATCAATGCCATATGAAAATATAAAAAAGAAATTTAATAGAATTGTATTCGCAGCTAATACTATCTCGCCATAATTAGCGCTAAAGCTCATAAAACTTGCAAAACAAGTCATTAAAATAATTGATCTTATAAACATATTCCCATTAACAATAATTTTATTTTTTAAACTGGATATTTTATAAATAGAATCTACGAAGACTTTTTTATTGATGAACTCATTATTTTTTAAAACAAAATAGAATATAAAGATGTAAATAGAAGATTCAGCTATAAGCGATGCATAGGCGACGCCATCGACAGTCATTGAAAAAATATAAACAAAAAAGTAGTCCAAGACTATATTGAGTAAATTTATAGAAATTATAATTCTCATTGCATATGAGACTTTCTTTATACCAATTAGATACCCTATAAAAATATCTCTAATAAAGACTGCAGGTATTGACCAAAACCTAATATCAAGATAGATGGATGCATTATTATTTATAACTCCAGTCTCTCCCATAATACTGAGTAAACCAGTTATTAAAGAATCTTTAAATATAAGTAGGATTATCGATATCCCCGCAGTGATTATGAATATTTGATAGATACTTCTGATGCTTTTTAAGTCATCAAGATGATCAATTTGTGAGATAAAACCAGTAGTTGTGGATTTAATAAATCCAAAACTAAAAAGAATATAGCTCATGATTATTGCACCTAACCCTGCAGATGCAAGATATACTGGGCTACTTAAGTGTCCCAAGACAGCATTATCCACAAAACCAACAAGTGGTACTGAGAGATTGGAGAATATCAGAGGAATCGCTATTTTTAGAATTTGCCTATCTGTGGCAGCAGTGAACATTGCTATGTAATTTCAATCATATCGAAGTCTGATTTCGTTGCACCACAATCAGGACACATCCAAGTATCAGGAACATCCTCCCATTTAGTCCCTGGTTGAATGTCATCATCTGGCCAGCCTTTTTCTTCATCATAGATAAGACCGCATATTAAACATAGATACTTCTTCATGAGTTCGTAAAGATTAACTTCTTAGTTATAATTAATCAATATAAAGATAATATGAATAAGATTAAACTCTCGGGAATATATCCAATATCACCAAATTGCATTAGCTCTGATGACGAGTATCTTGAGAAGTGCTATATTGCGATCAAAAGTGGTATAAATATTTTTCAATTTAGATCGCCTTCTGTTTCATCCCGTAAAAAGAGGTACTTGTTGAATGAAATATATAAATACTGCCTAAATAGTAATGTTCAGTTAGTAATCAATAATGATTATAGTATTGCACGATTTTATGATGGCGCAGGAGTACATATTGGCAAGAAAGATTTGCCTATCGAATCAATAAAAAATATCATTGGCTCAGAAACTCTTATTGGATACTCTTGCGGATCAGAAATTATGAACTTAAAACATTTAAAAGAAAATGGTATTTCATATTACTCAATTGGCGCACTATTCAAAAGTTCTACAAAAACTAATACCGAGAAGCTAACAACAGATACAATCAAGACATATAGAGCATGTAATGATCTGCCAATGTGTATAATAGGTGGTCTGGATAAAAATAATATTGATTCAGTTATAGAGCACCAACCTGATATGATTGCTATCAGTAATGGTATCTTTGGTCAGGAGAAAGATAAAATACAAGATTCAATAAAAGTGTTTCAGGAAAAAATGAATGCAAAGAGTTAAGTCTAATAGGTTATTTAATAAGACAAAAATGATGATACCTGGTGGTGTTAATTCTCCAGTGAGATCATTTTCAGCTGTTTCTGGGTCACCTTTTATCGTAAAGAAATCCAAAGGCTCAAAGATAGTGGACATAGATAACAACAGCTATATAGACTTTATTGGATCGTGGGGAGCTATGATACTAGGGCATAGTGATAAAAGAATATTGAAAAAACTTAATGTAGTATCTAAGAATGGCTTAACTTACGGCGCTCCCAATAGTGCTGAAACTGAGATAGCAGAATTTATAATTAACAACGTTCCATCAATTGAAAAAATAAGAATGGTTAATTCTGGGACAGAGGCTACTATGAGCGCTGCACGATTAGCACGCGGATATACAGCAAAAGATATAATAGTAAAATTTAATGGATGCTACCATGGACATGGTGATGCCTTCTTAGTAGAGGCTGGCTCAGGGGCAGCTACGTTTGGTAAACCTAGTTCTAGCGGCGTTACTAAGGGTTCATCAAAAGATACAATCTCCATACCGTACAATGACGCCACTGCTCTAGAGAGTGTCTTTAAAAAAAATAAAAATAAAATTGCGTGCGTAATAATTGAACCAATAGCAGGTAATATGAACTTCGTGAGATCCTCAAAGAAATTTCTACAAACAGCAAGAAGATTGTGCACAAAACACAAATCATTACTCATCTTTGATGAGGTCATGACTGGATTTAGAGTAAACTTACGTGGAGCACAAGAAATCTACAAAGTTAGACCTGATTTGACAACTTTTGGTAAAGTAATTGGCGGTGGGTTACCAGTTGGAGCATTTGGTGGGAAAAAAGAA
>CAJWPJ010000036.1 GCA_913045115.1 uncultured Gammaproteobacteria bacterium | reverse complement strand
CCTACGACCTACTGGTCCCAAACCAGCCGCGCTACCAAGCTGCGCTACACCCCGTTTTGTGGTTATTATACCTATACTGAATATATATTAAATAATTCAATGCTTAATTTTCCATGTAACTCCACTTGGATCATCATTAAGCACAACATTCATTCCTGAAAGTGTATCTCTTATTCGATCAGCCTCTGAGTAGTCTTTATTTTTTCTTGCTAACTCTCTCTTTGCTATTAGGCTTTCAATTTTATCTTTTACGGACTGTTCAATAGCTTCTTCATTAGATTTAATACCAATAAGCCTACAGTTATATCTAAGTTTAGGTAAGATACTTGGGTCTTTTCTTGCATCACGAGCTTGTTTGATTATATGTTGTATTGCATTGGGCGTATTAAGATCGTCACATAAATACTCAAAAAATTTACTGTCTTTCTCCTCATTTATTGAGTCAACCATATCTAATGAGGAAATTATCTTTTCGTAAATATTTCTAGAATTGTCAATCATATCTTCCGTCCAATTTAGAGGTTGCCTATAATGTGCACTCATTAAAGCGATTCTTACTACAATTGGATTAACCTCACTGAGTATTTCGGACACTAATATTACATTCCCTAGAGATTTAGACATCTTTTTCTTATCAACCAATACGATTCCATTATGGAACCAATAATTACAATAATCAGATTTCGAGCAGCATGAACCTTGTGCAATCTCATTTTCGTGGTGTGGAAAAATTAAATCATTGCCTCCCCCATGAATATCAAGCGTTGCATCATTACCAATAATACTTTTTATCATACTTGTGCATTCTATGTGCCAACCTGGCCTTCCATATCCCCAAGGACTGTCCCATCCTGAAGAATCATGCGATGAAGGTTTCCATAGTACAAAGTCTTTTGGGTTTCTTTTATATGATTCAGGTTTAATTCTTGCCCCGTCGATAAGATCTTCTGATTTCTTATTTGATAATGAGCCATAACTCGAGAATGATTCCATGTCAAAAACGACATGATTTTCTGATATATATGCAGACTTGTTATCTAATATTTTCTGAATTGTATTGATTATATTATTGATATTATCTGTAACTTTTGGCTCATGTGTGGGTTGTAACATGTTGAGCTTCAACATATTTGTTTGATAAATTCTGGTAACATCGGTGGTAAGGTCGTTTATGTGTACACCAATCTTCTCTGACTCAAATATGATTTTATCATCCACATCAGTTAAGTTTCTTATGTAAGTAACATGGCTAAATATTTCTTTAAGCACCCTAAAGAACAAATCTCCTATTAGAGCAGCTCTGGCATTACCAATATGTGGTTCACTGTATACGGTTGGTCCACATACATACATATTCACGTTTTGGGAGTTATGTGGCGTAAATTGCTCTTTTTTATTTGTTAAGGTGTTATGGATGTATAAATTCATTTAATGTATTATTATTTTGAATGTTAAAAATTAGTAAAATTAAACACGTACTATTTTTATTAGTTTTCATAACTACAACTTCATGTAGTGACATTATACATGAGAATAACACTTCAAAGGAGACCAAATTGATTAAGCTTTCAACAAACATGGGTGATATCACTATTGAACTATATCAAGATAAAGCGCCTGAAACGGTAGCAAACTTTCTTAAATATACAAAAGAGGGAAGACTTAATGGGACTATATTTCACAGAGTAATTCCAAATTTTATGATTCAAGGTGGTGGTCACTTACCAGATATGTCTCAGATCGATACTTTCGATCCAATAATTAATGAATCTGATAATAATATCAGTAATAAGAAAGGGACAATTGCAATGGCTAGAACAAGTAGTCCTAACTCAGCAACATCTCAATTTTTTATCAACTTACGTGATAATGACTTCCTTGACAAAATTAACGCTGCAGATGGTTACGGGTACTGTGTTTTTGGACAAGTTACTGAAGGTATTGAAATTGTTGAGCAAATTGGTGTAGTGGCAACTGGCAATAATGCTGGTCACTCTGATGTGCCAATAGAGAACATAATTATAAAAAGTGTAGATATTATTGAATAGAATTTATGACAATAAATTTCATTTCAGATCTTCATCTTGATAAGTCAAGGCCGCACATAAATGAGTATTTTATAAAATATCTCAATAATCTTGATAAAAAAATCACAGATCTTTATATCCTTGGAGATTTATTTGAATATTGGGTGGGTGATGACGATCCAATGGATGGGCTAGAAGAAGTTCGGGAGGCTATTACCTTACTTGGAAAAAAAATAAATATTTGGTATATGCATGGAAATAGAGATTTTCTAGTAAGTGATAAAATTTGTAAAAGCTTGAGTATCAACCTGCTAACAGACCCAACAGTTCTTGAAATGAAAAAAATGAAAATATTATTATTACATGGAGACACACTATGTACAGATGACCATGAATATCAAAATTTTAGAAATATGGTCAGGTCTAGCGATTGGCAGAGAGAAATGTTATCAAAATCACTTGATGAAAGATTAGCTATCGCAAATAGTCTTAGAAAAAAAAGTATAGATGCTAATAAAGAAAAAGAAAGTGATATCATGGATGTAAACATCAACGAAATTGAAAATGTTATCAAGAATTATATGCCAAATATAATTATTCATGGACATACTCATAGACCTAACGTCCACAAACACGATAACGTAGTCAGATATGTCTTGGGTGATTGGTATAATAGTTTTTTTATCCTGTCATTTGATGAAAAAAAATTCACCATACATAAAGGGTTATTAAAATAGTTTATCACCGAGCAAATTAAGCTCAGGGTAAATCTGTCTAAACACTTTTTTCATTATCAGCCGAAGATTTGAGATACTTTTTTCAGATGTAAGTGTATTGAGAAAAAATGACTGCAAATCTTTACCCAGAATTGAGTAATTATTTTTCTCAGATGATTGAACCTTAAACCCCTCGCCCAGATTATAGTTATAATATCTATCCTCAATAAGATATTGATTCTCTTGAAGTAATAATTCATAACCCAAATCTTGTAACAGCCTCTTCTCAAAAAGCAATGCAAGTCTTGCTAAACTGTCATTGCTATTGGAAACGGATATCAAAAATTCTTTATAATGGATATATATTTTTTCAAAATCGTAGCCCTCTCTAAGAGTTTTATATAATAATTCATTTATATACAGTCCAAGAAGGTAATACTTTCTGTCAAAGACATACTGATTTATTAATTCAAACTTAGATACGAATGGTAAGCTATACTTATCATTATAGGTGAAGCTATATTCATTAAAAATTGAAAATTTAAAGCGTTCTTTGTTTGTATATTTTCCCTTAAATAGCAGGGATTTTATGCCTATCTCACTCGAAAAAATATTTATAATACTACTAGTTTCTCTATAATTTCTAGCATGAATTAAAAAACCGTTATAAGTATTAATCATTCAATCAATATATCCAAAATCTTTAAGAAGCTCAGGATTATTTTTCCAGTTTTCTTTAACTAGTACAAATAATGACAAATTTATTTTTTTATTAATCAAAGATTCAATATTCATACGAGCTTTTGTACCAATCATTTTGATCATATTACCATTTTTCCCGATAATAATTTTCTTATGACTATCCTTTGTTACAATTATCTCAGCCTTTATTTGATCAATATTTTTTTGTCTATTATAAGTAACAATGCGAATAGCAGATTCATACGGAATTTCTTTATTGGTTCTGTTAATAAGGGATTCTCTTATGAGCTCTTGAATTATATTCAAATTGTTCTTGTTACTCATTTTGAATCCTGATACATCCGAAATATTCTCTATCTTGCTGAGCATATTATTCATTAAGACATCCATACCTAGATTTTCTTTAATAGATATAGATAAATAAGTCCTTATACTTAATTGCTTATTTATTGTTTGACAGAGTTTTTTGTCAGGATCTTGATCTATTTTATTTATACATACTATAAAGGGCTTATTTGATAACAATATCTCGTCTAAAAGTCTTTGCTCATACTCATATGTTTTTTGTGGTTGAGATAAAAGTATTATAAGGTCGCAGTTAGTAATATGTTTTATTGCATTACTCTTCATTGCTTGTGCTAATAGATTATTGTCTGAAATAGATATTCCTGGCGTATCAATAATTTGTATATGATAATCATTCAATTTAAATTCATGAAAAGTAGAAACTCGAGTTGCATGAACTTTATTAGACACGAGAGAAATATGGCTATTGGTTAAATAATTAATAAGTGAGGATTTGCCAACATTACTTTTGCCTAAGACTAGTAAATTAATTTTTTTCATTGATTTTATTTAATACTTTTTTTGCTAGAATCTGTTCTGTAGACTTCACTTTATTAGAATACATTTTTTCATTAACATTAATGGATGGAATAATGCAGGATACAAGATACTTGAAAGATTTTTTTTTTGACTTAGTTGTAACATAATTAGGAAGAGATATCTTTTTACTATGCAAGTACTCCTGTAGCTGTGATTTTGAATCTTTTTTTAACAGTTTTTTAGAAATTAATGGCTTAAAGATTTTATAAATAATACTTTTTACTGTATTAGAATCACAATCTAAATATAATGCTCCCATTATTGACTCAAAAATGTCTGAATACACATTACTACCTTTGAGTTGCTTATTAATTTTGTCTGAGATATTTTTTAACCCTAATGAGATAAATATTTCATCAAGATTTTCTGAATTAACTAAGTTTTGTCGCATAACCGTTATATCTCCCTCGCTACACTTCGGGTACTTAATGAACAATATTTCAGTAATATATAACTGTAAAACTGCATCTCCCAAAATCTCGAGCCTCTCATAGTTGTGTAATGATGATGTGCTTTTGTGGGTAAATGCGTCCTTAAAATATTCTATATTTTTAATCTCATAATTAAGACATTTAGCAACAGAGTCACGAATACAGGCCTCAAATTGGTTATTCAATTGTCTTACCTACTCTATCAAAAAAACTATAGTAACTATCAAAATTCCAAAACATCCATATATAAAATGCTTTGCCAACAAGGTTTTCTTTTGGAACTGGCCCCCAATATCTACTGTCATTAGAGTTATCACGGTTATCGCCTAAAACAAAATAAGTATCATTTGGAACAGTATATTGAAAATCAAAAGATTGATTAGTTTGATTAAGGACTAAATATTCTCTCTGAGAATTATTCTCAAGATATACTTGTCCATCTGCAATTTCAACAGGATCATATGAATGATTAATTTGTGTAAGAGTATATTCAATTTGATTAATATATAGCCGCTTGTTTTTATAAATGATATCATCTCCCGGCAAGCCGACTATTCTCTTAATATAGTTGATTTTTTTATTTTCAGGATACTTAAAAACAACGACATCACCTCTTTTTGGCTCTTGGTTTTGAATGAGCGTAATATTAGTTAATGGTAATTTATAACCGTAGATATTTTTATCGACAAGAATAAAATCTCCTATCATTAGGGTCGGTATCATGGACCCTGATGGTATTTTATAAGGTTCAATAAAAAATGAACGTATTATCAATACAACAAGAAGTATGGGGAAAATAGAGTTCGAAAATTCACTAATATTCATAAATATAGAATTATTTATTTTTACTAAACTGAATATGCCTGTGAGAAAAGTCGCTATTAGAAGTATTAATGTAAAATCCATATTATTATTCGGATGTAGAGAGAAATTTATAAAAAGCTTCTCTTGGTATTTCGACATTACCTATTTTTTTCATTTTTTTCTTACCTTCCTTTTGTTTCTTTAAAAGTTTCATCTTTCTTGTAACGTCACCTCCATAAAGTTTTGCTGTGACATCTTTGCGATATCCTCTGATAGATGTTGAAGAAAGAATTTTTGATCCAACGCATCCTTGAATTGTGATTTCAAAATTCTGTCTAGGAATTAATTTCTTTAGATTCTCTATCAGTTCTTTTGATCTTCTATATGAATTATCTTTGTGTAGTATTTGTGACAAAGCATCTACCTTTTTCTTGTTTACAAGAATATCTAGCCTGATCATTTTACTTTCTCTATAGTCAATTATATCGTAATCATATGATGCATAACCTTTTGAAGCAGATTTAAGAGTATCAAAAAAATCATATATGATCTCAGATAGCGGGATTTCATAACGTATTTCAACCATGTTTGAACGGTAAATTAAGTCTCGCTGATTACCTCTTTTGGATGTGCATAATTCTATTACAGAACCTAAATATTGTGATGGTGTTACAATAGAAATTAAAGCAATTGGTTCATAGTAGCACTTTAGTGTATTATCATCTGGAAGATCGCTTGGTTTTCTAATATCTAGGACCTTCCCTTTTTTATCTTCTATTCGATATGTTACTGAGGGCACAGTCATTAAGAATTCAAGATTGTATTCGCGCTGTACGCGTTCTCTTATGATTTCCATATGAAGTAATCCGAGGAACCCACATCTGAATCCATGCCCAAGTGATTGAGAACTCTCAGGTTCATAAGTAAATGAATTATCATTTAGTGATAATTTATCTAGTGCTTTTTTAGATTCCTGATAATCATTAGAGTCTACAGGATAGAAACCAGAGTAGACTCTTGGTTGTATCTTTTTGAATCCTGGAAGAGCTTGGGCGTGTTCATCTTTAGATGATATGACAGTATCACCCACAGGTGCAGAATCAAGTGTCTTTATTGAGGCTATCATAAAGCCAACCATACCAGAAGTCAGCGACGTAAGATTAGTCATCTCAGGATTAAAGGTTCCTAGTTTGTCTACAATAAACTCTCTTTTATTTGAGAATACCTTAATTTTATCTTTAAGATTAATAGTGCCATCAACAACTTTAATTAAGACAACAATTCCAAGATAGTTATCGAACCAAGAGTCAATAATAAATGCTTTTAATGGTTGTGACAGCTTTCCGGATGGCTGAGGAATCTCATTAATAATTCTTTCCATCAACTCAGGGACACCAGAACCAGACTTTGCGCTTACTTGTAAAATCGTATCCTTATCTACTTGGAGTAATTCAGACAAATCCTCTGTGACAGATTTCGTGTCTGCAGATGGCAAATCAATTTTATTGATTACAGGTATAATTTTTAGACCTAGTTCACTAGCAACATTAAAGTGTGCCAATGTTTGAGCTTCTAGGCCCTGTGTTGCATCAACAAGAAGTAAAACGCCATCACAAGCTGATAAAGATCGTGAAACTTCATATGAAAAATCAACATGGCCAGGTGTGTCGATTATATTTATGTTATAACTTTGATT
>CAJWPJ010000035.1 GCA_913045115.1 uncultured Gammaproteobacteria bacterium | reverse complement strand
CGAAGTCTTATCTGTGGCATAAACCAATCCAATGTCAAGGAGCTCGGAGTTTCCTCTATCTTTTTCTAATCTCTCTACTTCAATATATGGAAAGTCTTGAAGATGATGATTTGGGTTATATTTAAGAACATTCATTAATGATCCGATGGGAATATAAAAATCATGATCTGGATAATCGTTTCCGATAATAGACGCATCGATCCATTTCTGATTGTCGATCAAAGGCTGTGCCTCTTCTTGGCATTGGACAATCACTTTACAATTTTCTTTTTTCAACTCTTTTACAAATCTTATAAAATGAATAAGATTCTCATCAGACCCCTCATCGAGAATTAGAATTGTTTTGCTATCTAAATTCTGGCCAGTCCATTCTTTAGCAAGTCTATCATCTGCTGTTTGATAAAGTTTCCTTCTCCATTCGTACTCTCTCCAACCGTTATCATAGTCTCCAATTAGAAGGTAGCACAATCCTAAGTTAAGATGTGCTTCTGCATAGTCTGGCATTATCTCGATACATTTCTGGAAAGATTTTATGGATAAATCGAATTGTTTTTTTTCCTGGTAAACCACACCTAGAAGTATATGGGCCCCAGTATGATCAGGTGATAGTTCGATTGTATTATAAAATGAAGAAATAGCATCGTTATATTTCTTCAATTTTCTATAGGATTCACCCAAGTAGAAATGCACTTGTGCAATTTTACTATTAATATTTATTGCATCTTTAAATGCTTGTATAGAACTTTCGTAGTCTTGTTTAGCGCTATAAGCACAACCAAGGGTGACATGATACCCTGGGTTTTCATTGTTAATCTGAATGGATTTTTTAACATATTTTATAGAATCTTCAAATTCTTGTTGGTAAATCTTTATGGAAGATAAAATATGATACGCGTCTGCATTGTCACCTGATTCGAGAACTTTGTGGCATGTATTCTCTGCTTCGACAAATTTATTTTGACCAAGAAAATTTATGGCTTTGTTGATCTCTTGTTGAACTTGGTTATCTTGCTCTTCTGTCATAGCTTTTGTTGATACTAGCTTATCAAAGATAAGTTTACTAATAGAATAGTTAAAAAAAAGGAGAGTATGAACTCTCCTTTTTATTAAGTATTGTTATTTTTATTATGGTGCATATGAGAAAGGACCTGATAAACCAACTCTGTCTGGTTTAGGGCTCCAGTTCTGTCCATAATCTGTGTAAGCCTGTTTATTAGTTTTACTTACTTCAACAGGAAATCCTGGGTTGATAGCCAATGGATGATACTCACACTTAGCAACGTTGCCATTACCGTCTTCAATTGCTTCCATATCCCATTCGCCAGCACCATCAACTTTTAAAGTTTTATGGTTACCTGACACATCACATGTAATTTTTGCCCTTTTCACTCCCATGACTTCACCAACTAGACTCGCAATAACTCCTAGATGACCACCATGTTTTCCGCCATATAGCTCCTCAAGCGCAGCTGCTTGTTCATCAGTTGCATTCTCATCAATATAAAGTGCTATTTTAAATCCACCTTCTGTCAGCTGAGGGCCAGGTGCATGTAGCCATATGGATACTTTTAAACCATCAAGCTTTACATCATTTAAGTGTCCGCTCTTGATGTCCCAAACAAGCATCGCTTCACAAAAACCCTCAGTAGGTGTTTGTAAATATAAGCATGGACACATCACATCGCAATTACAGTTTTCGGCGTATGTTCCTTCTAAACTCCAACTCATAATAATCTCCGAATAATTCTTGTATTATATTAATACGTTATATTTAAAAAATATAGCATAAACATAATATAAGAAAACTCTAATATGGTATTAAAAAGAGTTTTTAAGACCATGTAGAACAACACTAGCTAGGATATAAATTTTTTGATAGATTGTTATTGGGGAGTATCAAATGGGGAAAAATCTACTTAAGCATTGGTATAAGGATAGCGTTCCATGCAGAAGCGCATGTCCAGCAGACACAGACATACCCGGTTATCTTGAAGCAATTTACAATAACGAGTTCGATAAAGCGTATCAAATTAACTTCAATGATAACTTCTTCCCTGAAATTTTAGGTAGAGTCTGTTCTAGACCCTGTGAAGATAATTGTAGGCACGGCGATCATGAAAATGGGGAACCTGTATCAATATGTTTTTCAAAAAGAGCAGCTGGAAAATTCACATCATCAAAAAAAGTACTACTTAGAGATAAACAAAAAAAGACGAACAAGAATATCCTCATAATTGGTGGTGGGGTGGCAGGATTGGCCTCTGCGGCTGAACTGAAAAGATTTGGCCATAATGTCACTATATATGAAAGGCACAAGTCACTTGGAGGGATGCTTAACCAAGGCATTCCCGTATTTCGTCTGCCCAGGAAACTGATTGAAAAAGAAGTAAAACAGATTATAAATTTAGGAGTAAAAGTTGAATTAAATAAATCAATTAATACTTCCTCTGAAATACAATCACTATCAAAAAAATTTGATGCAGTTATATGTGCAATGGGAACTTTGAAACCAAATCAATTAGATCGAGATTTTAGTAATAATCCAAATGTTGAAGATGGGCTTGATTTTTTACTGCGTGTTAATGAAAAAAATGACCGATACGTTGGCAAGAACGTAATAGTCATTGGTGGAGGGTATACATCCATGGATTGTGCTAGGACAGCTATAAGACTAGGCGCTAAATCTGTAAAAACTTTTTACAGAAGAGAACAAGGAGACTTAGATATACTTCCGGGGGAATTAGAAGAGTTAGTAAATGAAAAAGGCAAGATGATATTTCGTGCGAGACCAAACAAACTTATTGCCGATAAAGGAAAGCTAAAATACTTAGAATTGATAAAAACAGAAAGTGTAGGTGATAAATTAAAAGATATTCCAAACAGTAAATTTAAAATCAGAACTGACCATATAATTTTAGCAATTGGTCAAAGACAAGAATTTGTAGCCTCGAAGAATAATAATATTTTTTTTGCTGGTGATTATAAGCTTGGGGCATCTACGTTAATTAATGCAATTGGTCATGCGAAAAAAATCGCTAAGAATGTAGATCACTTTTTAATGAAACGAAATATTCTAGAAGAGAAATACTGCATAGAAAGCAGTGCATCAACAAAAAGATCACTTGAAGACAACTATATTCCTATTACAGATATGCGGCTAAGGGACTTATCAAAAAGAACATTTACCGCAGAGGTGGAGATTGGATATAACAAATCAGAAAGTAAAAAAGAATCATCAAGGTGTTACTTATGTCACTATCAATTTGAGATAAATAATGACTTGTGTGTTTTGTGCGACGAATGCTTACTTGTGAGGCCTGTGAATGAGTGTATCAAAGAGCTTTCATCAAAATATATCGATAAAAGTGGCGAAGTCTCCTTCGAGAAACTAAATCCCGGAAAGTCTCATGGCATCTATCATGGGTTATTGTATATAGATCCAAAGGTGTGTGTGAGGTGTGGTGAGTGTGAAAAGGCGTGCCCGACTGGTGCTATAAAATTATCAAAAGTGAGTAAAATGAATGCGCCAGCCTAAATTTAAAAATATAAATGTAACCTGCCCTCATGATTGTCCGGATACATGTTCTCTTGTAGTTACGGTTGATAAGTCATCAGGTAAAGCGGTCAAATTGAAGGGTAACGACAAACATCCAATTACAAAAGGCTTTCTGTGTAATAAAGTTAATCACTACCTTGATCTTGTCTACAATAAAAATCGCGTTCTCTACCCTCATGTAAGGATTGGTCCTAAGGGATCAAAAGGTAAATTTAAAAAAGTATCATGGGATTATGCTTTAAAATTAATATCAAAAAATATCAAATCTAATCTTGAAAAATACGGAGGCGATTCTATTCAGCCATATTCATATTCTGGAACGCTTGGTATGCTGGGATACTGGGGTATGTCTGAGAGATTCTGGAACAAAGTAGGTGCATCCAGACTTGGAAGAACAATTTGTATTGCAGCAGCCTCTACAGCTGGTATTTATACCTATGGTGCTGCCTGTGGGCCAGCTATTGATGAAGTACCTAAAAACGACCTTATCATTTTGTGGGGCACTAACGTTGCGTCAACACATGTTCATATGGTTCCTTTTTTAGAGGAAGCAAAAAAAAATGGTTCAAAAATTGTTTGCATTGATCCTAGAGAAACCAGAACAAGTATCATGAGTCATTGGCACCTTCAACCAAAACCTGGAACTGATGCAGCGCTTGCACTAGGTATGATGAATGAAATTGTTAAAAATAATCTACATGATAAATCCTTCCTTAAAAATCATACAACTGGCCATGAGGGTTTCATTAGAAAAGAGCTTCCTAAATATACTCTGAGCAAAGTATCAAACATTACAGGAATTAAAAAAGAAGATATCAAGAAACTTGCTCATGAATATGCCAAAGCGAAAAGAACTTACATAAGACCAAACTATGGTCTGAATAGACATAGAAATGGAGGCATGATGACAAGAACGATTATGCTTCTACCAGCTATCACTGGTGCTTGGAAATATAAAGAGTCGGGATGTTTTGTAGGGTCCATTGAAGAGATGTGGAATGTAGATTTGCAGAAACTACAAAGACCAGATCTTCTTGATGGAAAAAATCCAAGATCAATTAATATGGTTCAAATAGGCAATGCTCTGAATGATAAAAAGATTGATCCTCCAATAAAACATTTATTTGTCTGGAATTCAGATGTTGCAAACTGTACTCCTGACAGCAGTGAGGTCCGTAAAGGTTTGCAGAGAAAAGATTTATTTACAGTAGTACATGATACTTTTTGGACTGACAGTTGTATGTACGCAGATGTTGTTTTACCTGCTGATACTCAGCTTGAACACACAGATCTTCACGCACCATACGGTCATTATTACTTTAGTCTAACGCAACAGGCGATAAAGCCACTTGGGGAGAGTAAATCTAATCAAGATCTATTCAGAGATTTAGCAAAATACATGGGTTATAAAGAAAAATGCTTTAATGAATCAGATGAGAGCATGATTAAAAATATGATTGATCCGAAACATAATCCACTTTTTAAAGGTGTTACTTATGAAAAACTTAAAAAAAATGGATGGGTGAAAGGTGATGTAAATAACCCTAGACGTAACTATCTTAAAAAGGGTTGGCCTACTAAAGATAAAAAAATACAGATCTATTCTGAAGATACAAAAAAGATTGGACTAGGCCCATATCCATCTTATACAGAAGAATTTAAAAAATCAGAAATCAAAAAGAAATATCCTATTCAAATATTAAGTCCAGCGACCCATCAATTTATTGGAAATTCCTTTGTCCCAGTTGAAAGACTGAGAAATATGGCATCTCGACCAACAATTGAAATATCTACAGGCGATGCAAAAAAAAGAAAGATTAACGATGGTGATCTTTGTAGAATATTTAATGATGTAGGGGAAACTTACGCTCACGCAATTATTAGAGACACAATGCTCGAAGGTGTAGCTTCAACGCAGAAACAATACAGAGGCTCGCTTGTAAAGAATGGTCTAAATGTGAATGCATTAAATTCGCAAGAGCTTACAGATATGGGAGATGGTCCAATTTTCTACACTGTGGTGGCTCAAATTGAGAGAGCTTAATTATACCTCTCGTTGAGTAATCATCTAAGAAAGGACTAATTCTCTAGTCATATACGTATTTTTTATTGTACATGTATAATAAAAATATGATTCAGTATAAAGATGATGAAAATTCCCACGGAACGCAAACTTTTGATAACGGTGATATATATGAGGGCTCATTTAAAGATGGTCTAAAACATGGTAAGGGTAAATTAACAACAAGAAATGATAGATCTTATGAAGGTGATTGGAAAAATGATAAGCCGCATGGGTTTGGAATAAACACATTTCCAAATGGAAAGATTTATACCGGTAGGTTTGAAAATGGTAAACCGGTTGGTGAAGGTCAATGGACATATGCTGATGGCAGAACATTCAATGGAACATGGGTAAATGGCGCATTTGTAAATGGAGAAAATAAGGCTGCCACACAAGATTATAGATATATTACTTTTATAATAAATGTTCTCGTGATTGGAGCGATGCTCTCTTTTGTAATTTACTGGTTTTTAAAATTTTTAAAAATTATCTAAGAGGCGCCATAAATGCATCTACAATTGCTTGCTGATTAGTTACAACAAAATAAATATAGAATCCCAGAAAACCCACTCCAAATATTTTTTGGTTGATTATTTTATTCAACCTTGAAAATTTAGCAACACATTGGCCAATGTTATATGCAAAATAGCCAACGGCAAAAAAGAATACTAATCCAATTATTAAAGCCATACTTTAAACTAGCACTGGTGGAATACATACACAAGATTTAGTCAAGAATAATATCAATCTCTTTTGGAATTAAACATGTAGAGTCATCGAATGCATTTGTATATCTAATGAACATACCAAATGGAGTGGTAGTATCAACAATTCTATTAAATATTATACCAGCTCCTGTGCTGAGAATAGTGTTAGTGTTAATGGCTTCCTCTTGTTCAGGTAACAATCCATATTCACCAGTAAGCGTGCCAGCTCGGCAAATTATATTTATAGGCCCACAGTTTGCTTGGTACCTAATTTTCTTTGGAGAGGTGAATTCAATCCTTGTCTCGGATGAGTATAATTTGCATGAGGATTTTAGTGGATCATCGTATTTGTTATATGTATTTACCTGCATGAGAAATTCATAAGATCCTGAAACCCGAGTACCACAGCTAGATATAGACATAAGTATAAATATGATTACTATAATTCTCATTAACAGTAGCTATTCATTATTTCGATACTATATGCCCACAAATATTTACCTACTTCATCATTATATGAGATAGTCGATGATTTTCTAGGTCTACATTTATCAAAGTAAAGCCCAGATTTATTAACTAAGCTTTCTTCAGATGCTAAGTAAATTGATGTCATTGCGCCTTCTCTAGTTGATATGCCGAAATACTTTATCAAGCTTGATATGATTTTATAGTGAAGAGAGTTATTATTTGCAAAATCTGAATTTACTAATCCTGGGTGAAGGCAATTTATAGTACTGTCCGTTCCTGAATATTTTTTAGCTAGCTCATATGTTAAATATATATTTGCAAGTTTACTTCTTTGATAAGCACGCCATCCGTTATAGCCTTCATTATTCTGCAGATCATCTAACTTAAGACTTACACCTCTATGTGCTTCAGAGCTGACATTTATAACTCTGATTTTATTAGATGACTCTATAAATAAATTTGACAGAACAAAGTAGCTCATATGATTTAATGCAAATGTCGTTTCTAAACCTTCTTCTGTAATGACCTTATCCATAAAAATAGCCCCTACATTATTGATTAAAACATCAACTTGTTGAAACTTTTTGACTACTTCTTCATGGAATTTTATGTTTGATTCAATCAAGGATAAATCATAACTAAACACATCACATTTTATTCTATATTGTGATTCTAGGTCATTTTTTATAGAAATCAGTTTCTGGGAACTTCTTGAAACAAGAATCAAATCAAAATTATTCTCAGCCAAACCTTTGGCTGTCTCTAAACCAATACCAGTGGAGGCCCCTGTAACAATAGCAACTGCCATTAGTTGCCTGCTTGGTTGATAATATAACCAAATATCTCAGAGAGCTTATTTTTTTTTGAGAATAGTCTTTTAAGATAGCTGTCTGCTTTAGTTTTATAATCATTGCATAGTGATAAGGCATCTTTTTTAGACATGTAATTTAAAATATTTTTATTATCCTCATCTTGATCTTGATCTATTATGTCATCAATGATTTGAAAGGATCTTCCAATAAGATTGCCATATTTTCTTGCAACATTTGCATTTGCCTTATCATTTATAACTAGAAATGGAGCTAGTGTGCAAAATTCAAACAATTTTGCAGTTTTAAGTTCATGAATATGTAGTATTTTTTTTAAGCTTAGTTTTTTTGACTCTAACGCAATATCAA
>CAJWPJ010000034.1 GCA_913045115.1 uncultured Gammaproteobacteria bacterium | reverse complement strand
AATTGACTTTTAAAAAAAATGTTAATTTGGTTTTGGCATGTGACACATTTAGAAATTCTGTATTTTATAGCTTTCAAAGTTGTATTAATTGATCAGTTCATATAACATATGAGAACTTATTGAGAACTTTATGAAAGAACACGCATTATTAACCAATAAAGAACAGAAAACATATGACTTTATTGAGAAATATTCAAAGAAAAATGGAAAACATCCTTTACTGGATGAAATTGCAAAAGGAATAGGAATAAAGTCGAAGGGCGTTGCTCACCGATATGTCAAAGCTTTAGAAAAAGCGGGAAAGCTAAAAAGAATATCAAATAAACATAGAGGCATGATCTTACAAGAAAAAAAATCTATATTTTTTAAATCATTAGGGAAAATTGCTGCCGGCGGACCAATAGAGGCAATAACAGATCAACAAAGAATTGAGCTTGAATACCTTTTTACTAATAAGAGGTCATTTGCTTTAAAAGTTACAGGTGATTCAATGATTGATGCAGGTATACATGATGGAGATTGGGTAATTATTGAGGAAGGAGCAAAAGTTTACAAATCTAAAGTGCATGTTGTCTTAATAGATAATCAAGATGTAACATTAAAATTTGTCGAGAAAATTAATACAAGTGAGATAAAATTAATCCCAGCAAATAAAAAATTTAAAGAAACTATTTATCCTTTTGAAAGAATTTCTATTCAGGGTCATGTAGTTGGACAAGTAAGAATATATTAAATGAATAAAAAAATATTTATTCATGTTGATATGAATGCTTTTTTTGCATCCATTGAACAAAGAGATTTTCCTGAATTATTAGGTATGCCTGTAGCGGTAACGAATGGAAAACATGGGTCTTGTATTATTACCTCCTCATATGAAGCAAGAGCATTTGGTATTAGAACTGGAATGAGATTGCGTGAAGGAAAAAAAATTTGTCCACATCTAATACAAAGGGCATCAAGACCAAATGTGTATACTGAAGTATCAACAAACATAATGAATATTTTACAAACTATTACTCCTGATATTCAAATATATTCTGTAGACGAAGCTTTCTTGGAAGTGACAAATTGTATGAGAATATATAAAGATGTAAATACAATTGTTTATAAAATTAAAGATTTAATATATTTATCTGAAAATCTTAAATGCTCAATTGGAGTATCTTATAGCAAATCATTGGCAAAGTTTGCTTCAAAATTTAATAGACCTAATGGCATTACATTCATTACACGAAAAAATCTACATCAATATTTAGATAATGTAGCTGTTGATAAGTTATGTGGCGTATCTAAAGGAATTTCAAATTTTCTAAATATGCACGGAGTATACAAATGTTCCGATATGAAAAAAATTCCTATTAGTATACTTTCAAATAGGTTTGGTAATATTGGAAAGAAAATATGGCTTATGGCAAATGGAAATGACTTCGAAGGTCTTACACTGGATCCAGCTCATCCAAAAAGTCTCGGTCATGGCAAAGTTTTAATGCCCAATACAAAAAATCGATATTTAATAAAAAAAACTTTTTTAAAAATGGCAGTTAAATTATCTAGACGCTTGCGTAATTCAGGCTATGAGTCTAATAAATTTGTAGTTAACATTAAAATAAAAGCAGGCTGGCTTCAAAAGAAAATTAGGCTTGAACAACCCACATGTGATCAATTTATTATTTATAATATCTGTGAGCTTTATCTAAATATGTTCGATAAAAATGTTGGTATTTATCAAGTTCAGATAACAGCAATTAATCCTACTCAAAAAAATATTCAAGCTGATCTTTTTAGCAAGCAGGCTAAGCAGAGTGATTTTTTGAGTACGGTTGATAATATCAATCAAAGATTTGGACAAGATATTATCAGGCCTGCACGCCTAAAATCTGATCATTACGATAGCCCAGATGTTATTGCACCAGCTTGGCGCCCAAATGGCCATAGAAAATCTGTATAAAAAAAGGCCGAAGGGGGTAGATTCGGCCTTTCATTAAAGGGGTGGGGATATGACACGTTGTCTACATCCTGTCTAAGACATTATCTCAATAATATAGACATGTCAACAAATAATATGAACAAAAACTATACAAATGTGATCAAAGATGTTATTGTCTGCTGAAAATTAGACAAAACTTTGACAAAAACTATGGAAAGTATAATAATTAAAAACAATGACAAGGAAAAGTCCACTAATGGTCTCCAAATGAAAGAAGATTTATCTGCGAAACCCAGGCATTTAATACAAGTTGTAAACCGAAGAACAGGATTAAGTTCGGATGTAATTAGAGTCTGGGAAAAAAGATATCAAGCTGTCGTTTCTCATAGAAATGATACTAATCGTCGACTCTATTCCGATAAAGACATTGATAAATTAACGTTACTCAAGAGAGCTATTGCCGCTGGAAGAAGAATAGGTGATGTAGCCGCGCTATCATATGATGATCTATTTGAACTTGTGATGGGTGACGAATCAAATGCAGCGGTTGGATATAAAAGACCAAGTACTGGTACGATAATGGAGCTTTTTGATGAATCAATCTCATGTATAAAAGAAATGAATAGCTGGAAGCTCGACAATGTTTTATCTAATGCTGTGGCGATACTTAATACAAATGATTTTTTAATTGAATTTATAAAGCCTCTAAGTAATTACATTCAAGATGAATGCTCAAGAGGATCTATAAGATATGCACAAGAGAAAATGTCTAAACTTTGTATTCGAACTTGTCTAAACAACCTTTATCTTAAATTACGTTCATCAAAAGAAGACTGTCCGAGATTAGTTGTAGCGTCATTACTTTCAGAACACGAAAGCCTGGATACAATTATGCATTTAATCGTTGCACAAAATGTTGGGTGGGATATCACATACATTGGTAATGGCGTCCCACATGATGAGATTACATATGCTGCAACTAGTGTGAGAGCTCAGCTAGTTGTTTTGGCAATAAATAACCCTCGAGATATTGCTAGAAAAATTTATGAGATCAAGCATATCAGAGATAATGCAGAAAAAACTGAAGACATTATCTTAATTGGTTCGCAAAGTAATGAATACAAGCAGTTAACTAATCAGTTAAATATTAATATCACACATGATTTGACAAGTTTTAGACTAACTCTTGAGCGATTATATAGCTTAATCAGATAACGTATTTTTCAGACTTCTCAAAGAAAGTATATCATTTTCTATTTTAGTCTTGTTTGAAATGTTCTGATTTATTATATCACTGGGTGCTCTCTCTATGAAATCTTTGTTATTTAGCTTCATGTCAATCTTTTCGATAATCCTTCTCAATTCATCAATCCTCTTTTCTATTTTTCTTAGCTCTGCTTGCGTATCTATCATTCTTCTAATTTTTAAATACAGCGTATAGTCATCATCTATCAGATCAATAAACTCAACATTTCTTTCTTCTTGAGATACCATCTCAATTTTAATGTTTGACATCGCATTAACTAAACTAGTATTTTCTGATATGTCTTTTAGTAATGATGCATCTTTGACAAAAATCTTTACATCAATTATCTCTTTAGGATGAATACCTAGTTCTGCACGAGTTTTTCTAACTTTCTTTATTATTTCCTTAATTTTTAAAACTCTTGATTCAATATCATACTCTTTAGAAATTCTTATTTGAGACGGAAAATTACTGTTTATAAGCATTGGCTCAGTTACAAACCCCTTATCGTAGAATTCTTTCCAGATATCCTCGGTAATAAATGGAATTATTGGATGACACACTTTAATGATTCTAACTATAGAAAAAATAAGATTATTTTTAGTTGTATCATTCATCTGATTTTTAGATATTTCCAAGTACCAGTCGCAATATTCATTCCAAACAAAGTCATAAATACTATTAGCCATCAAATCAAATCTGTAATTTGTAGTATATTTTTTAAAATCAGCAACTACGCTATCAAGCTTGTAGAGGATCCATTTATCAAAGATGGATGAGTCTTTTGATATTTGATTTTCCTTATAATCATAGTCATTACAAGCAAGTATTATAAACCTTGAAGCATTCCATAACTTGTTACAAAAGTTCCTGTAACCCTCAATTCTTTTTAAGTCAAAATTGATATCTCTTCCAGTTGAGGCCATTGCACAGAAATTAAATCTAAGTGCATCTGCGCCATATTCTTTTATACCACTAGGGAAGTCTCTTTTTGTTTTTTTTATAACATTTGATTTTTGGTTATCACTCAATAAGCCAGTAGTCCTTTTCTCAAGTAGCTGGTCAAGAGAAATCCCCTCAATAACATCTAATGGATCAATAACATTCCCTATAGATTTTGACATTTTTTTACCCTCAGAATCTCTGACTAGGCCATGAATGTATATTTTATTGAATGGTATATTCCCCGTAAATTTAAGACTCATCATTATCATTCGAGCGACCCAGAAAAATATAATATCGAAACCAGTCACTAGCAGGTTAGTCGGAAAATACTTATTAAAAATGGCATCATCTTTTTTCCAATCAAGTGTCGAGAATGGCCAAAGAGCTGAGGAAAACCATGTGTCAAGAACATCATTATCTTGAGATATTTTTACGCTGTCAGATATTTTATACTTAGTCCTGATATTATCCTCGCATGTACCAACGTAAACATTACCGTTTTCATCAAACCAAGCTGGAATTCTATGCCCCCAGACTATTTGCCTACTAATGCACCAATCCTCAATATTTTCTAGCCAATTAAAATAGATTTTTTCCCAATGTTTAGGTACAAAATTTACCTTCTTCTCTTTAACGACGTCAACACCCTCTTTTGCTAAGTCGGTCATGTTCATAAACCATTGATTGGTTAAAAGCGGCTCAATTATTTCTCCAGTTCTCTCTCCAACCGGTACTACGTTCTTATATGGCACTTTTTCTCTGAGAACTCCAAGATGCTCTAAGTCAGTTATAAGTTCTTCTCTTACATCATGAATATTCTTGCCAACATATTTTTTATCTACTTTTTCATTTAATGTCCCATCTTTATTCAGTATATTTATGAAATCTAGATTATGTTTCTTGCCGATTTTATAATCATTAAAATCGTGTGCAGGAGTTATTTTTAGACAACCTGTCCCAAATTCCATATCAACTATCTCATCACTGATAATTGGAATTTCTCTATTCATCATAGGCAAAACTATTTTTCTACCAATAAGTTTTTTGTATCTTTCGTCACTTGGGTTAACACAAATGGCTGTGTCTCCAAAGAAAGTCTCTGGTCTTGTAGTCGCTACTACAATAGACTCATCAGAATCTTTTATTGAGTAGATGAGATGATAGAGGAATCCGTCCTTTTCTTCATTTATAACCTCTAGATCTGATACTGCTGTTTGAAGTTTAATATCCCAGTTTACAAGTCTGTTACCTCTATAAATTAACTTTTTATCATATAAGTCAATAAAGATATTCTTAACAATTTCAGATAATCCATCATCCATAGTAAATCTATTTCTGGACCAATCAGCTGATGAGCCTATTCTTTTAGTTTGACTAATTATTGTATTTCCTGAGAGCTCTTTCCAATTCCACACTTCTTCAATAAATTTCTCTCTACTGAGAGATTTCGGATCAACACCTGAACTACTGAGTCTATTTTCAACAACAAGTTGTGTTGCAATACCAGCATGATCTGTTCCAGGCTGCCAAAGAACGCTCTTACCAAGCATACGATGATATCTTACTAATACATCGATTATAGTATGTTGGAACGCATGACCCATGTGAAGAGTTCCTGTAACATTCGGCGGCGGTAAGACTATTGAAAATTTAGATGCAGAATCTTTCGGTGAGAAGCATTTATTTTTTTCCCATGATTCATAAATTTTTTGTTCTATTTCCCTTGGCTTATATTGTTTATTCATTATATTTTTGATGATTGAGACTAAAATTATTATTTTTATAAATCATATATTTCTTTCTACTAATTATTTTCTTATCTTCAAAATCTTCAACAAACTCATAAACCTTGATGTTCTCAGAGGTTTGAGTAACCGGTCTATCGAAGTTGTTAATTATTGAATCATACTCATTGAATACTAACAGATTATTGAGATACTTTTCAGATAAAAGTATGATTGGTGTATCTAACTTTTCATCTACTTCAAATATTTTGTGTGGTAAAAAACTATTTTGTTCAAATGTCCACAGTAACTTATCTAGCTTCTCTAGATTTGAATAAGTGTCAAAAATGATAATTTGATCACCAAGTTTATATAACTCTTTTATAAGTGAGCATATAGATAAGTAAAGATCTTGATTTTTTTCTAAAGAGAAGAAGTTTACAGTGGGTTTCAATTTATTTATTTGCCATTACAAAATCAGTTAAAAGTTTAACAGGCCTTCCTGTCGAACCTTTATCAGCCCCTATCTCCCAAGCAGTACCCGCGATATCCAAATGCGCCCATTTTTCATCTTTTGTAAAGTTAGCTAAAAAAGCGGCTGCTGTAATAGCTCCTCCATATCTACCACCAATGTTTTGAATATCTGCAAAATTTGTTTTCAATTCATCAAAATAGTCATTATATAGAGGAAGTTCCCAAACACGATCACCTGTAGTTTCTGCTGATTTTTTGACTTTTGAAGTAAGCTCCTCACTATTAGAAAATAACCCAGATGGATATTTACCTAGTCCAACAAGGCATGCGCCCGTAAGTGTGGCCATATCTAAGATATATCTAGGTTTATATTTTTTACAAAATGTGAGTGCATCGCACAATACAAGTCTTCCCTCAGCATCAGTATTTAGAATTTCAATTGTTATACCGGACATGCTTGTCACAACATCCCCAGGTCGAGTAGCTTGACTCCCAGGCATATTTTCTGCACATGCAAGAATACCTATGACATTATTCTTCAAACTCATCTCAGCGCATGCCTGCATTGTACCTATTACAGATCCGGCACCTGACATATCATATTTCATTTCATCCATATTTGCCGACGGCTTTAAGGAAATACCACCAGTGTCAAAAGTTATACCTTTGCCTACAAGAACGATTGGTTGCTTTTTTTTGATAGGCATATATTTAATTATGACTAGCTTCGCTGGCTGCTTACTTCCTCTCGAGACAGACAGTAACGAACCCATTTTAAGTGCTGACATCTGTTTCTCATCCAATATCTCCACTCTGATATTTTTGTTTATTTTTTCAAGTTTCTTTGCTTCCTTTGCTAAAAAGGTGGGATTGCAAATATTAGATGGAGTATCCCCAAGCATTCTCGCTTTATTAATACCATTTGATATCGCTAAAGATTCTAAAATAATTTGGTTAAGTTGTTTAGTTTCAAAAGTTGATGATAGCTTTAAAGCACATTGCTTGAGTGATGTGTTGCTAGATTTTTTATAGACATATTGTGCTTTTTCAATTTCTACAATTGAACCTCTGAGTAAATTAAAGTTCTTGATCTTGATATTTGTTAAATCAATAGAAACTAAATTGTCTAATTCTGCAAAGTGATTCAAAATAAACCATGTCTCTTCTTTATTATGAGGTACTGCAAGACCTCCTTTATGAGTAATATACTCATCGCCAATATAAAATTTTAAATTACTCTTTTTGGAAACAGTCTGTATTCTGCCTGAGCCATCAACATGTGTTGCAGATGGAATAATATTTCTCCACTATCAACACCTTTGCTTAAAAGATGTACTGTTGCTCCAACTAGATGAAAGTTTCTGTCTGCAACCGCCCAAAAATTACAATCTGTACCTCTGTAATATGGTGATACACCGGCGTGAATATTAATAGCTTTTTGTTTTACTAAAAAATCTATAAGTTCTCCTTTAATGTAACTGCTACCAAAAACAACATAAACATCACTTTTAAGAAAATCTAATAACAAGTTCGTAGGACATTTATTTAAATCCCCAGAAATCATAACGGGGCAGCATCTTGGATTTGGTCAAAGAAACGTAAATCGTCCAGAGGATGAAACCGTAGATGAACCAGAGGATGACCGCAAATGAAGGGGTCAGGACGACCTTAGGTAGATTTTTTTGAAGCCAGGAAAACAAAGGATGTTCTCAAAAAGATTGAATCGGAGCCGTCAAAAATAAACGGCTCCGAAATTAAGTCAACAATTAAAGAGTGTCTTGAACCGCATCTGCCATTCTCTTGGCAGCTTCTTTCGAAGACATATTGGAGTTGAAATGCTCAGTCACAACATCCTGAATCGCACCTTTGGTGGCAAGACTAAGTGTCATGCCGTGGGCGAAACTGGGTTGTAATCCACCGGTCATAGCGGAATAGTTCAAATCCGACGCAGAACCTTTTGC
>CAJWPJ010000033.1 GCA_913045115.1 uncultured Gammaproteobacteria bacterium | reverse complement strand
CTAGAAAATTTTTCAGGGTTATTAGCTGCAATGTCAGCCAAGACTTTTCTGTCGATCTCTAATTCAGATTTATGCAAGTAATTCATGAATTTACTATAGGAGAGGTTGTTTAATCTTGCTGCTGCATTTATTTTGGTAATCCATAGAGATCTGAATTGTCTCTTTTTTTGTCTTCTGTCTCTGTAAGCGTACTGACCAGCTTTGATAACTGCTTGCTTAGCAACACGGAATACTCTACTACGAGCGCCTTTATAACCTTTGGCAAGCTTTAAAATCTTTTTATGTCTCGCTCCTGCAATTACACCTCTTTTTACTCTTGCCATTTCTCTTAATCTCCTAGTAAGGCAACATGCGGTTAATAGCCGCTTTATCAGCTGGACTTATAACTACATCATCTCTTAAATGTCTCTTTCTTTTGGTGCTCTTCTTTGTAAGAATATGGCTTCTGTGAGATTGTCCTCTTTTCACGCTTCCAGATGGTGTTTTCTTGAATCGCTTGGCAGCACCGCTATGTGATTTCATTTTTGGCATATTCTTACTCTATCCTAATATTTCCGGTAGTATATCCTATTTATTTCTTCGGTGCTATAACCATAACTATTTGTCTGCCCTCAAATGCAGGCTTTTGTTCAATTGCCCCATAGTCAAACAAATCCTTCTCAACTCTCTCTAAAAATTCACGACCAATTATTTGATGAGCGGCTTCTCTACCCCTAAAACGCATGGTAATTTTAGCCTTATCTCCACCTTGAAGAAATTTAATTAAATTTTTAAGCTTAACCTGATAATCTGCTTCCTCGGTTCCAGGTCTAAATTTTATCTCTTTTACTTGGATTTGTTTTTGTTTTTTCTTAGCTGCGTGAGCTTTTTTAGATTGTTCAAATTTATACTTACCAAAATCCATAATACGACACACTGGCGGTGATTGATTAGCTACAATTTCAACAAGATCTAAATCCTCGTTTTTTGCTAATTCGAGAGCTTTTTCTTTGGTAACTACACCAACTTGATCTCCAGTTGATGATATCAGGCGCACTTCTTGTGCATTAATGCGGTCATTAATCCGCATTCTTCTTGTATTCGATATGATCTTTCTCCTATTTAGTTAATCTATTTCTTTTTTTAGTAAGTCTATAAATTCTTCGATTTGCAAACTTCCTAAATCACTACCAGCTCTATCCCTGACTGAAATCATTCGACTTTCCAGCTCTTTATCACCGATAATAACCATGTATGGTACCCTAGTAATAGCATGATTTCTAATTTTATAGCCAATCTTTTCGTTAGTGTTATCACATTCAGATCTAATGCCAAGGTCTAATAATTTGTCACAAATCTCCTCTGCGTAGGCTTTATGTTTATCAGTTATATTTAATATCATAACTTGCACAGGTGAGAGCCACAAAGGAAGGTTCCCAGAATAATGCTCAATCAATATGCCTACAAATCTCTCGAGTGATCCAAGTATAGCCCTATGAATCATCACAGGTACACTCTTATTACCATCTTTGTCAATGTATGATGCATCTAGCCTTCCAGGCATTGAGAAGTCTAGCTGTATAGTTCCTAATTGCCATACTCTGGATAGGGAGTCTTTGAGTGAAAAATCAATCTTAGGGCCATAAAAAGCTCCGTCGCCTGGATTTTCTAAGTAATCTATATCGTTAGCCTCTAACGCTTGTACGAGACTACTCTCTGCCTTGTCCCATATTTCATCACTGCCGACCCTTTTCTCAGGTCGTGTAGATAAGTCGATTTTTAAATCTTCGAAGCCAAATTTCCCATAAATATCTTTTATAGTATTGATTAATATAGATATTTCTCCTTCAATTTGATCAGGTGTACAAAATATATGCGCGTCGTCTTGAGTAAAGGCTCTTATTCTCAATAAACCATGTAAGGTTCCAGATGGCTCATTTCTATGAACAAAGCCAAATTCTGCATACTTTACTGGTAAATCTTTATAACTTTTTAAACCCTGATTAAATACTTGAACGTGTCCTGGGCAGCTCATTGGCTTAATTGCATATTCTTTTTTCTCAGAACCAACATCGAAAATTAAATCTCCGAATTTATCCAAGTGGCCCGATTTCTTCCATAAACTCTTGTCAAGAATCTGTGGGGTATTGATAATTTTATATGAATTTTTCTTTAAATAACCTGTTATGAAATCTTTGATAAGATTAAAGACGGTCCATCCCTTATCATGCCAAAATACCATGCCAGGCGATTCCTCTTGAAAATGGAATAAATCAAGTTTCTTCCCTAGCATTCTATGATCGCTTTTCTCTGCCTCCTCAAGTGATTTTAAGTAATTATCCAAAGACCCTTGGCTTTCCCAAGCTGTCCCATAAATTCTTGTGAGCGCTTGATTAGAGGAATCTCCCTTCCAGTATGATCCTGATATTTTCATCAGTTTAAATGCTGCAACGTGCTTAGTATTAGTTAGATGAGGACCTCTACACATATCGATATATTCCTCATGATGATACACTGCAATAACTTCATCTTTTGGAATTTCTTCAAGTAATTCAACCTTATAGGGCTCTTTTCTATTTTTAAATATAGCTATAGCCTCATCTTTAGATACGACCTCTCTCCTAATCGTATAGTTTTTCTTAGCTAGCTTCCTCATACGATTCTCAATTAAAGGTAAGTCTTTTTCTGTGATTGGGTTTTCAGACAAAATATCATAGTAGAATCCATTTTCAATCACTGGGCCTATTACCATTTGTACTTCAGGATGCAGTTGCTTGAGTGCATGTCCAAATATATGCGCACAAGAGTGTCTTAATATGTCTAATCCATCTTTATCGGTTGTTGTAATGAGCTTTACTGTTGAATTAGCTGTAATACAATCTGATAAATCTGAGAGTTTGTCGTTTACCTTTACAGCTACAATGTTTTTTTGTTTAAAGTTTTTCTTGATGACATCTTCTAATACATCACCTTCATTTACTTGAAATTCCTTATTATCAATTTTTACAATCATAAGTTCTATAAAATAGGCACGATTGGACTCGAACCAACGACCTCCACCATGTCAAGGTGGCGCTCTAACCAAGCTGAGCTACGCGCCTGTAAATTATGTAAATTAGCATGACAGACATGTATAGACAAGAAAACCATTATGTTTTAACTTTTGGTAACATTAAATATTTTTCTTGCAAATCATTGATTTGATCTCTAATTTTTGCTGCATCTTCAAATTCTAAATTCTTCGCATGATTATACATTTCTTTTTCGAGCTGAGTAATGATAGATGTAACATTATTGCTATTAACTTTTGTAAGTTTTTTCTTTTTGTTACTTACAACCTGAAGCTTATCAAGTGAATCATTGTTGATATAAGTATCCTCGTCTAGGGCATCTCTAATATCTTTTCTAACACCAACGGGTTTAATATTATTTAGTTTATTATATTCTAATTGTAGTTCTCTTCTTCTGTTTGTCTCGTCAATTGCGCGCTTCATTGAGCCTGTTACTTCGTCACCATAGAGTATACATCTTCCATTGATATTACGAGCTGCTCTCCCAATTGTTTGAATAAGAGATCTATCTGATCTTAAAAAGCCTTCTTTGTCAGCATCAAAAATAGCAACTAGTTCGACTTCAGGTATATCCAGTCCTTCTCTAAGCAAATTTATACCAACTAGGACATCAAATTCTCCCTTTCTCAAATCCCGAATAATTTCTACGCGCTCAACAGTGTCAATATCTGAATGAAGATATTTCACTTTAATATTATGTTCTTGAAGGTACTCTGATAAGTTTTCGGACATTTTTTTTGTGAGGGTTGTAATCAAAACTCTATTACCATTTGATATAACTTTGTTAATCTCAGAAAGTATATCTTCTACTTGACTCGAAGAGGGTCTAATATCAATCATTGGATCTACAAGCCCAGTTGGTCGAATAAGTTGCTCTATGACACTATCAGATTTATCAAGTTCGTACGGTCCAGGCGTTGCAGATACATAAATTGTTTGAAACTGATAATTTTCAAATTCATCAAATTTTAATGGTCGATTATCCATTGCGGATGGTAGCCTAAAACCATAATCAACAAGTGTTTGTTTTCTTGATTGATCGCCTCGAAACATTCCTCCCATCTGAGGAACGCCTACGTGACTTTCATCAATAATAACTAGACCGTCCTTAGGCATATAATCAAGTAAGCATGGTGGCGGCTCGCCGGGTTTTCTTCCAGATAAATATCTAGAGTAGTTTTCGATACCAGAACAATAACCCATCTCTTTCATCATCTCTAAATCATAATTAGTTCTCTCTCTAATTCTCTGCTCTTCAATTAGTTTTGAACACTCAGAAAAATATTTTATCCTCTCTTTAAGTTCCTTGCGTATTTTTATCATCGCGTCATCAATTATATCTTGAGGGGTTACATAATGAGTTTTTGGATAGACTGTAATTCTATTAAGCTGTTTTACAATGTCACCTGTCAGTGGATCAAATAAAAATATATTTTCTATTTCATCACCAAACAAATCTATTCTTACTGCGTGTTTTTCCGAATCTCCAGGAAATATATCTATAATCTGGCCTTTTACTTGGTATGATCCTCTGCGGAGTTCGAGATCATTTCTCACATATTGTAATTCTGTTAATTTCCTTAAAATATCCCTTTGATTTATGATATCTCCTTTTACAATATGTAAAATCATTTTGAAATATGTCTTGGGATCACCTAAGCCGTAGATTGCAGACACTGTGCCTACTACTATGGCGTCTTTCCGTTCAGTGAGAGATTTAGTAGCGGATAGTCTCATCTGCTCGATATGTTCATTTAAGGATGCATCTTTTTCTATAAAAGTATCAGATACAGGGACATAAGCTTCAGGCTGATAATAATCATAATACGACACAAAATACTCTACAGAATTATTTGGAAAAAATTCTCTCATCTCAGCATAGAGTTGCGCTGCTAGAGTTTTATTCGGAGCAAGGATAAGTGATGTCTTATTTGTCTGTGCAATTATATTTGCCATTGTGTAGGTTTTCCCAGAGCCTGTTACTCCCAGTAATGTTTGATGCTTTTGTTGTCTATTAATGCCATCCACCAGCGCCTTTATTGCGCGAGGTTGATCTCCACTGGGTTTCATCTGTGACTTTATGGTAAGTTTTTTCAAAATAATTTTTTCACTCTATATAATCATTCATGATATCATAGCCTTTTTAAAGGAACTCTATTGAAATTATCAAATCGTATAAAATTAATTCAACCATCATCTACGATGGCGCTCACATCAAAAGCAAATGAGCTCAAAAGTAAAGGTGAAGATATCATTGTTCTAACGGTAGGTGAGCCTGATTTTGATACTCCTAATTACATCAAAAACGATGCAAAAAAAGCTATAGATAGTGGTTTTACCAAATACACGGCAGTAGATGGAACTGCCGACTTGAAAAAAGCAATTATCAATAAATTTAAAACCGAGAATAATCTTGATTATAAAATTGATGAGATAATTGTTTCAGCCGGATGTAAACAGTCAATATTTAATTTTTTACAAGTCGTAATTGATGATGGAGACGAAGTAATCATACCCCAGCCATATTGGGTGTCATATGCAGATATGGTTAAATACTCAGGCGGTAAACCTATTATGCTATCTACTAATTATAAGAATAACTTTTCAATAGATACAAATAAATTAGAATCACTTATTACTGATAACACAAAGCTTTTTATGATCAATAGCCCTAATAACCCTAGTGGAAAATATTATGATTCAAAATCTTTGAAAGATATATCAGATGTACTGATTAGGTATAATAATATACATATATCTTCAGATGATATATATGAACATATACATTGGAACTCTGAAAAGTTTCATAATATTTTAAATGTTTGTCCAGAGTTAAGAGATAGAACGATGATACTCAACGGAGTATCAAAAGCATATTCCATGACAGGTTGGAGAATAGGATATGCTGCAGGAAATGCAGAGATAATAAAAAAAATGAAGACTCTTCAATCCCAAAGTACATCATGCGCTAGCTCTATATCACAAGCTGCAGCTTGCTCAGCGCTGACAAATATATGTAATGAATTACCAGTTATGAATAACGAGTACAAAAAAAGACACGATTATGTCGTTTCTGAACTCAACAAAATTCATGGTGTTGAATGTAAACCAACAGATGGTACATTTTATGTTTTTCCATCTTTTAAAGATTTCATAGCTAAAAATGAGAATATATCAAATGATACAGAGCTGGCTTTATATATTTTAGAAAAAGCAAAAGTTGCGGTTGTCCCGGGTAGCGCGTTTGGCATAGAAGATCATGTTAGAATATCTATAGCTATTGATATGGAATCACTAAAAAAGGCTATGCATAGGCTGAATAAGCTTTGTTCATAATTTAGATGCCCTTTTCCTCTCATGTGGATCTAAATATTTTTTTCTAAGTCTAAGATTAATTGGAGTAACTTCTAACACCTCATCATCATCAATATACGACATCATTTGTTCAAGAGACATTTTGCGTGGAGGGGTAAGCTTAACAGCTTCGTCTGTCCCTGAAGCACGCACATTCGTTAGTTGTTTCCCTTTAAGGATATTTACCTCAAGATCATTAGGACGATTATGCTCCCCAATGATCATGCCTTGATACACTTTAGTTTGTGGATCTATGAACATAATGCCTCTATCCTGTAGGTTGAATATTGCATAAGCAACTGATGTACCAGTTGAATTAGCTATAAGGACGCCATTTCTTCTTGAGGTGATGTCACCTTTGTATTCTTTATATGAATCGAATAATCTATTTATAACACCTGTGCCTCTGGTTTCTGTTAGGAACTGACTTTGGTAACCTATGAGAGATCTGGATGGACATTTAAAAACTAAACGTGTCTTGCCTGAGATATTTGTCATATCAAGCATAGATGCTTTTCTTCTATTCATGCTATCTATAACTGTGCTCATGTAATCATCATCCACATCAATTATAACCTCCTCAATGGGCTCTAATTTTTGACCGTTAACATCCGTTTTGTATAAAACTTTTGGCCTTGACACTGTCAATTCAAATCCCTCTCGTCTCATTGTCTCTACGAGAACGCCTAACTGAAGCTCTCCTCGTCCTCCTATTTCGAAAGAGTCTTTCTGATCATTTTCATTAAAAGAAACAGCAACATTAGACTCTGCTTCTGACAATAATCTTTCTCTAATTAAAGTAGAGGTAACTTTCTTACCCTCTAATCCTGATATTGGTGAATCATTAACCGTGATTGTAATCGACATTGTAGGAGGATCGATAGGTGTTGATTTGATTGGTGTCACATTAATTTCATTGCATATAGTATCTGCAACGGATGCTTCTGCTAAACCTGCAATGCATATGATATCTCCTGCATTAACATTGTTTACAGGAATCCTCTCTGTTCCCTCGTACTTAAATAATTTTGTCAGTCTGCCAGATTCTACTTTTTCACCTGAAAGATTAATCGCTTTAACATTATCATTAACCTTTGCGGATCCTTGCTCTACTCTTCCAATTAAGCATCTACCAAGATATTTATCCGCATCGAGGAGAGTCGCTAACATTGCAAAAGGTTGATTAACATCAACATTTGGTGCTGCAACATAATTTACAATGAGATCTAACATTTCATGAAGATTATCTTTTTGGTTTTCGAGATTAGATGTACACCACCCATCTCTTCCAGAGGCATATAAGATAGGAAAATCAAGCTGTTCATCATTAGCATCCAAGGAGACAAATAAATCAAATACATCATCAATAACCTTATCTGGTCTACTATCCGACTTATCAATTTTATTTACTACAACAATTGGTTTTAGACCTTGAGCTAATGCTTTTGATAGTACAAATTTTGTTTGTGGCATTGCCCCTTCTGCAGCATCGACTAGTAATACAACTCCATCAGTCATGCTCAGTACGCGCTCCACTTCGCCTCCAAAATCAGCATGTCCTGGAGTATCTATAATGTTAATTCTTGTGTTTTTCCAAAGTATAGATGTTGGTTTAGCTAAAATAGTAATTCCTCTTTCCTTTTCTAAGTCGCCTGAATCCATAACGCGCTCTGTAATAACTTTATTTTCTCGAAAAATTCCTGATTGCATCATAATAGAATCAATCAATGTAGTTTTGCCATGATCAACGTGAGCTATAATTGCAATGTTTCTAATTTCTTCCATCTATTGTCAATTTGAAATGATTTTTTGAAGACTATACTACACAAAACGATTCAAGTCTTATTAAGTTGAATTAATTTGAATACATACTCCTCGGGACGGACTCGAACCGCCGACCTGGTGATTAACAGTCACTCGCTCTACCAACT
>CAJWPJ010000032.1 GCA_913045115.1 uncultured Gammaproteobacteria bacterium | reverse complement strand
ACCCATTCGCACTCCACATGTAGTTTAGCTACACTTGCATAGTCTCTGTTAAAAAAGGCAATGAAGTTCTCTGCTAAATATTTTTTATCGAATTCGCTCAATGAGCCCATTATCCCAAAATCAACTAATACAAATCTAAATGAATTATTGTGTTTTTGGACAAATATATTTCCAGGGTGCATGTCTGCGTGGAAAAAATTATGTTCAAAAACCTGAACAAAGAAAAGCTCGACTGATTTTTCAGCAATTTCTTTAAAGGAGATTTGTTCTCTTTTTAATGATTCTTTATCATTGATAGGGATGCCATAGATACGCTCCATGATCATTACTTTACTTGTCAAATAAGTACAATGAACAGTTGGAATGTATATGATGTCTGAATTTGAAAAGTTTTTACTAATTTGCTTCGCATTAGCAGCTTCTTTTATTAAATTTAATTCATCATAAATTACCATTTCATAATCATTTACGATATCAATAAGATGCATTCTCTTAAAATCATCAGATAAATTCTCGAGATGATTTGCAATCTTTTTCATTAATGAAATATCTTGTATAATTTTGGATTTAATATCTGGTCTTACTACTTTTACAATTACATCTTCACCAGTTTTCAATTTTGCTGGATGAACTTGTGCGATGGACGCGCTAGCCATTGGATTAGTATCAAAGGATGAAAAAATGTCATCTACTTTCTTTCCAAGCTCTGTCTCTATAAGTTTTTTTGCAATCCCGCCATCAAATGGAGTTACATGATCCTGAAGTTTAGCAAGTTCCATTGCTATATCCTCACTCAAGAGATCTTTCCTAGTAGAAATCATTTGTCCCAGTTTTACAAATATCGGACCTAATTCCTCGCATATTAATCTGATATTTTCAGCTATATTAATTTTCTTTTTGAAAGTAAGAATGTTCCATGGGAAAAGAAAGAATAAATATTTTTTATAACCTATGAGGTTAGAACGAATAATATACTTATCTAAATCATATTTAAAAAATAAAAATGTAATTTTTGATACTCGAAGAATGTTTTTCATTTTATTTTCTTCATAAGTTTTTCTGTTCTACTTTTAATATCATCTATTTGATCTATATAACTGTCTATTTCTTTTTTTGTTGGCACTAATTCAATGTCATATTTCAGAAAATTTGATAGTGATTCATGATTAATATCACTCGACTCTTTTAATTTATCTATCATTGGGTCAAGAACAGAGAATAAAGTAGATGAAGTCTTTTGCCCAATCAACTCAACAATGATGATACGTAATAAATCTGATTCTTTTAAAAATGAATTAAGTGTATTTGCTGACTCAACGTCACCGCTTATTGTTATCTTTGACGAGAATAAGTCACTGCCCCCTGATAATGTATAGAAAATGAAAGAAGTTAGCGTACCTGATATTTCTACATCAATGTGATCAGAGTTTTCTGATATGCTAATTTTTTCTTTTTCAAAATTTAGACATACCCCAAAGGAGATGTCTTCTACATTTAACTTAATAATTTTACTGTTAAGTTTATCTTTTACATGATCTTTATATATTCTATTCGAAAAGTTAGAATCGAGAGCTTCATTCAGTCGTTCTATTATTTTATCTTTCATATTTTATGTGCAACATGTATTGATGCTACATCCTCTGGAAGGTTGATAATTTTTACTTTCTCAAAACCTACATTAAGGCACATAGACCTTATTTCCTCAGGAGTGTAATATGTTTGTATTGACTCACCCAAGTATTTGTAACTTTCCTTATCGTTCGCAACAATTTTACCAATATTTGGGATGATGTTGAGAGTATATGCCTTAAACAATTGAGAATAGATTTTGTTTCTTGGTACTTTGAAGTCCATTAGCAATAACTGTCCGCCCAATTCAAGCGATTCAAATATATTGATCAGACCCTTCAAAGGATCTGAAAAATTTCTAAACCCAAAAGCTAGCGATGCCAGATCATATTTTACTTCAGACTCAAACTCCTCAATGCCCAGATTAATATATTTAATATCAGTAAAACCTTTGTTAAGAAATTTTTGTTTACATATTTCTATCATCTCAATATTTGGATCTAAACATGTTAGTTGAACATCATTTTTCTGTTTTTTTATTTCAAGGGAGATATCTCCTGTGCCACATGCAATATCAAGAATATTGTTTTTATTGCCGAGATCACAAAGTCTTAGGAATTGTTTTTTCCATAGTCTATGTAGTCCGAAAGACATAATATCGTTCATTAAGTCATATTTATTTGATACAGATGTAAAAACCTTATTTACTTTCTCGGGTTTATCTGTCTGATCAACTTCATCATATCCAAATTTAACCTTATCCATATTTAACTTCTCTTCCTATCGACATGATAGACATTTTTTATTTTGCTCAGTTTATCTATAAGCTTATTAAGATGATTTAAGCTTTTTACAGATATAACAAAGACCATCATGTTATGTCCAGCTTCATGAGTATCAGTATAGTTCACACTCTCAATATTATGATTACTTTGAGCAATAACTGATGATACTTGAGCAAGTACACCACGAACATTCTCTACTTCGACCATAATAGATGCACTGAAAAAATTATCAACGTTTTCGCTCCATCTCAGTTCTATATTATCTTTATCGCGTTTGATATGACGTATACTTTTGCAGCTACTTCGATGAACAACTATTCCTTTACCTTGAGTTATATGACCTACAATCGTGTCTCCTGGGATAGGATGGCAACATTTAGCAAAAGACATTACCAGCCCTTCTGAGCCCTCAATGTCATATATAGCATTACTGGTATCTTGTTTGAAAGACGGCGCCATTCTCAAGGCAATCAATTTAGGAATGACATTTCCCAGCCCTATTTCGGTATATAACTCCTCAATCTTCTTAAACTTGTACTCGGATAGAATAAATTCTAATGTTTTTGATGGAACATCATTAAGTGATACATCCATTTCATTTAAACTAGCAAGCAGTAATTTCTCACCTAATTTTTGTGCATCAGATGCATGAATACTTCTAAGGTAATTTCGTATGGATGTTCTCGCTTTGACTGATGTTACAAAGTTTAACCAAGAAGGGTCAGGTTTAGCTATTTCTGATTTTTCTATTACTACTCTTTGACCATTTTTTAAAATTGTATTTGGTGGTTTAAATTCACCGTCCACCGTCCCAGATAAATAATTATTTCCTAAATCTGTATGAATTGTATACGCAAAGTCAATTAAAGTTGATTTTTTTGGCAATTCAATAATCTCACCCTTTGATGAGAACACGTATACTTTCCCGGGATTCAAGTCATCTTTTATACTCCCTAAAAACTCTGTGGGATTGCCTGATTTTTTTTGTATGTCGAGTAGATTATTTAACCATTGTTGTTCTCTTGAGAGTTTTGAAATTGATGGTTGTGATTTATAAAGCCAGTGGGCAGCAATCCCTGATTGAGCAAGCTGATCCATTTCTTGAGTTCTTATCTGAAATTCAAGTGGTAAATTATGAGGCCCTAAGACAGTTGTGTGTAATGACTGATATCCATTAGATTTAGGGATAGCGATATAATCTTTAAATCTACCCGGTATAGGTTTATAGAGATTATGAATACATCCAAGTGCTCTATAACAAAAGTCAACAGTGTCAGTTATTATACGAACACCAAAAATATCGTTGATTTGAGAAAACTTAAGTTCCTTTGATCTCATTTTTTTATAAATACCATAAGGATGCTTCTCTCTTGCTTTAGTAGAACTTTTTATCGATTCTGAATCTAGTTTTTTTGTTACCTCAGACTGAATTTTGGACATAAGAAGCTTTCTGTTACCTCTTGCTTTATCAATATTTTTCACAAGTGTGTGATGTCTCAATGGATAATATGTCTTAAAAGACAGATTCTCTAGTTCAGTTGATAATTTATGTATGCCTAGTCTCAATGCAAGTGGAGCATATATCTCAAGCGTCTCTCTAGCAATTCTTCTTGCTTTTTTATTTTCAAGTACACTAATAGTAGACAAGTTATGTCTTCGATCTGCTAACTTTATAAGTAGGACTCTGATATCATTACTCATAGCCATAATCATCTTTCTTAGATTTGCGGCATCTGCCTCTTCCTTTGAGTCAAAATTAATTCTGTCAAGCTTACTTACTCCGTCAACTAATTCAGTAACCTTTTTGCCAAAATTATTTTCAAGGTCCTCTAGTCGTATTTTAGTATCCTCAACAACATCATGGAGTATAGCGGCCATAATAGTCTCATGATCTAACTCATAATCAGCTAGATATGAGGCAGCATCAAGCGGATGATTAATGTAATTCTCGCCAGATTTTCTCTTCTGACCACTATGTGCATCTTTCGCAACTAAATATGCTTTTTCCACTTTTTTAACTTGATAAGAGTTGAGAAACTTTTGTAATTTCTTTTTAAAATTTACAAAAGCAATATCTTCAGTCGCTTTCTTTTTTTTTGGTACAGCCATATATCTAGAATAAGATTTTTAGGCAGGTTTGTCTTCTGTATTTTCTTCTAGGTTAGGATTAGAATCAATTATTTGATCATCATTATCGCTTAAATCGTTAGACTGGTCAGGGTTGTCAATTTGAGAAATTTGCTGTGATTCTGCTGTAATGTCTGATAGGGCCTCCTCTTCCGCTATTGCATCAGAGAGTTGCTCCTCAATTTTCTGTTTCCTACGAATTTCAAAATAAGACATATCAATCAACCCTTCAGCAATTTCTTTTAGCGCCACAACGCTTGGCTTTCCAGGGTAATCAATCTTAGGTTCAGAGCCATCGAGAATATCTTTAGCTCGTTGACTAGCAAGTGAGACAATATCATAAGCATTGTCGATTCTTTTTAAACAATCTTCTATCGTTACTCTTGCCATGGGAGTAGAGTATATCAGATTAAATACCCCTAGCAAGACAACTAGCTTAATTTACCTCAAATGAATATTGTTATTTGCTGATATCCTAGTGTGGAGTACAAGAGATTTTAGTGATTTTGATGCTTTGAAAAAATCATCATTTGTTACTGTATAATCTGCAAATTTAACATACTTAAGCTCATCTTGAGCCTCTGATATTCGTTTTTCAATTACTTCCCTGCTATCTAATCCTCTATCTAAAAGTCTTTTGTGCAACTCATCTATGCTTGGCGGGATAATATATATTGATTTAGAGGACGGGATTTTAGATTTGATAAGGAGCATACCTTTATAATCAATTTCTAAGATTGCATCTTTACCTGAATGCAGTATCTCATCTACAGACTCATAAGTAGTGCCATAGAAATTATCATAGACTTTTTGAGATTCAATAAATTTATTATTGTTCTTACTTGTTAAAAAGTCTTCTTCAGAAATAAAATGATAGTCAAGGCCGTCTACTTCACCAGATCTGAGCGCACGAGTGGTGAAAGATACTGTCTGCTCTAGGAATGAATATGTTTGGCATAATTCTCTTACTAATGATGTTTTGCCGCATCCTGAGGGTGCGCTTATGATGAAAATATTCGACATATATCCTGTTAAATTTTAAAATCATAGTTTATCATAAGTTGCATAGGAGAGGTATATGGGTGATCCATGGAAATCAATAACACCAAAAGGTGTACAAGCATTTGTGAATGCGTCAATTGCTACACTAATAGTATGGTTATCTGTTGAAAATCATTTATTGATTATCACAAACTCGTTAGCAGATTTAGTGTCATCTAAAACTTTTGCACTAGTAATTTATTATGCTATCGCAGCAGTAATCTTGTATAAACTTTTATACAAAAGAAGTTCGTATGATGTCAATGAAAAACGAGCAACAAAGTTTGCAATAATTTCAATGGTTTTAATTTGGCTAGTTTGGGAAGGTTATTTGTCATTTATCGCTGTACCTCTCGGTATGATCGGAATATTTCCTGCGTTGGCTAATTCATTAATTGTTGGTACTGTCATTTTTACGATATTTATCACTGTATACTATGGTTTACATGGAAAGTATTTTACTACCCTAATGCTGGAACACATGCCGTGGGTAATTGCACCAGACAAATTTCTTCCATTTTTTTGGCTATGGATAAACGCCATAATGGCTGGCTTGCTTAATGTTTTTGATGTGAATGCTTTCTGGTACTTTGTAAATTTATTCTTTATATTTTTGTTACCATCATTATTTATTGGAACTAAAGTTCAAGAAAAGCATGGATTGAGAATAAAGAAACAAGACGATTACTTCAACGACTAAACTATCTTTTATATTTATCGGGAATAATATCTACTCCCAGCTTTTCTCCCAGCTTAACAATAAAAGCAATTGCTAATAATCCTCCCGGAAGTGCGAACACGCCTGCAAGCCCAAGACCTTTAAGTAAATCGGAAAACTGTTTGTTAGCCTGATCCAACTCCTCTTTTGTAATTTCCTCATTATTGGTAACGTATTTCTGATAAATTTTTAACATCTCATTAGACTCTCGTGTCTCATCGGAGAGAATTGTCTTTATTTTAGAGAGTGATGATTTAATATTCTCATTACTTTTAGTCAGAGATGAATAAATCTTGTCAAATATATTAATGTCCATGTTTAAAAAATGCATCATTATAATTATTAATATACAATGTAATATGCCTAAATTATTTTTACTAGCTTTATTGCTAATACTAAATTTACCACACTATGTCGAGGCAAGTGATGACATAGGATATAAGCATTATCATAATGGGAACTATAAAGAAGCTTTGAAGGTATGGGCAAATGAAGTCGAAGAGGGTAACAGGGAAGCAATGTACAACATTGGGCTTTTGTATTTCTTCGGTAAAGGTGTAGAGAGAGACCTTTCCCTTGCTTTTGAATATTGTGAGAAAGCAGCTTACAAGGGTTCTTCCCGCGCTCAAAACAACCTAGCATACATGTACATGAAAGGATTAGGTACGAAAAAAAATTACGTATTTGCTTATGCATGGTCTGAAATAGCAATAGAGAATGGATATAACTCCCAAAATATTCGAGATGATGCTAGTATTCATCTTACGCCTGCAATGTATAAGGATGCTAAACAGTTTACCGCAAAACTAAAAAGGGAGATTAAGGATGACTAATCAAATAAAGATAAATGTTGAAACTACGTATTTAAGTAGTGAGTCTAATCCTGACGAAAATAAATATTATTTTTTATACACTGTTTTGATCAAGAATAATGGTGATAAAAGTACAAAACTATTATCAAGACACTGGGTTATCAAGGATGACAATGGAAAGGTTCAAGATGTAAAAGGAGAGGGCGTTATAGGTGAACAACCTGAAATTGCTCCTGGCGAGGAATTCCAATACACAAGTGGTACGATGATAGAAACATCTTTCGGTACTATGAAAGGTAGTTATCACATGATTGATGATGAGGACAATTACTTTGATGCAGCAATACCAGAATTTGTTCTCTCAATTCCAAGAGTCATGCACTAAGTTTTATAGGTTAAATAAGAATAAGAGAATTTATTCTCAAGATCATAATTTCTAACTTCTTTCATTAAAGTCAATTTTTTTGGGTTATAGTCTGGAAAATAAGTATCTCCAGAAAATGATTTGTTAATCAGTGTAAGGTAAAGAAAATCACAACTTTTTAATGCAGCTTCATAAATTTTAGCACCACCAATTATGAATATATCTTTATCACTTTGACACTTTTCTAGTGCTGCGTCGTAAGAGTTTTCAACTATCGCCCCATCGACTTTAAAATCTTTATTTTTAGTGATAATGATATTTCTTCTGCCATCAAGTACTTTTCCTATAGATTCATATGTCTTGCGACCCATTACAACGTTGTGACTCATGGTAATGTCTTTGAATCTTTTGAGTTCTCCTCTAATGAACCATGGAATCTTGCCCTCGTTTCCAATAACTCTATTAATGCTCAATGCGGCTATTATTTTAATTGCCATTGTTATTACACCGAGACAGGAGCTTTTATATGGTCATAAGGATCATAACCCACTAGCTCAAAATCAGTAAATTTATAAGAGAAGATGTCTTTATGTTTTATCAAGATCTCTAAGTGTGGAAGTTTTCTAGGCTTCCTTGTTAACTGAAGTTTCGCTTGTTCGATATGATTAGTATAAAGATGAGCATCACCCAGAGTATGAATGAAATCACCTAGGCCTAAATCAAGAGTTTTTGCAATCATAGAAGTTAATAATGCATATGAAGCAATGTTAAATGGTACCCCTAGAAAAACGTCTGCGCTCCTTTGATAAAGTTGGCAGGAAAGTTTTTCATTAACAACATAAAACTGAAAAAGTGCATGGCATGGTGGCAAATTCATTTCGCTGAGATCTCCCACGTTCCAAGATGAGACTATATGTCTTCTAGAGTTGGGGTCTGTTTTAATTGAATCAATTACATTTGATATTTGATCTATACTGCCTCCCTTTGAATCTCTCCATGATCGCCATTGGACGCCATAAATCCTTCCAAGATCACCTTTATCATCAGCCCATTCATCCCATATCGTTACGCCATTGTCATTTAGATATTTAATATTTGAGTC
>CAJWPJ010000031.1 GCA_913045115.1 uncultured Gammaproteobacteria bacterium | reverse complement strand
ATATCTTGTGCAATCATCCCTTTACCTCTCTCCCCGACAGTGGCATAAAGATAGCCGTCTTTAACAACTAGCCGAGAGCCAAAATGATACCCACTATTTATAGGAGGCTCAGCTTGAAAAATGTTTTCAAAACTTATTCTTTCTTCGTCATACACTCCTCTAGCTACAGATGTTGAAGATTTACCATTTCCTCTATCTTCTGAATAACTAACATAAACATATCCATCATGATAGAGAATATCTAGTAGTCCGCCTTGCCCGTAATAATAAAAATCAAGGTCATGCTCAATTTCACTTTTATTACCCGTTTTCATATCAATACGTATTATGGATCCAGTTTTTTCTGTTATGAGTAAAGTATCATCATTTATAAATGACATTCCCCATGGTTCACTGAGATTGGTAGTAATCACGTCAAGCTTAATAGGGTAGCCAGCATTTGTGACTGAGATAGAGGATATAGTAATTAGGAGAACAAATATAAACTTACTCATGCAACCATAGTATCATTAGTCGATGATTTAATCCTGATAAGCTTATTACCTTTATTTATGCGTTGTTAATTATTTTTATGCAGATGCTATTATTTTTCTATGATGACTATTGGATGTTTAAACTCACTAATCATACTTAACTGTTTTGTTATATATTATGGAGCATATTACTATCATTTTAAGGGCTTAAAAATGGAGTACTTAGCACTCATCTTATTTTTAGCGTTGGGAAGTAGTATGGAATTAATCTTGACTGGGTTATGTCATTGAACAAAAAAAAGGATGCACACAATGTTTAACCTTATTCTTATATTGATATTTATTTTAGTTTTTGTCTATGCCATCAAGCTCATAACATCTACATCTGATCAAAGTACATCTAAACAGATGAATTGGGCAATTAAGTATTTTGTATCATCAACACTTATTGTTGGTATCCTTATTTTTTCTTTCCTGGTGACTCGATAACATGACAAATATATTGTGGTTTAGAAATGATTTAAGATTGTATGACAATGAAGCTTTTTCAAAAGCAGTCGATAATGACTCAGTTTTATTGGTCTATATATACGATAGAACTCTTATAAAGCGAGATACAGTCTCATCTTTTCACATAGAGTTTATTGAAGAATCACTAAATGATCTGTCTGATGAGCTCAAAGAAAAATATGCTGCAACTTTAAATATCTATCACTCTGATACTTTCGATATTTTTAGAGATTTACTTAGCAGATATCGCATTAAGAATGTTTTTTCTAATAGAATATTTAAAGAAAAATCATCTCAAGAAATTGACAAGTCATGTCAGAGTCTATTTTCATCAAAAGGAGTCAAATGGATCCAGTGTAATCAATTTGGGATACAGCTTAAACACCGAAATAGACAAACATGGGCTAAAGATTGGCGTTCTTTTACATCAAAGAAAATAAAACCTACAACGAACTCACCTTGTGAATTCATCAATGATAATTGTCATAAATTAGATAATCTTACTTCTTTTAAAAAAGATAATTATTTATATAGACAACATGGCGGCAGCAAAGAAGCACAAAAACTTTTAAATAGTTTTCTAGTGTCACGTCATAAAGATTATCAATTTCTAATGTCATCACCACTGTCGTCAGAAAATTCATGCTCAAGATTAAGTCCTCACATTACTTTTGGCACAGTCTCTATTCGAGATATCATCTCACAATTGAATACGAAATATAATGATTCTGATATTGATAAAAAATCATTATCATCATTTAAAAAAAGACTCGCTTGGCATTGTCACTTCATCCAAAAATTCTATGATGAACCAACAATCGAATATGAAAATATGAATAGGGCTTATGACGGAATGAGAGCTGATACTGATGAGAAGAAGTTTGAGGCATGGAAGAATGGTTTAACAGGTTTTCCTTTTGTAGATGCATGTATGCGTTTTGTTACAAAAACAGGGTGGTTAAACTTTAGAATGAGAGCGATGCTTGTCTCATTTGCCTCATATCAGCTCTGGTTAGACTGGAGATTGACAAGTAAACACCTATCAAAATATTTTACTGATTATGAGCCAGGCATTCACTATTCTCAGTTTCAAATGCAATCAGGCACAACAGGTATCAATACTATTAGAATTTACAACCCTATCAAACAGTCATATGATCAGGATCCACAGGGTGAGTTCATAAGAAAATGGGTTCCTGAATTACGTGATGTCCCAGATTCGTTGATTCATGAACCCTGGCGGTTGTCTCCAGTAGAGGAATTAGATTTAGGCATTAAGTCAGGAAATAATTATCCAAGTCCTATTGTAGACAATGGTGTAGAGACAAAACTCTCAAGAGATAAAATTTGGAAAATAAGAAAAAGTAAACATGCGAGAAATCTTTCAATTGCTGTAGTTAACAAGCATGCTAGTAATAAATAATCTGAGAACCTCCCCGCCCGGACTCGAACCAGGAACTAAACCTTAGGAGGGTCTTGTTATATCCAGTTTAACTACGGGGAGATAATTTTACTTATTCTATAGTATAGTATGAGTTATGAACATACTCTCAATAGATACATCTGGGAATAATTATTCATTAAGTGTTTCCAAAGAAAATGAGATCACCTCTTTTCAAGATAAATCTTATAATGTATCCAGTGAAAGTATCTTGGTTGAGATTGATAACATCGTTTCAAAAAGTAGCCTTAGTCCAAATCAAATAAATACTTTAATTTATAATAATGGACCAGGGAGTTTTACAGGCATAAGAGTTTCATCAGCCATTGTTCAAGCAATCGGATTTAGCAATGACTGTCCAGTATACGGTATAAATAGCCTCAATCTTGATGCATATTATTTGTATAAAAAATATAAATCACAAAAGATTCAGATAGCAAAAAAAGCTTTTGGAGACCAAATATTTCATGGTCTTTTTGAGATTAGCGATACAAATTGTCACGCCAAAGAATCTATTAGTACAATTTCATTTACTGACGTAAAACCACAACCTGAATATATGTTTGCGACAAACTCTAGTAACATCCAAGCAGACAATGATAAATACGAAACAATTGATAACTACATGGGTTCAGAACTATTAATAGATTATTATAAGAGATATTGTCAGAAGAAAGAGGGATTTGATTACAAAGATGCGTTACCTAGTTATGCAGGGCACACTATCTAGTTTATCTTACCGATCTTTTTTCCTACTCTGACTGACTGATTTACTTTTAGATTACTTGATAGCTCTACATTCTCTGTAAAAAGTAAAATAACAGTAGATCCTGATTTAAACATTCCAATTTCATCTCCTTTATTAAATTTTATATTCCTATTACCATATTTCGTTGAGATTAATTTTTTAGGCATAGGAGGTGAAACTTCACCTTTCCATTGCGTTTCAATTGATGAAACATTTATTGCTCCTACAAAAATTACAGAAAAATGATTATCTTCTTCTTTGAAATGACACACTAATCGCTCATTTTTTGCGTACAAGTTATTTATACATTCAACTGCATGATCAGCGACACTAAACAGTCGCCCAGGTACGTGTAATGTTTTCATTAATTTACCATCAGCGGGCGTATGTACTCTGTGGTAATCTTTCGGAGATAAATAAATTGTTAAAAATGAACCATTTTTATAAATAGATGCTAACTCTTTATCCTCGCATAGAAGTGAACGTATAGGTGTACTCATTCCTTTGACTTGAAGTATTGAGTTATCAAGTATTTTACCAAACTGAAGAATTCTTCCATCACATGAGGATACAATTGAATCATTATCTTTATTTATTACATGGACTCCCTTTTTTAGTTTTCTAGTAAAGAAATCACAAAAAGTATTATAGTTCTCTATGTTTTTTTCGATACATTCATCTAGATTAATCTTAAATAGTTTTACATAGATTCTAATCAAGAACTGCGTAAGAGGATGGTGTGTTCTAGTGATGATGTAGGTAAAACGTGATATCAAATGATGTGGCATTATATACAGCCAATAAGAAAGTATCATTTTTTTTAATTTTGATAGGCTATTATTCATTCGATTATCATTTTATCTTTACAGGCCGTACATTTATAGCCATGGTCACGAAATTTATCAGCAAATATATGATATTTTGTCTATAATGCAATAAAAATATATATTATGTCAGGAAATACATTCGGTACAATTTTTAAAGTTACTACTTTCGGCGAAAGTCATGGAAAGGCGCTCGGCTGTATTATTGACGGTTGCCCGCCTAACTTAAAAATTGATGAGAGTGACATCCAGAGAGATCTAGACCGAAGAAAACCTGGTCAATCAAAATATACTACCCAGAGAAAAGAGGATGATAAAATTGAAATCTTATCAGGCGTTTTTAATGGTGTAACAACTGGAACACCTATTGCTCTTTTGATTTATAACAAAGACCATAAATCTAAAGATTATTCTGAGATTAAAAATAAGTTTAGACCTGGTCATGCAGATTTTACCTATCAAAAAAAATATGGAATTAGGGATTACAGGGGAGCCGGAAGATCATCTGCCCGTGAGACTGTTGCACGTGTAGCAGCAGGCGCAATTGCAAAAAAATATTTATCTAAAATTCACAAAACTAAAATATATGGTTATGTTTCACAACTTGGTGAAATTAAAGCAGACAATGTTAGGGTATCCGATATCGAAAAGAACCCATTCTTTTTCCCTGATAAAAAGAAAATTACTGAGCTTGAGAACTACTTAACATCTATAAGAAAATCTGGCGACTCAATAGGCGCTCAGGTAACAGTTATTGGAAAAAATATTCCAATAGGTTTGGGAGAACCTGTGTTTGATAAATTAGATGCACTACTTGCACAAGGAATGATGTCTATAAATGCTGTTAAAGGTGTTGAAATTGGAGCTGGGTTTGATGTTGTTACACAAAAGGGTTCTCAAGCAAGAGATGAGATTACACCAAAAGGGTTTTTGAGTAATTTTTCTGGTGGGACACTCGGGGGTATATCTACTGGCCAAGATTTACATGTAAATATTGCTCTCAAGCCAACATCTAGCATTTTAATACCTGGCAAAACTATTGATCAAAAAAATAAACCCACTAGCATACGAACTAAAGGGAGACATGATCCATGTGTTGGTATAAGGGCTGTTCCAATAGCAGAGGCTATGATGGCTTTAACTTTATGTGATTTATATTTAAGACATAAAGCACAAAATAAATAAATTTTTAGTTATGAAAGAAACCTTATACGATAAAATATGGAACGATCACTACATCTTAGATAATGATGATAAATCATCTCTTATATATATTGATCGGCACTTAATTCATGAAGTCACCTCGCCACAAGCATTTGATGGGTTAGATATTAAAAAAAGAGAGATTTGGAATAAAAAATCAATTATGGCAACAACTGACCATAATGTCCCAACTATAAATAGAGATCAGGGTATCGCTGATCCAGTTTCCAAGATACAGATAGAAGCGCTTCGTGATAATTGCAAGAAACATAATATAGAACTTTATGATTTAGATAATCTCAAGCAAGGTATAGTTCATGTGATTGGGCCTGAACTTGGGATGACACAGCCAGGTATGACTATAGTTTGTGGTGACTCACACACATCAACCCATGGCGCTCTTGCATCGCTTTCCTTTGGAATAGGAACAAGTGATGTTGAACATGTTCTTGCTACACAATGCCTTAATTTAACAAAAGAAAAGAACTTCAATATAGAAATAAATGGAAAGCTTCATCCTTACATCACATCCAAAGATTTAATTTTGTATATTATTGGGAGCATAGGAACTTCTGGCGGCACAGGATACACTATAGAGTATACAGGAACGACTATATCAGATTTAAGTATAGAATCACGCATGACCATTTGTAATATGACCATAGAAGCTGGCGCTAAATCTGGATTGATGGCTTTTGATGAAAAAACTCATGGTTATTTGAAAGATAGAGAATTTCTACCCTCAACTAAGCATTATGACAAAGCCCTTCAATACTGGGAAACATTAAAAAGTGATGATGATGTAGAATTTGATAGAAAAGATATATTTGATGCTGGAGACATTCAACCACAAGTAACATGGGGCACCTCTCCAGAAATGGTGGCTTCTGTTGACGAATGTATACCAAGCTCTGAGTCAATTAATAATGAAGAGGAATATCTAGATACACTCTCATATATGGGTCTGAAACCAAAAACTGAAATAAAATCTATTGAGCTTGATAAAGTATTCATCGGTTCATGCACTAATTCTCGTATAGAGGATTTACGTCAAGCCGCTGAAGTTGTTGAAGGCGAGAAAGTATCCAAACAAATTAAACAGGCAATTATTGTTCCTGGATCAGGTCTTGTAAAAGCTCAGGCAGAAAAAGAAGGTTTAGATAAAGTATTCATGAATGCAGGTTTTGAGTGGAGAGATCCAGGCTGTTCAATGTGTTTAGGAATGAATGATGATTTTTTACAACCATATGAAAGATGCGCGTCTACATCAAACAGAAACTTTCAAGGTCGACAAGGCGATAAGGGTAGAACCCACCTAGTCAGTCCAGGTATGGCTGCAGTTGCTGCTATAAAAGGACATTTTTATAATGTTAAGGATTTTATGAATGAAAAGTAGATCCTATCATGGTCAAGTTATACCTATTAATAGAGATAATGTAGATACAGATTTAATAATTCCAAAACAATATTTGAAGTCAATTAAGAAGTCTGGATTTGGCCCCTATTTATTCGATTCTTTAAGATACAAAGATACAGCAACCCTAGATAGCAATGATAAAAGAGAAGAAAATCTAGATTTCATTTTGAATAAACAGCCATTCAGAGAGGGAAATATTCTCGTTTCGAAAACTAACTTTGGCTGTGGATCATCTAGAGAGCATGCTGTTTGGGCAATTCAGAATTATGGAATTGATGTCGTAATCGCGGTAAGTTTCGCAGATATTTTCTCTAGAAATAGTTTTAAAAATGGACTACTACTGATTTCACTGGACTCACAAACAATTGATAAAATACTAAAATCATCATTGTCGTCTAGCGCATACGTACTAGACGTAAAGTTATCAGAGGATAGGATTTTACTACCTGATAATAAAGAGATACCATTTTCAATATCAGACTCCTATAAAGAGAGAATTATCAATGATCTTGATGATATTGAGTTGACACTGAAACATAAAGATCAAATAAAAAATTATGAGGATCAAATGAAGCTTATCAAACCATGGTTGTTTAATAATGAGTAAAAAAAATATATTAATTCTTCCTGGTGATGAGGTAGGTCCTGAAATTACAACTGAAGTTATAAAAATATTGGATTTTTTTAATGAATCTAAGATGACCAATATTTCTTATGAGTTCGGCGATATTGGCGGTGCTTCGCTAGATAAATATAATAAACCAATAACGGATGAAACTTTAGAGAGGGCGCGAAAATCTGATGCGGTATTACTAGCATCAGTTGGAACACCTAAGTATGATAATAATGTTCGAGAGCTTAAACCAGAACATGGATTACTTGTACTGAGAAAATACCTTAATCTGTTCATTAATATTAGGCCGATATTTGTATTTAACACACTATTAGATTATTCATCTATTAAATCAGATTTAATTAATGACTTAGACATAGTTATCATCAGAGAGCTTATTGGCGATGTATATTTTGGAGAACCAAGAGGCTTCAAAGATGTTAATGGTGACAGAGTTGGATATAATACGATGCTATATTCAGAATCTGAAGTTCAGAGAATTACAAAATTTGCAATTGATATTTCAATTAAGAGAAATAAGCGTATCACATCCATTGATAAAGCCAATGTTCTAGAGTGCTCGCAATTATGGAGACAAACTGTTGATAGAATGATGAATGATCATAATGATATAAATTTAGAACATATGTATGTAGATAATGCGGCTATGCAAATTATAAAAAATCCGAAACAATTTGATGTAATTTTAACACCTAATTTGTTTGGAGACATCTTATCAGACGCAGCATCTATGCTAACTGGGTCTATAGGATTATTACCTTCTGCATCATTATCCGATTCAACTGGCATGTTCGAGCCAATTCATGGATCTGCACCAGATATCGCAGGTCAAGGTATAGTAAATCCTATTGCGATGATTTTGTCTCTTGGAATGATGTTTGAATATACATTTAACAGACAAGACTTATCTAAATTAATTAAAAAATCTGTAGATGATGTATTACAATCAGGGTGCTTTACCAAAGACTTATCAAAAGATGATTTTATAACAACAAGCGAAATGGGCGATAAAGTTTTAGAGAGAATAAAAAAATTATGTTAAAGGTAAAAGATTCATATAATGTAGCCGTGGTAGGAGCCACGGGAATAGTAGGAGAATCACTTTTAGAAATATTATATTCTAGAGATTTTCCGATTGATAGTGTACATGCAATTGCAAGCCAAAAATCTAAAGGCTCAAAATCAAAATTTGGAGATAAGCTGATAACAGTGGAAGCTTTAGATGAATTTGATTTTTCAACAATAGATATAGCTTTCTTCAGTGCAGGTAGCTCTGTATCAAAAGAGTATGCAACTAAAGCTGCATCTCATGGGTGCGTTGTAATTGATAATACATCAGAATTTAGATACGAGGACAACATACCTTTGATTGTGCCCGAAATTAACCCACAAGATATTTCTCTATATGAACAGACTAATATTATTGCAAACCCAAATTGTTCAACAATTCAAATGCTTGTAGCTTTGAAGCCACTTCACGACACTTTTTGTATAGAACATATCAATGTTTCTACTTATCAAGCAGTTTCTGGTTCAGGCAAAGATGGTATTGAAGAGCTTTTACAACAGTCATCTGCGTATATCGATCAAAGAAGCATAGATAAAAAAGTCTATCCAAAGCAAATTGCTTTTAACTCCATTCCATTTGTCGATTGTTTTCTCGAAAATGATTACACGAGAGAAGAAATGAAGATGGTCTGGGAGACTCAAAAAATTCTGGATAAAAAGATTACTGTAAATCCAACTGCAGTAAGGGTTCCAGTGCTAGTTGGACACGCAGAAAGTATATATATAGAGACTAAAAAAGATATAGATATAGACTTAGCTAGAGAAGTTCTTATGAGTTTTAAGGGTATATCAGTAATAGACGACAAACATGAAATTGATTTTCCAACTTCTTTTGAGCATGGTCATGGAACAGATGATGTTTTTGTCGGGAGAATTAGAAAAGGGCTTAACAAAAATAACTCTTTAAATTTATGGGTAGTTGCGGATAATGTAAGAAAAGGTGCTGCTTTGAATAGTATACAAATTGCTGAAAGCTTGATTAGGAGTTAATTATGAGGATATTTATTTTAATACTAGTTATTGTATCAATAATAGGTGTGTTAGAATCTCAGGCGATCATTCCTCAATCACCTTATAGTATTCTTGACACATTGAATTCTGC
>CAJWPJ010000030.1 GCA_913045115.1 uncultured Gammaproteobacteria bacterium | reverse complement strand
AATTTTAGGAAGGTTATGTTAAATACCCCTGTCAAAGGTGTTAGTGAACCATTCAAAACGAGGTTTGGCTGGCACATTCTTTACTTAGAAAATAAAAGAACAAAAAATGTTATTGATACAATTAAAAGGAATCAAGCAATAGCAATATTAAAAGATAGAAAGGTTGCTGTAGCGAAAAAGGAGTGGCTTGCTAAACTTAAAGAACAGGCATACATAGAGTATGTTAGATGACTAAAAGGATAGCCATAACCTTAGGTGATCCAGGGGGTATAGGACCTGATATATGTGTGATGATGGCTCAATCACATATTAATCGCAATCATATTGTTATAACTGACCCAAGGCTTCTTACAGATAGCTCCAAAAAGCTAAATATTAAAATATCCATTAACATACTCGATACTTTGGCATCCCAAACTGTAAGTGGGTTAGGAGTAATAAATGTATATCCGATTAGACTGGTTACTAAAAATAAGCCTGGATACATGAATCCTATGAACGCACCGTTTGTCATAGAGACAATAAAAACTGCTGCTAATGGATGCAAAGATAAGTATTTTGATGCCATGGTTACAGGACCAATATCCAAATCAGTACTTAATAAGGGAGGGTTTAAAATCTCTGGTCACACTGAATATTTAGCGAAACTTTGTAAATCAAAATCTATTATGATGTTAATGAACAACAGGCTAAAAGTTACTCTTCAAACAATACATATACCATTAAATAAAGTTACAAAAGAAATAAGTATAAGCGCAATTATAGAAAAAATAAAAATTATAAATAGTGATCTAAAAAGTAAGTTCGGAATCAAAAAACCACGCATCCTCATATGTGGACTTAACCCGCATGCAGGTGAAGATGGCCTGCTTGGTAAAGAAGAAATAAAAGTTATCAAACCTGCAGTTAATTCACTTAGGAAAATGGGTATTAATGTTGACGGCCCAGTGCCCGCAGACACTGCATTCATAAAAAAATTCACAAATAAGTACGATGTAATTCACACAATGTATCATGATCAAGGTTTACCTGTTATAAAATATGATGATTTCAGTAAAACTACGAATGTAACCCTTGGATTACCAATTATTAGAGTTTCTGTAGATCATGGAACAGCGACAGATCTTGTGGGAACTGGAGATGTTGATATATCAAGTTTCACTCAGGCGTTAAAAGTTGCAAGAGATATTTCAAAAAGTGCGGCGTAAGAAAAAACTAGGCCAACATTTTCTTAAAGATCAGAACGTCATTGATAAACTTGTAAAACATATCAGTCCATCTATAGGTGATGAAATAATCGAAATAGGGCCTGGTGATGGAGCAATGACAAAATCTATCATAAATAAGGTATCAAAAATTATCATGATAGAAAAAGATTCAGATCTAATTAATAATCTCTGTGATATTTTAGCTGACTATCCTGGTAGCCGACTAATTAACGACGATATTTTAAAATATGACCTCAACCAATTACAAAACCCAATGAGATTTATAGGAAACCTTCCTTACAACATATCTACAGAAATTATATTTAAAATGTGTGATTGCAAAAATGTTATAGATATGCATTTTATGCTACAGAAAGAAGTTGTAGATAGATTAGTTTCAGAACCAAATTCAAAAGTTTATGGAAGACTTAGTGTAATGGCACAAGCATATTTTGATATACATAAACTATTTGATATTAGTGAAAATGTTTTTTCTCCAAAACCAAAAGTCAAATCATCATTCGTAAGGTTAGAGCCTAAAAAAAATGTATTTGATAGCAAACATCATGAAACTATTTTCTATGATATTGTCAAGTCAGCTTTTGAGACAAGACGTAAGATGATAAGAACCTCTCTTAGTTCGTATCTTAAGGACGATGATTTTCTAGCCTTAAAAATAGAAGATAAATTAAGAGCAGAAAATCTAACTGTTAATAACTTTTTACAAATAAGTGAATATGTTCAAGAAATATAGCTCATATTTACTATTAGGTAATATGTTATATCACTACTCGAAATTTTTTAATTGGTACCTTGGTGATACTCAAATACAAATTGAAAATGCTTTTGTACTTGGGCTGCTAGCATTCATCTCGGGACTTGCTTTCATCCTATTTGTTCATATGTCATACTTTCCTAAAAAATTGGTGGATTCAGCAGAAATACCAACCTTCCCGCCATTAATTATGCTTTTTTCTCTTAATCTAGGTTTTCTGATAGGAATTAGTAACCTTTATATCTTTCAACTTTATAAGCTTCCAAGTATTTTTGATATTTTTAGATCTTATGAGTATGGCGTTATTATTTTACTTATATCACTTGGCTTAATTCATCTGTCAGTTGGACTATTTAGAAGATATAGCGAAGATCCAAATCCAATAACTGAGTCTAACAAACTTATCATAGGGGGTATTTACAAATATACTAGAAACCCCATGTATCTTGCTCTTGTAATGTTTCAGTTGGGTATAGGTATGTCACTTAGCTTCATTCATATAAGTCTTATGGCTCCATTGACTATGATAGTTTTAGATTATTATGTGATTAAAAGAGAGGAAGCTTATCTAAAGACTAAATTTGGTGATGAGTACGAAAACTATAAGAAAAAATCAAGAAGATGGATTTGATTGTATTTGTCTTTGATTTAGAGAATGTATAAGTTTTCCATCGACAATACTTATATTATAACTTCCACCCTTAATAATATCATCGGAGATAATCAATTTTGACAGCTCATTCTCGATCTGAGTTTGAATTTTTCTTTTAATTGGTCTTGCGCCATAAGTATTATTTTCATCTTCCATAGATAAGTGCTTAATAACAGAACTATCAAAAGTTGTCTCAATTGACATATCTTGATAAATCCGCTGAGATAGCCGAGATAGCTGATTAATGGTTATAGTTTTAAGATTCTCTGAACTAAGTTTATTAAATGCAATAATATCATCAATTCTATTTATAAATTCAGGTCTGAAACTACTCTGTATAACATCTTTGATTTTATTTTTTAGATCTATGTTTGATTCGCTAAAATATTCAGCACCAAGATTTGAAGTCATGACAATAATCGTATTTGTAAAGTCAATGACCCTACCTTGACCATCAGTTAATCTGCCATCATCGAATAATTGAAGAAGAATGTTCAGAACCTCTGGGTGGGCTTTTTCTATTTCATCAAGCAACACTACAGAATATGGTTTTCTCCTAACTATCTCAGTAAGTGTGCCACCTTGTTCATAACCTACATAACCGGGAGGTGCGCCGATAAATCTCGAAACATTGTGTTTTTCTGAAAACTCAGACATATCAAGTCTGATTAATGCATCAACGCTATCAAATAGTTGTTTTGACAATTCTTTCGTAAGTTCGGTTTTACCAACACCAGTGGGTCCTAGAAATAAAAATACACCATTAGGCTTATTTGGATCTGAAATACCCGCCCTAGCCCTTCTGATTGCGTTACTTACAGCAATAGCCGCCTTCTCTTGCCCTACTACTGAATCTGATAGCCTCTTTTCTAAATTTAAGAGTTTATCTTTTTCAGATAGCATCATTGATGTAACTGGAATGCCGGTCCATTTAGAGACGACATTTGCTACTATCTCTTCAGTTACCTTGTTTCGAAGCAGAGTTAAATCATTATGATTAATATTTTCTGAATCCTTTATTTGACTCTCAATTTTTGGGATAACTCCATGTCTTAACTCAGCCATCTTCATCAAATCTCCATTCCTTTTGGCGCCCTCAAGTTCTAACCTTGATTCTTCGAGTTGAGATTTAAGAGCGTTAGATTTATTCAAAATTTCTTTCTCACTCTTCCAGACTTTTTCCAGTGAGCTATATTTTTCTTCTAAATCATTTAGCTTAGATGTAATCTCATTTATAACCTCCTGTTCATTATCCTGACTTTTGCTTAATGCTTCCTTTTCTATTTTAAGAGTAATAATTTTTCTATCAAGTTCGTCTAAATCTTCAGGTTTGGAATCAATCTCCATTCTGATTAAGCTAGCAGATTCATCTATTAGATCTATTGCTTTGTCTGGAAGATTACGATCTGTGATATATTTTGTAGATAACCTAGTCGCTGCAATAATTGAAGAGTCAGATATAGATACGCCATGATGTATCTCATATTTCTCTTTTAGACCGCGCAAGATGGCTATTGTTTCATTTTGTGAGGGTTGTTCAATTAAGACTTTTTGAAATCTTCTCTCAAGGGCGGGGTCTTTTTCAATATTCTCTCTGAATTCATCTAATGTAGTGGCACCAATACAATGAAGTTCGCCGCGTGCTAAAGCCGGCTTTAACATATTACCGGCATCCATTGATCCCTCTGCCTTACCTGCACCTACCATAGTATGTATTTCATCAATAAATAAAATATATTTACCATCATTCTTTTCGACTTCTTTTATAACCATTTTTAATCTTTCTTCAAAATCGCCTCTAAATTTTGATCCTGCTAATAGAGCAGCAAGGTCTAATTGCATAATCGATTTATCTTTCAAACCTGAGGGGACTTCATTATTTATTATTCTTTGAGCCAAGCCTTCAATAATAGCAGTTTTGCCAACTCCAGGCTCACCTATCAATACAGGGTTATTTTTTGTGCGTCTTTGAAGAACTTGTATGGTTCTCCTAATTTCTGTATCACGACCAATGACAGGGTCAAGCTTACCATCTTCTGCTAACTTTGTGATATCTATCAAATACTCAGATAATACGTTTTGTGTATCCTCAGATGAAGACTGTGAAATTTTACCGTTTTCTCGAGTCAATCCTAGGTTCTCTTTTAACAATCCAACATTAAAATCGCCATTACGATCTATTCGACTAAAGCGCTCACTTGAAATAATTTGTAGAGCAAGTATATCTGTGGCTAGGTAACTATCGCCAAGCCTTAGAGACTCACTCTCTGAGTGCTTTAAAACTGCGTATAAATCTGATGTGATTTCTGTTTTTTCGCTGATACTAGTTACGACAGGTAATGAATCAACTTCTTTATCACATAGTGATCTTAATTTATTCAAATCAAATTTTGATGACTCTAATAACGTTTTGCCAAGACATTGTGTATCCAGAATAGATGACAGAATATGAAAACTATCAATGTATTGATGCTTGCGATCTTTGGCTTTTTGATCTGATAACGAAAATATTTCCCTTACCTTATCAGTGAATTTAATGTTGTTTATATCCATACCTGAAATGTAAGGATGATTATTAAAAAAACAAGTCTAGATAATATCAGTGGTTATGATGGCTATGGTCATTACTTCCATCAGCTTTAGACTCTCTGAAGTCTACTACATTAAATTTGAGCATAAATCTTCTTTCAAGGCTGTCTTGCGCAATCATCAGTATTTGTTCGCCAGCTTTGATATCTCTTCTTGGCCCAATTAACATAAGATGGGTTCCGCCAGGTTTTAATTCAATACTTGTATTTGCCGGTACAAGAATCTTTTTTGCCTGCTTCATCTTCGCTGTTCCAGATTTATATTCCATAACGTGCATTTCTACACTGTCGTAAACTGGACTAGTAAAACTATGAAATTCTACATCCTTGTCAGATGTATTAGTGAATTTGACATAGCCTGCATTGACAGATGCACTAGGTGGCGCTAGTGGAATTGTTGCGCCAATTATATCTATCTCGCCTTGTGTATCGCGAGTTGGATCAATACCGCTCATAAAAGCATGTGACGATAAAGTAAACGTAAGAGTTAAAACAGATATAAGAAATTTCATGAAATTAATTATTACATATTAAAAAGAGTAAATCACTTGAATTTTGATTTATATGAAATATATTTCTAATGTATGAATGAAGAACTGTTAGATGTTTTAGTTTGTCCTAAATCAGGTGGAAAACTTGAATATGACAAAATTAAAAATGAATTATTATGTAAAGAGTCCGGACTAGCATACCCCATTAAAGACGGTGTACCTATTATGCTTATTGAGAGTGCTAGAGTGATTGAATAGGAGACAATATGGCAAATGGAAAAATAAATACCAAAGCAAAAAATATGAAGATTGAATGTACTGATATCAAAAAAAATGAGCTTTATGATTTTTTAGACAGAAAATTAATATTATACTTTTATCCAAAAGATCTCACTCCAGGTTGTACAACAGAAAGTATTGAATTTAATGATAACCTTACTAAAATTAAAAAATTGAAAGCAAATGTAGTCGGCGTTTCAAGAGATAAAATAAGTTTGCATGAAAAGTTCATAGAAAAACATGGGTTTAAATTCCCATTAATATCGGATCCTGAGGAGAAGCTCTGCAAGAGTTTTGATGTAATTAAAGAGAAAAGCTTGTATGGAAGAAAATATATGGGTGTTGATAGATCTACCTTCATTATAGATAAAGATGGAAAGGTATTACATGCTTGGAGAAATGTTAAAGTCAAGGGTCATGTTGATGAAGTATTGGATACTTTGAAGGAACTTCAATAATGAAACTCGTAGCTTTACTACTCCTCATAATGGTTATCCTCACTTTGGCTAATGGTCTCATTTTCATGAGAAAGTTAATTAAACTTCAAAATGAAAACAATGAGTTATTGAAGAAGCTATTAAACAAAGAAGACTCGCCAGATAAAAAAGATAAAGGTCCGATGCCTCATACAGAACTAGAAAAGTACAAAACTCAATTCATGCAGAATCCATATCAACCACCAAAATGAATGAAAAATCTATATTCACGAAGATTATTGAAAGAGAGATACCTGCTAATATCATATATGAAGATGAGAAATCAATTATTATTGAAGATATAAGCCCTCAAGCACCGATTCATTACTTGGCTATACCTAAAAAAGAAATTAAGGGCATATCTGACTTATCTGAGTCTGATCAAGGTATAGTGGATCATCTTATGATTGTTATCAAAAATGAGATGTCTAACCAAGGAATCAATGACTACAGACTTGTTATTAATAATGGAAGTGAAGCTGGGCAAACTGTGTTTCATCTTCATATTCACATTCTTGCGAATAGGACCTTAGGCTGGCCTCCAGGCTAATTTACTTTTTTCTAAAGAATGAAAGAAATTTATCAAGTGTATCTTGAAAAGGATTGACCCTCAGTTTTTCTGATTCCACACTTATCTCATCAATACATTTTACAGATCTGGCCGCATAAGGTCCATGTGCTGTTTCTTGGTATAAGGCTACAATATCAAATCCCTCTTCAAGAGTATGTCCGATCTCAAAATTTTCCTCTCTAGATTGCACTTGGCCAGACATTAAGGTTGGAATTAATGCTAAGTATATTGGCTCGCAACTTTTATCTTTTGATCTTTGTACAATTTTATCGTCATGGATAACTTTTGAATCGAGCTCAATCATTGAGTAGTCGCATTCATTAAAGTAGTCATCTAAATCATCCGTGCTTTCACCTAGCTTGACCCTGACACAAATTTTCACATCAGTATTTATTTTATCCCTTATTGATTTAAAGAAATCTAGACCATTAGTTTTATCGAATGTTACTATCTCCGGAATTATCTTATTTGTGAAAGCAATATATGAGTCCATGTCGGATCCGTCTGTATCCAAGTAAACAGATGTGCTTAAGTTTCTCTTCTTTGACTGCTCTCTAAATATTTCTATCCTACTTTTAGCAACATCTTCTCCATCACTATGAAGAACTCTCGCTATATCAACACCATCAGTCCATTGACGAGCTATTCCAGCCATTAACATTGTAATCAGCTCTTTCTCATTATCTGTTGATGGACCTAGTGTCGCAATTATCAAACTCAGTCTGTGTCGTTCGGAACTTGTCATCGATATAGTATATCAGTAATTGTTGAAGAAATGATATAATGAATTATGACTATAGAAACGCTATCAAGCTTGAAACTTTCCTTTTTTATATTAGGGTTTATATTATTTTTTATTCTAGAAACTATTTATCCTAATAGACAATGGGATACTAATCGTTATAAGAGGCTGGCTTTTCACACAACTTTTGCATTGATCAATACAATTATAATGCGCCTGCCAGTTTTATTTGTACTAATGCCTACGCTCTTAATAGTATCTGAAAGTCATATTGGTTTGCTATATTCAATTACCGAATACGATATTGTAAAACTTATTCTTAGTTTCATAGTACTTGATCTTGCACTCTACTGGTGGCATAGATTTAATCACACTAATCAGTTTCTTTGGAAATTTCACTTTGTTCATCATGTGGATACACATATGGATGTTGGAACATCCGTAAGATTTCATATCGGTGAATTGATTCTATCTACATTTTACAAATCAATAATTATATTTATTTTTGGTATTTCTCTAGCAGAATTTCTTTTTTATGAAATTATTTTAGTACTATCAATTCAATTCCATCACAGTAATATCAAGCTAAAGAGCAATGTTGATGAATCATTAGCAAAAATTATCGTGACTCCAAGATATCATACCAATCACCATACCCGGTCAAGACAGTCGAGAGAAGCGAATTACGCAAGTATATTTACGGTGTGGGATAAAATATTCTCATCATATGTGGAAGCAACAGATGAAGAAAGATTAATAATGGGTGTAGAAAATAGACAACTAGAGCTTAAATTAGTGGACAATTTGTATCATCCATTTAACAAAAAAGTTGACAGCGATTAAATCTAATGTTGTAATCATATTACGCCTAATTTGAACATCAGCTTGCAGGCGTAAAAGAGCTAAAGCGATCAGTAACCATCACTGCTTTAGCATGATGGTTTTTTTTTGGCATTTGAACTCTAGATTGTGTGCCACTACTGATCAGTAAAAACACTAAAGAGGAGAAGGTAATGAGAAATCATGAAACAAACTCAGAACTTGATAATCCATTAAGTTCATCGAAAATTGGAGCATACTCTGGTTCAATTAAAACAGCATTTTTCAAAGATGGTAAAAAGTACACTGCGATACCCTCGGTTGAAATTAATGACGAGCTAAGATCTATTATATGCAACAGCAAGATAAAGATAAGGCCTTATGTAGTAAGTAATAAAAATGGTAATTTTAAGATAGTACTACCTGAAAATATAAGAGGTGGATTAGCAAATCTTATAATTGTGAAAACTCTGACTGCTGTGGGTCTAAAGCATAAATGTACTAGCTGTAAACTAGAGGTCGATGGAAATGAAAAAACGATCTGCTTCCACTATTAAGTTGTACAGTATTGATTATAAATCTAAGAAAAATACTATAGAAAAAATAAAAGCTGCGCTCATCGGTTTAGGCTTAACGTATGTACCTGAAGATGAGGATGAAAAAAAACACCCCCTCAAAAGAGGGGGTGCATCAAGTCCTTTTGAATCTTGATATTTCCTATATTAGTTTTCTACAGGGAAAGAAAGCTCGTCGCCTTTGAATGAAGTACCTTCATAACCAACTTCTGCGTTGATTCTGTTAGCAATTCCTTTTTCTTCAGCAGTTGCGAATTTTTCGTCCCAAGTTGCTAATCTTTTACGCATATACCAGTGCCATAGTGGTGGTACTAGTGCTAGCGCGAAAATTGTAAAGTAGCCCCAACCTGTGTTAGGTGCGCCTACGTTTTCAAGTTCCCAGAAATGTGTTTCTCCACGATCATGGTGGTCAGCTT
>CAJWPJ010000029.1 GCA_913045115.1 uncultured Gammaproteobacteria bacterium | reverse complement strand
TTTTCGAATTTAATTGAAGATCAATTGAAATCAAAAAATTACTTGATTTCTGCAGCTGATACTTTTGGCAGCTCGAGTTTTTCAAAAAATTTTACTCATGATGATCTCTTTTCACAGCACAAAAAATCAAAAGGAATTAGCTGCGTTATCTCAGGCGAACCACCATATCACGGAGCCATGCTATTATCTGTGACAACTCTTATAAAACTAGGATGTCAATATCTTCATGTTTACACAGATAGAGAGTATGCACATACACTTCCAATTATTATTCCTGAAGTGATTTCAAGCCCTTTCTCAATCTCTGATTTTAAAATCAGATTAAAAAAATTCACTAATATCCTTCTAGGACCCGGTACGAATAATATCACTAAAAAATATCTTAATCATATTACAGAAAACCTTGATTCTATTAACGCTTTAGTGGTCGATGCAGGAGCATTAAAATTCCTCAAAAAAGGCTTTTCTTATTCTAATAAATTAATTATTACTCCACATCCCGGGGAAGCTGCAGAATTATTAAACATTAGCACCAAAGATGTACAGAACGACAGATATAGAGCAGCAAAAGAATTAAATGAAATATATGGCTGTATAGTAATTTTAAAGGGCTCGGGAACAATAATATATGATGGAACCTCATTTTTCACATGCATGGATGGTAATCATAGAATGGCCGTGGCAGGTATGGGAGACACTCTAGCTGGCACAATACTCTATGAATTGTCATTACAACCTAATTTTCTCAATGCTTGCATAAAAGCTGTGACCTATCATTCCTATTCGGCTGATCACCTGTTGAATATAGATAAGAAACTAAAATATATGCCATCGATGATTCCAGACGTGTATAATGAATTAGTCAATCCATGATTATAGATAATTATCTTGTACGTTCAGAAGATCACTACCACATTCTTTTTCGGGAGTTAAATTTTAAATTCAATAAAAGAATGATCATACTCATGCGAGGCGAATTAGGTAGTGGAAAAACTACTTTTATAAAACAGCTTCTAGCTTATAAACATGATTTTCATAATACTAGTAGTCCAACGTTTGGGCTCATTAATACCTACAATACTCAGAATAAATTGATTTTTCATTATGATCTTTATCGTGTCGAAAAAGAATCAGAACTGAATGAAATTGGAATATATGATAATTTAGAGATTGAGGCCACTCATTTTATTGAATGGCCTGAGGTAATTCCAAGTAATCTTATCAAACCTGATATGATAATATCATTTGAAACGATGGACGCGTATAGATTAATTTCAATCAAGAGATAAATGAACAAGGTATTTATCTTACTTGGTCCAACGGCATCTGGTAAATCTAAACTATCTTTGAAGTTATCAAGAGACTATCCTTTTGAGATAATTAACGCAGATTTATATTCAATTTACAAAGGATTGAATATTGGTACTGCAAAACCTAGTGATGCAGAATTGAAAATTACAAAACACTACTTAATAGATACTATTCAACCAAATATAAAATATAATGTGTCCAATTTTTGCGCAGACGTAGATTCATCTATCAAAATCATCCTCTCTAAAAATAAATATCCATTAATTGTTGGGGGTACAATGATGTATGTTTATCAACTATTAAATGGGCTAAGCAATGAATATGATTTACTAGAATCAGATAAAAAATTGATAAAATTTATACAAAAAAAATATTCATCAAGTGAAATACATAACGCTTTTCAGTCTGACACACTAGTTAATCTAGATAAAATAAATTGTAATGATAATTATCGTATTGAGAAATTACTTGAGAGATCAGTAGGATCTGCCAATCAAATTAAAAAATATAGAGGTCTATATAGTCAAAGTAACATGACAGTTAATATTATTTTCATAGACATCAAAGACAGAGAACTTCTTAGGACAGCTATATCAGATAGGGCTAAAGAGATGATAAAAAGCGGATTAGTCAAAGAAGTTCAACAACTAGTAACGAATTTTAATTTGACTCAAGACAATCAATCCATGAAAGCTATAGGTTATAAAGAAACTATTGATTATTTAAACAACAAAAGTGATCTTAAAGATTTGATCGAGAAGATAACTCTGTCAACACAGCAGCTTGCGAAGCGTCAGCTAACTTGGAGGAATAAGTTCGCGATTAATTTCAAAGTCAACTTTCCTGATATAAATTATGGTAAACTTTGTAAATTTATTACTAAGTCATTACAGTAATTTGTAAAATAAAATTAATATAGAATTGATGGACAGAATTCAATGGTATATTATTTACACAGGAGAATAATCATATGGCATGGAATGAACCTGGTAATAAAGACCCATGGGGTAGAAATAAAAACAACTCTAATTTAGATGGGGTATTTAAAGAATTTAAAAAGACATTCGATGATCTTCTTGGATCGAATGGTTCAGTTCCTCCGTCACCAAAGAAAAGCGCAGGGTTTTTATCTGCCATAATCCTGGCTATTTATTTTTTGTCTGGAATATACATAGTAAATGATGGAGAAAGGGGTGTTGTCCTTCAATTTGGTAGCTTTAATGAAATTACTATGCCAGGGCCACATTGGATCCCTAGATTCATACAATCTGTCGAAATTGTTGATGTAAGTAAAATAAGATCAGTACAACAAAAAGCAGTCATGCTTACCGAAGACGAAAACATTGTAAGCATAAGTTTTGCTATCCAATATGATATCAAAGATGCAAGTGACTTTATTTTCAATTTAAGAGAGCCTGATACTACAGTTTCCCAAGCTGGAGAAAGCGCAATTAGGGAGGTGATGGGACAAAATACTATGGATTTTATTATCACTGAGGGTAGGACTAAGGTAGCTGAGGATACAAAAGGACTACTTCAAACCGTGTTAGACAGTTACGGGGCTGGGGTGAACGTTCAATCGCTCAATATTTTAGAAGCTCAACCGCCAGAACAAGTCCAAGATGCTTTTTCAGACGCAATTAAGGCACGTGAGGACGAGCAGCGTTACATAAACGAAGCTGAAGCTTACAGGAACGAAATCATACCTCTTGCTCGAGGAAAAGCTAAGCAAATGTTAGAGCAAGCCATTGCCTACAAAGTAAAGCTGATAAATGCAGCTGAAGGTGAAGCATCTAGGTTTACTCAGCTGTTTAATGAATATAGAAAAGCACCTGCAGTTACAAAAGAAAGATTATATTTAGAGGCTGTAGAGTCAGTTTTATCCAATAGCAGCAAAGTGATGATTGATGTTGAGGGTGGAAACAACATGATGTATCTTCCGCTAGATCAACTCATTAACAGAAACCAAGCAAAACTAGATGATGAAACAACTGATCAATCTATGGATAACGATAACACGTCCATAATGGATAGAATAAATAACAATAAAAATAATTTTAATTTACGGAAAAGGGATTTATACAATGAATAATAGAAATTTGATTACTGCACTATTAGCTTTCGTTTTGATTGCAATTTCTTCAACATTTATCGTAGATGAGAGAGAAGTCGTAATAAAATTCAGACTCGGAGAAATTGTCTCATCATATGATGATCCAGGCTTATATTTCATGATTCCTTTTTTAAATAATGTAAAAAAATACGACTCCAGAATACTGACAATGGATTCTAAGCCAGAACAGTTTCTTACAAGTGAAAAGAAGAATGTCATCGTTGATTCATTTGTTAAATGGAAAATATCTGACCCAAGAAACTTCTACAGATCATCTAAAGGAGATGAAAGAATAGGAGTAAATAGACTTTCTCAAATTGTCAATGATTTAACGAAAAGTGAATTTAGTAAAAGGACAGTCAACGATGTAGTATCAGGCGATAGGACTGAAATAATGGCGAAAGTTACACAAGGCGCTAATCAATTATCGCAAGCACTTGGTATCACTGTTGTTGATGTCAGACTAAAAAAAGTAGATCTTCCTGACGAAGTTAGTAACTCAGTCTACGCTAGAATGGTTAAAGAGAGAGCGACTGTAGCTAAATCTTTTAGATCCAAAGGCAAAGAAGAGGCCAAGGGAATAACTTCTCTAGCAGAGAGAGAGTCTGAGACTATAATTGCAGAAGCTTATAAAAAATCACAAGAAATAAAAGGCGAGGGGGATGCTCAATCAACACAAATATATGCAAATGCATTTTCTGCTAGCCCTGAGTTCTACTCATTTTACAGGAGTCTAGAAGCTTACAAATCTACTTTTAATGATAAAAGTAATATGATACTGCTACAGCCTGACTCTGATTTCTTCAAATACTTTAATGATACAGATGGTGTTAAGAAATAACTAGTCTTCAAACACTTTCGATTATTATTGCGTTTATTTTAATCATAGAAGGGTTATTCCCACTGATCTACCCAAAAAAATTCAAAGAAACATTAAGATACATTATAGAAATAAATGATAATGCATTGAGAATAGTCGGCCTTGCATGTATCATTTTTGGATTGATAATTTATTATTTGGTACTTAATACATGAACTCGCAAAAATTTTTAATACCTGATGGAATTGAATATTATACTGGCGATGAAGCACTTCTTTTTGAAAGCCTTAAATCATCAACTATAAGAATTTTTAAAAAATATAATTATCCGCTTGTTATAACCCCAATTATTGACTCACTCAATAATCTTACAAACCTAAACGGAGATAACTTGAAAAGCTTTACCACTAGGCTATCACATACGAGAGACCTTGGTATTCGTGCTGATATTACACCTCAAGTTGTAAGATTAGACTACCAATCATATGAAAACAAAAAATCTAATAAATATTCGTATATGGGAGATATTTATAGGGAAACATCATCACCATTCGATAGAAATAATCCTTTTCAAGTTGGAGCAGAATTTTTTGGGGGAGTTGATGATAGTGTCGATATTAAGCTTATTAAAATGTGTTATGAGATTATTTCGTTATCACGAACAAAAAAAATAGTAATAGATCTCAATGATTCGTTTTTCATTAATAATTTTTTAAAAACATTGAAACTGTCACCAAAGTGCAAGGATGACCTAACTAGCTTAATTAATATGAAATCACTCAAAGAGATTAAAGATTTACTTAACCAAAGAAAAGTATCAAAAAAGAAAATTAATGAAATTTTTGAGCTGATATCATTAGATGGTTCATCGTCAGTAATCAAAAGAATCAAAAACTATTGTAAAGTTTATTCATATAAAGCAGATAAAAATATTAAATCACTTGATAATATATCCAGAAAGTTAAAAAATCTTAAGGGTGTAACGATTAATGTTGATTTATGCTCAAAAAACTCTATGGATTATGAGTCTGGCTTTAATTACTCTTTTTATGTCGATAATCTAAGAAAGCCCATTGCCGTTGGCGGAAGATATGATTCATATAAATGCAATGATAATACGATTAGAGCTGCAACAGGCTTCAGTATTGATCTAAAGGATGTAGTCTCTATTTATGAATAATATATTTCTAATTGGAACACACTGGGGTGATGAAGGTAAAGGAAAAGTAGTTGATGTATTATCAGAAAAAGCATCAGCCTGTGTAAGATTTCAAGGTGGTCATAATGCAGGTCATACACTTGTCATAAAAGATAAGAAATTTATTTTACATCTTATTCCATCAGGGATACTTCGAGATAATGTCAAATCAGTCATTGGTAACGGAGTTGTTGTTTCAGTCGATGCGCTTATGTCTGAAATCAATGAGCTTAAAACCGCAGGAATATCTTTAGAGGGTAAACTATTTATTAGTCAAAACTGCCACATAATACTACCAAGTCATATCGCACTTGATAAAGCACGTGAAATTAGACTCGGTAAAAAATCAATTGGAACAACTGGTAGAGGTATAGGACCATGTTATGAAGATAAGGTTTCAAGGAAAGGCATTAGATTTTTAGATCTTCAAAATCCTGATATTTTTCATAAAAAACTAAGCTCTTTGATGGAATATCATAATTTCCTCTTGAAAGAGTATTTCCATGAAAGTCCCATTGAAGTCAATAATGTTGAAGATGAAATCTTGAAAAAGTATGAAGAAGTTTCCTCATTTATAATTGATACCGATGAATACATCAATGATCTTTGCAAAGTAGGAGGGGTGTTGTTTGAGGGTGCGCAAGGTACAATGCTCGATATAGACCATGGAACGTTTCCTTATGTAACATCATCAAACACAACATTGCCCGGTGTTGTGTCAGGCACGGGCGTTAATATGGGCCTCATAAAATATGGACTAGGTATAACTAAAGCTTATTCTACTAGGGTAGGTCATGGACCATTTCCATCAGAATTAAAAAATGAAATAGGTATGAAGATTGGCGAGATAGGTGGAGAAGTTGGTGCAACGACAGGGAGGACAAGAAGGTGTGGTTGGCTAGATCTTAAAGTCTTAAAAAAATCCATAAGAATTAATAATTTATCTGGGATAGCCTTAACAAAAATTGACGTACTGGATCAATTTGATGAAATATCCATATGTACAAATTACGGACAAATAAATTATGAAACATTCGACGTTCAAGATCTTGAATTTATAACATTACCAGGTTGGAAATCATCAACCTTAGGTATTAGACAGTTTGATAAACTACCTATAAATGCTAAAAAATACATTGAGACTATTGAAAATCTAGCTAATACATCTGTGGATATTATATCTACAGGTCCTGACAGAGAACAAATTATTCAAAAAATAAATATATTAGATGATTGATAATAAAGTTCGGTATATATACGGTATACATGCGATATCTAATGTTATTAGCTCGGATCAAAATAAAATAAAAAAAATCTACTTCAAAGAAAAATACTCCAGTAAGAACTTAATTAATCTTTTCAAAAAAGCAACAGAACATGGTCTATTTATTGAAGAGCTTGATTCAGACAAATTAACCATGCTCTGTGAGTCAAATAAGCATCAAGGCGTTGTTTGTGAGATTGAAGACATTAATCTTTCATTTTTTGATTTAGATAATTATCTTTTATTAACACAAAACCCTTTTATCTTAATTCTAGATCAGATTAAAGACCCAAATAATTTAGGAGCTTGTATCAGGACAGCAAATGCAGTTGGATGCAATCTTATCATTAAAAGAAAATCTAACTCATCCCCTATATCTCCCGCAGTACACAAAGCCTCATGCGGTGGCACCTCTGGCATAAACATATATGAAACAAATGATTTAAGTGGGATTATAAAGAAGTTAAAGAAGAACAATATATTCGTTGTTGGCACTGATCACAAAGCAAAAAATAACTATCAACAGGTAGATCATGCAGCACATAACGGGGTCTGTGTAATTATGGGCTCTGAGGACGTGGGTATGTCGAGAGGTTTAAAAAATGCCTGTGATATCATGTGCTCAATTCCTATTTATGGGAGTGTTGATTGCTTAAATATTTCAGTCGCATGCGGCATTATGCTTTATGAGGTGGCAAAATATCGATAAAATTGAAGCCATTATTTGAAAAATATTACTTAGTACTGTAGTATTCCCCTAGGTAAAATTATGAAGAATTATGAAATAGTATTAATGTTTTCTGTAGGAGAGGATTCTCTTACTGATCAAACAATAGATAAATATAAAACTGTTATAACCGAAAACGGCGGTTCAATAGATAGGTATGAGGACTGGGGCCCTCTTAAGATGGCATACGATATAAATAATGAAAATAAAGCGCGATACATTCTAATAAATTTTAAAGGCGATAACTCGATTATAGACCAGTTGAATGAGCTCATTAAATACAACGACCACATACTTAGACATCTGATTTTAAATACTAAATTAGCTCATACCGAACCATCATTTATGAACAAAGAACAGCTTAAATCAGCATCATAAGACCATGAAAAATAATGACAAAACAATAGACTATAAAAATCTTGGGTATATAAAAAAACATATATCTGAAGCCGGAAAACTTATTCCTAGCAGAGTTTCTGGTCTCAATGCAAGTGAGCAAAGACAAATGAATAAAGCTATCAAGACAGCTAGATTCTTAGCGCTTATTCCATATTGCGATAATCACAAACGACAATGAAGCTTGTTTTATTAAAAGATGTTAAGCACTTAGGTAAAGTTGGTGAAGAAGTCAACGTTAAAGGTGGTTTCGCCAGAAATTATCTACTGCCAACCAAATCAGCGCTAATTACATCTGAGGCTAATATTGAAATTATCAATAAAATGAAAGATGAGCTCATGAAAAAAGAGCAAGAGGCAAGAAATGCAGCACTAAATCTTAAAGATAAGTTAGCTAATTATAAGCAAACATATAAACTTCAAGTCAAAGAGGATAGCGACGAGCTCTTTGGGTCAGTGACACTTCAAAATATTACAGATCAAATAAATTTAGATGGTTTTGAGATCGAGAAGAAACAAATTAATCTCCCTATGGGCGCAATTAAGGAATTGGGAACATTTAGAGCAAACATTTCTCTTCATTCAGAAGTATCGTGTGATATTGAAATTATTGCTGAGAGATCTGAAGAAAACCAAGAATCTAGTTAAGTCAATATTCTTTATCGATTAATTATCAGATATGATTGCTCATATGAGCAGTATTCCCAAAACACCTACATCTATAGAGTCTGAAAAAGCTCTTTTAGGATCATTAATTATTGACTCTGAATCTTGGGAAAAGGTATCGAATCTAATTACACCCTCTGACTTTTATGATGCAAGAAATCGTGACATATTTTCTGAGATATACAATCTACAAATAAACGATCAGCCAATAGATATTCTAATACTTGAGGAAACACTTAAGACTCGAGATATACTCACCAAAATTGGTGGAATCGAATATTTGAAAGATCTTGCAAAGACAGTTCCTACGTCTGCCCATATTGTCAAATATGCAGAGATTGTAAGAGAAAAGTCTGTTATGAGAAAGCTGATAGAAGCTAGCACAAGAACAATTGAGAGCATCCACGATGATAGTTCTGAGGACGTCAAAGTTATATTAGATAAAGCTGAGGCTGATATATTTTCAATCGCATCAGATACGAAAAAAAATGAAGGCCTAGTAAAAATAGGACCTATAGTCAATGAGATGGTTGATTCTATATATAATAAAAAAAATAGTAACATTTCAGATTTTTTACTAACAGGATATAGCAAGCTTGATGAATTAATGGGAGGACTCCAAAATTCTGACCTTATTGTAATTGCTGCAAGACCCTCAATGGGAAAAACTGCCCTAGCTATGAACATTGCACAAGACATTGTTTTTAAACAGAAAAAGAAAGTTGGTTTTTTTAGTTTGGAAATGTCATCACAGTCAATTGCGCTTAGAATGCTATCTTCGTTAAGTACTGTCGAGTTTTCAAAAATTAGGACAGGTGATTATGAATCTTCTAACGATGACACTAGAGCTGTTACTCAAGCAATTGACATGATGCAAGACTGTTCTTTGTATATCGATGATACAGGGAGCATAACACCAATGACTCTTCGCTCTAGAGCCAGGAGAATGAAAAGAGAAACAGGTATAGATATGATAATTTTAGATTATCTCCAATTAATGACTTTGCCAGAAAAGAGTGAGAACCGTGTAAATGAAATTGCATCAATTACGCGACAGCTAAAAAGTTTAGCAAAAGAATTAGATTTACCAATTATTGCTCTATCACAGCTAAACCGTAGTTTAGAGCAACGTAATGATAAAAGACCGTTTTTATCTGACTTGAGAGAGTCTGGTTCTATCGAACAAGATGCTGACGTCGTAATGTTTATCTATAGAGATGATGTCTATAATCCAAACTCTGAGGATAAAAATGTTGCTGAAATTAATATTGCAAAACATAGAAATGGTCCAACGGGAACAGCCAAATTGACATTTTTATCCCACTGTACAAGATTCGAAGATTATCACCCTCAGATATTTGAAAATTCAGAAAACTTATAATTTATTCTTCAAGCAGATCTAGTTTATTAGGCTTATTTTCCCATTCTTTTGCATCATCTGGAGCAGATTTAGCCTCAGTAATTAAGGGCCACTTTTTAGATAATCGATTATTAATCTCTAGATATTGTTTATCCTCATCATTTAAGTCATCTTCAGACAAGATAGCATTTATGGGACACTCTGGTTCACACAGACTACAATCTATACATTCCTCTGGATTTATCACTAAAAAGTTAGGACCCTCATGAAAGCAATCCACAGGACAAACTTCTACACAGTCTGTATACTTACATTTAATACAGTTTTCAGTTATCACATAGGTCATCTGCATGATTTTATCATAAGAACTATTAAAAAACATACGTTTAGAAAATATGTATTTTTCTCAAAATTTTACTCAATAAATTTTTTAATGATATGATTAACAGCGATATAGTGCTGTAAATATAGCGATCAAAGAATATCTTTTAATTAAAGATTGAAGATTAGATGCATTTTTATTAATATCTTCTCATTATTCCTCGGTAGCTCAGTTGGTAGAGCGAGTGACTGTTAATCACCAGGTCGGCGGTTCGAGTCCGTCCCG
>CAJWPJ010000028.1 GCA_913045115.1 uncultured Gammaproteobacteria bacterium | reverse complement strand
GCTGCTAACGCTACACTTGATATTTTTAAAAATGAAAATGTATTAAAAAATAACAAGGCGCTGTCTAAACATATGAATAAATCTTTTGAGTCACTTAGAGATCATCCTAACGTATCAGATATAAGGCAAAAAGGGATGGTACTAGCAATAGAATTAATTAAAGATAAAAAGAGAAAGATTGCCTATGATTGGAGAGAAAGAAGGGGAATAAAGGCATATCTTCATGGTCTTAAGAATAATGTTTTAATGAGACCTCTGGGCAATGTTCTATATTTCATGCCTCCGTATGTTATTACTAAAAAGCAGATATCTTTTGTATCCGAAATTATGAAGCAAGGTGTAGATGAAGCAACAAAAAAAAGTTCATAGGATATTCATAGAATTTGATCTAAATGATAACTGTTTTGAGTGCCCACCAGAAATATCGCATCGGATAATTAATGTTCTCAGGATCAAAGATAGTGATGAATTAATAGTTTTTAATAGCAAGAGGGAACAATATCTCTGTCGTATTTCAATTATTAACAAAAATGTAGTTATTAGATTAAAAGAAAAAATATTAAATCAAAACGAATCCTCAAAGATAGTTAGATTGTATGTATCTGTCATAAATATGAAACTGATGGACCTTATAGTACAAAAATCAGTAGAGCTAGGAACGACAGATTTATATCCTGTTTATACTCAAAGAAGTCAGTATAAAAACGTAGAGAAAAAAATAGATCATTGGAAAAAAATTGCAATTCATGCAACTGAACAATGTGGCAGACTCCGATTTATGCATATACATTCACCCCGAACACATAGTAGCTTGATTTCTAAACAAATTAGTTCTTCGAGATTTTTGCTGCATCAAGACGGAGAGAAATTCAATACAAGCGAACTAGAAAGTGACGATATTTCAATCTTTGTTGGGCCTGAAGGTGGGTTTGATAGTTCAGAAATTGAGAGTTTTAAGATAAATGGATGGAAAATGCGAACAATAAATGTGAATATACTTAGAACTGAGACAGCCTGTATTTCCGCTCTTTCACTTATAAATAATTATGACATCTTTTCAAGACATAGTTTATAGTAGTAGAAAAAATCATGAAAATGTTCATGAAACTATAATTGATCATCACAAAGCCATAGAAAGTTGGTTCAGAAATCAATGGTTAAAATACCCAGCACCTTTCTACTCTTCTATAGATATCAGGAATTCTGGATTTAAAATATCTCCAGTTGATACAAATCTTTTTCCTGCGGGATTCAATAATCTTAATAAAGATTTTGAATCTCTCTATATTACAGCTGTGAAGCATACTCTAGATAGCTTGAAGACAAAGATCGATAAAATACTTATCATCCCTGAAGATCATACTAGAAATTTACATTACCTTGAAAGTTTGAAGTATCTCTCATCTTTGATACAAAAGTCTGGATATGAGGTAAGAGTTTCTGAGCCAGGTATAGATAAGAATAAATTTAAAAATACAAACTCCTTATTGCAATATGATGACTTTATTCCTGATGCAGTATTACTCAATAATGATCTGTCCTCAGGTATCCCGGGTTTCTTGGATGATGTAAAACAAGTTATCCTTCCGTCTAAAAATATAGGATGGACTACTAGATCAAAATCTGAGCACTTTAATTATTATAGCGATGTTTGTAGTAACTTTAGTAAACTTTTGCAATTAGATCCATGGATGATCGAACCAGAGTTTAGAAATTGTGGAGAAATAAATTTTAAGACTAAACAGGGCGAAGACTGTCTGGTTTATCATGCAGAGAAATTATTTAAAATAATTTCAGAAAAATATCATGCCTATAATATAGATGAAAAACCTTACATCATCATAAAAGCTGACTCAGGAACATATGGAATGGGTGTTATTTCGATAGATAATATAGATCAAATTAAAAACCTTAATAGAAAGCAAAGGAATAAAATGTTGTCTTCAAAAGGAAATATAATACCGGATAGAGTAATTCTCCAAGAGGGCGTATATTCATTTGAGGAGATTAAAAATAGCAACAGTGTAGCTGAACCAGTTATATACTCATTTTCTAATTATTTGATAGGGGGTTTTTACCGAGCGCATGGAAGTAAAGCAAACAATGAAAATCTTAATTCACCTGGTATGATATTCCATCCCATACCTCTAAGTGATGTATGCGTATCGCCAGACATGAATTCTCCTGTAGACTCACAGATCAATAGATATTATGTTTACGGTGTAATAGCTAGGTTAGCAATTCTAGCTGCAGCCAAAGAACTCTTCAACTTGGATTAATATGTATTCTATAGGTATATACATGGATCCTATTGAAGACGTGGATTTTACGAAAGATTCAACTATTGCCATCGCCAAAAGCCTTCAAGGCAAAGCTAATATAAAAATAATAGAACCAGATTCATTAACTTATAATTCTACAGATATATTTGGAAATATTTATGATCTAAAGATCATCTCACTGAAAAAGAAAAAATATGTACTAGAAAAAAATAAAAAGATAAATCTTAAAAATTTAGATTGTGTATTTTTTCGTAAAGATCCACCTGTCAATGACAAATATATTTCTATACTTCAAATTTTTCGGGAATTGGAGTATCAAAATACTCTTGTAATTAATTCACCTGAATCTCTCCTAATGTATAATGAAAAAGTTTTAGGATGTCAGTTATCTGAAAAAAAAATACCTACAATAGTTACATGTAGTGCAAAGAAAATTAGTAGCTTTTCTAAAATACATGGGGATATTGTTTTAAAACCGATGAATATGATGGCTGGTCAAGGTGTAATAAAATTAGAAAAATTTAATGAGAATAAAAAATCAATATCAGAGTATATCAATAAATATAAAGTCGTCATGGCTCAGAAGTATTTAAATGAGATCGAAAATGGAGACAATAGGATTATAATTTATAATGGAGTTATAGAAAATAATATTCTAACTAGATTTCCTCCAAAAGGGGATTTTATTGCTAATCTTGCTAACGGTGGTGACTTTAAAATTAAAAAAATTGAAAGGAAGTATTTGCCAACTTTAAAAAGAATTGCGTCATATCTTAATTATCATGGAATATTTTTTGCAGGAGTTGACATGATTGGAGAATACATTACAGAAATTAATATCACATCTCCAACAGGTATTCAGCAAATTGGAAATGGACTATCAAATAGAATAGCTAATGAAATCCTTAAAAAGATTAAAGATTATTATGCATAAATCAACTAAGGTAGAAAAGTTTTATTTAGGCATTGACTATGGAATGCGGAAGACTGGAATTGCTATTGCACAAGAAGTAACTAAAATATCACGCCCATTGAAAATTATATATCATAATCATATAGATGAAATTAATGAAATTATAGGTGAATGGGAGATTGATAAAATTATCGTTGGTTTCCCTAATAGCGATCATAGAAAAGAAGGTAAAATCCATAGAGAGATTAGAAGTTTTGTAGATGCTTTAAAGAAAAAAAGTAATCCTGCTATAGACATTATCCTCTATGATGAGCAACACTCTAGTAAACTCGCTAAAGACTCTTTTGCAGAAATGAGAAATGTTGGATTTTCCAAGAAAAAAGATTCAGATTATGATGATATATCTGCATCGATTATCTTGCAAAGCTGGATTAATGAAAATATTATTGATTAAATGAAAATTAATCATGATATTCAGCTTTCAGATGGCACACTAAAGCATTTCTTGAATATAAATAATCTACCAAAATCTTATATTGAAGATATTATTTGTCGAGCTGAAAAACTTCATGGAAGTTCTGAAATAACAGCATACAAAGGAAGAGTTGTAGCAAGTCTTTTCTTTGAGCCTAGCACTCGCACCAAAACAACCTTTGAATTGGCTGCAAAAAAAATATCCGCAGACTTTATAAATATAGATATTGCTAACTCGTCTACTTCAAAGGGTGAGTCGATAATTGATATGATAAAAACGATCGAAGCCATGAATTGTAATATGTTTGTAGTGAGACATTCTGTGCCAGGTACAGCACATTACATTGCAGAGTCTGTTAGCAGTAACATAGCTGTAATTAATGCAGGTGACGGGTCAAATGAACATCCCACACAAGCAATGTTAGATATGTTTACCATCAAAAAGCATAAAGGTTCATTTGAAAACTTAAAAGTCTCAATAGTTGGAGATATTCTACACTCGCGTGTTGCCAAGTCACTTATTTTTTCACTAAATACTCTTGGTACAAAAGCAATAAATATAGTTGGTCCTAAAAAGTTAATTCCTGATAGTTATGCAGAATGGAAAGTCCAATATTTTGAGGATATGGATCAGGGAATAGAAAACTCGGATGTAATTATAATGCTAAGATTACAGAAAGAGAGGATGCATGATGCACTGATATCATTAGATTCTTATTATGAAGAATATGGATTGAATCAAACTCGTATGCTTCGAGCAAAGAAGGATGTGATAGTCATGCATCCCGGTCCAATTAACCGAGGAGTCGAAATTGAGTCCTCAGTTGCCGATGGTCCAAATTCAGTAATACTAAATCAAGTTTCATATGGTATATCTGTTAGGATGGCTATAATGTCTATTTTATTTGATAACAACAACCTATGACGACCAGTTATATCGATAGATATAAAGATCTAAAAATTAAGATTAATGAATTAGAGAGGATGAATAACAGAGAAATATGCTTGATGGTTGTCTCAAAGAGACAAAGTATAGAAAAAATAGTCGCGCTTAACGATTTAGGTCAAATAGATTTTGGAGAGAATTATGTTGACGAAGCTGAAGAGAAAATCAATGGACTAAATACAGATAAAATCACTTGGCATTTCATTGGAAGAATTCAATCTAATAAAATAAAAAAAATATGTAGTCTATTTGGTTGGGTACATACTATATCATCAAAGAAACACCTTATTAAGGTGAATGAAATATGCAAAAGTATGAATAAGATTATGAATATTTGTATACAGATAAACATTGATAATGATGATAATAAAGCCGGTATTGCTCTAGAGAATTATGAGAATTTCATAATGAACATCCATGATTTAAGACATGTAAGATTGAGAGGGATAATGACAATACCTCAAAATAATTCATCCAGTCAGAACTCTTTCTCGAGAATGAATGATTTATTCAAAAAGTATAACGAATTAGATACGCTTTCGATGGGTATGAGCAGAGATTATATAAGCGCAATTGAAAATGGAGCAAATATGCTTAGAATAGGGCAAGGAATATTTGGGAAGAGAATATGAGGGAGAATGTAACAATAATTGGTGCTGGTAACCTTACTCAGTCGCTATTAGAGGGAATAGGAAAATCAACGAGGCTGTATGATATTAATGTTGTTGATATTGACAGAAAGAAAGTTTCTGTTTTAAAAAAATATAATGTTAAATTTCATTCTCAATATACTAGAGAAATATCAAAATCAAATGTCATTTTACTTGTAACCAAACCTAAAGACTATGTTCAAGTAATTAAGTCAATTGACCCGTACGTATCGAATAATACTATTGTGTTAAGCTTTATGGCTGGTATAAAAATCAAACAAATACAAGAACTACTGACGCAGAAAATTATAGTTGTTAGATGTATGACAAACCTAGCAATTAGTGTTGGAAACGCTTTTCTATTCTACTTTGTCAACAAATCTATAAAATCCCTTCCTAATAAATTGAATAAATTCTTGTCCTCGTTTGCGAGTATCAGAAGGTGTCATAGTGAGAATAATATAGACAAGCTCACTGCTTTGTACGGAAGCGGGCCGGCTTATTATGTTTTTTTTAATAACATAGTAAAAAATACATTTACACAGATGGGGTTTAGTAAAAAAGAATCTGAGTTATATACAAACAGTCTAATGTCAGGCTCCACGAACCTTATAGCAAGCAACGATACTCAAGATTTACTCAAATTAATAGCTTCAAAAGGTGGGACAACTGAAGCAGCATTGTCTCAGTTAAAAAAAGATAAAGTGGATAAGAGTGTGAATAAAGCGATAAAAGAAGCCTATGAAAGATCAAAAAAAATACTAGGAAAATAATGTCAGGAATTTCACCTATAATCTACTTAATTATAAGCTTGCTACAGTTTATTATCTTATTAAGATTTATTTGCCAAGCAATGAATGTGAATTATTATAATCCCGTCACACAATCGATTGTTAAGCTAAGTGGTTATATTTTGAAACCATTTGAAGTATTAAGCTTCAAGTTAAATAGTTTTATTTTATTTTTGATTCTGTATTTGTTTACATTAGCAAAGTTCTATCTACCTATGCTAGCGACATTTGAATCATTTACTGTGACAAGTTTTATGGTAATAGCATTCAGTTATTTGATTAAGGATTTGGCCAATATATTTTTCTATCTAATCATTATATCAGCTATCAAGAGCTGGTTTAATGTGTTTGTCAGTCATCCTATATTTTCATTAATAGATGAATTATGTGAACCTTTATATGTTTTTGTAAGAAGTGCACTTCCACCGATATCTGGAATAGATTTTTCACCTGTCGTAATATTATTTGCTTTACAACTTATAGAAAGATTTTTTATTCCCCAAATAATGAATTTAGGATACGCAATATAATATGCACGTAAAAGAAAAAAAAATTCACATAAATAAGCCTCTAGAACTGAACTCAGGAAAAATTCTAAAATCATACGATTTAATGTTTGAGACATATGGCGAACTAAACGATGAAAAAAGTAATGCCGTCCTGATTTGTCACGCATTATCAGGAAATCATCACGTAGCAGGTTTTCATAAAGGTGATGAAAAACCAGGATGGTGGGATAACATGATTGGGCCTGGAAAACCTATAAATACTGATAAATTGTTTGTTGTATGTATGAATAATTTAGGTGGTTGTCATGGGTCATCAGGGCCAAACAGTGTAGACATAGAAACAAATCAAACATATGGTTTTCAGTTTCCTATTGTTACTGTTCAAGATTGGGTTAATAGTCAGAAAGTTTTAATGGATGAATTTAAAATAATAAAATGGCAATTTGTTATAGGGGGAAGTTTAGGTGGAATGCAAGCGCTGCAATGGTCACTAGACTATCCTGATCATATAAATAATGCCATAATCATTGCTGCATCACCTAAGCTGACAGCGCAAAATATAGCATTTAACGAAGTTGCGAGACAAGCGATTACCAGTGATCCTGATTGGTGTGATGGTGACTATCTAAAGCATAATAAAGTCCCTAAAAGGGGTCTTGCTCTCGCAAGAATGTTAGGTCATATAACATATCTATCAGATGAATCTATGGCTAAGAAATTTGGTAGGGATCTAAAAAAAGATAAAATTAATTTTAATTTCGATGTTGAGTTTCAGATAGAGAGTTACCTTAGATATCAAGGTGAGAAATTTGTAACATCATTTGATGCTAATACATACTTGCTGATGACAAAGGCTTTAGATTATTTTGATCCAATAAATGAAGCTGGTTTTGCTAAAAAGATGACTCAATGTAAATCAAGATTTCTAATTATTTCATTCACCTCAGACTGGAGATTTCCACCAAGTAGATCTGAGGAAATTGTAAAGATGCTCGTTGAATACAACAAGGATGTCTCATATGCATGTATAGAATCTGATGGTGGTCATGATGCGTTTCTTATGAAAAATGATAATTATTTTGAGGTGATGAGGACTTATATTGAGGCAAGCATCAATGGCTAGAAAGGACTTTGACATTATTACTGACTGGATAAATCCCAATTCTAGAATATTAGATCTAGGATGTGGAGATGGTAGTCTTTTGAAACTGCTAAATGTAAAAAGAAATGTCTCAGGCTATGGAGTTGATAGTTCTATTGATAAAACCATAAAATCTTTAGATAACAGTATCAATATTCTAAACGCAGACATTAATGATCATATGGGTTATTTCAAAGATAAAAGTTTTGATTTTGTGATTCTAGCTCAGTCTCTACAAGTCGTTGAAAATCCTGTGTTACTAATAAAAGAGATGCTCCGAATTGGTAATGAAGTCATTATCTCTTTCCCTAATATGGGGTACTGGAAATCAAGATTATATTTATTTTTTAAGGGAGAAATGCCTGTAACTAGGGAATTGCCGTATAATTGGCATTCAACGCCAAATATCCATTTATGCACAATAAGTGATTTTAAAAAGATGTGTTTGATAAATTACTTTGAAATTATTAATGAAGTTGTATACAACATCAACGGAAAAGATATCTCATCAAGTTATTTTAATAATTTAAATGGAGTCTCTGCTATTTTCAGAATTAAGTAGCTCTCTCATTTTTTAAGCTAATAAAATCTTTATGTTTAACATAAATTAGGTCAGCAACTTTCCTAATAGTTAAGTCCTCGTACTTATCAATTTTCCCATCAATGTAAGCTATATCCCACATAAAACCAATAATCATACATTTCTGACCATAACTACACTCATTGTTAATAATTTCTGTCCAATCAAATAGTGAAGTCATGGAGTCATGCTTTTCGTCAGAGTGACTAAATAAACTTTCAATTTTATCTTGAGATATTTTGAACTTTTTCTGTATTAGGGATTTAATTTTTTTTTGCTCTTCAATATCAAAGTCGTCATCAGACTTGGACACCTCAATTAATAGTACACATGTAGCCATCTGTAATTGATCTATATCAGATACGTTATCATCCAATACTTCATCTTTGAAAATAGGTATAAGTCTTTTAAGAAGATTCAATTCTAGTTGAATGTTTGTTTAAGTGAATATTGACCGCTATTGTCATATTCGTAAAAAAATATATCAACAAATGGATGGTCAACGGGATCGATATTGTCATCGGTAGTCAAATTAGACTCAGCTACATATGTTTCGTTGCCTTGTCCATGAACTAGTACGTGATACCAGGGCTTATTTTTATCAGGTTTTGATTTTGCAACTGATTCATACCATTCGTCTGTTCCTTGAAAATTTGGATCTGCGTCAACTATGACACCTCTATACTTGAATTTTGAGTGGTACACTATTTGACCTAAACTGAATTTGGCATTTTTCGGGTGAAGTTCAGACATATGTTCATTATATTAAGTAAATTGATATTTGGCAATTTCTTAAGTGAATTATATTTTATTTGTATAAAAACGTGACATTTACCCTACGATCTTTGTAGTAATCTTTAAAGTGAATTTCATCTGTTACATGGTACAATTTTGAATTAAAAATTACGGCTCTGTTTGATTTATAGGGTACTTTAACAAAATCTGTATCCTTAATCTCGTCTTTCATTCTATTCATTGATTGTAGAGAATTAAAATCCTGAAAAGAGGCATCATGTTTAGGAGTTTTTTTCCAAACAATCATTCCTCCGTTTTTAGGATTCATATTTGCGGAGTCTTCCGTAATCCAAAAGTTTACATTTACGCGTGCATCGTCTGCATGTATTCCTATGCCCTCTTTTTTTGCGTCATACTTAAAAGCCCACGCCTGTGATAAGTAATAATTCTGAAATATTTTCTGAAAGGACATTTTAAGCTCTGTGCTAAACTCTAAGAGCGCTTTATTCGCCATGCCCTTGCCAAGAAAGGTTCCTATGTAACCTCGTGAATAAGGATATTTAAATATATTTGAACACCTAAAGAACACGCGGAGCTCATTAAGAAAATCGTGTGAGAGAAAGTTGTCAATAATTACTATCTCAGGGTTAGAAGAGGTGTATGTTTTCTCTATTTCTTCAAAATTAAGAGACTCATTAATATAATTTTTTTTAACTTGAGGGGGTTTATTGTATTTAATCCTATGTAGATTGGATATAAAGGTATAATCTTCATCGATATATTGATTTGGAGATTTCTTATATATGTCCTCAAGACGATCATAGAACTCTTGAGTTATTTTCATATTTCGTATCCCATCAATATCAGAGTCAATATGTCTAATTTGCTCAAATTCATGTGAAACAAAAGTCTTAATAATATTTTTATTCGATATTTTTCGCAAAGTATCTGCGGTTGGAAGTGAATCAGAATATAATTTCTCTGAGTGTTTAAATAACTTCAAAGATTTTTCAAGCTGACCGATATTATAATACATGAGCGCACAACTTGAAATTACAGATTTATCATCGCATTTTGCTAAGACATCTAAATGGTATTCTAGGTTTTTGAAATCATTATCACTACTTCTTGATAACTTTGAATATAAAATACTGGCGATATCGTGATGCGACTTAAGTGTATTTAAATCTAATTCAATTGATTTTTCCAAAATATTAATCGCATCATCATATCTATCCTGTGATAGATAACAATTAGATAAATTGCTATATGAGTTAGGAAAGTATTTATCAAGATTGATCGCTTGAATTAACATGTGTTCGCATTCTGTGTATGCTTTCAGATTCCTTAGAGCAATAGCATAATTGTTCAATAGCTCACATGTATGGGTATTTTTCTCATAAGCATTAGAGAAATATTTTATAGCTTCAGCATATCTTTTGTTTTGAGAGAGAACTGTGCCATGTAAATGGTTTGCATCAAAGTCCAGATCGTCATCATTTAGAATTTCTTGATATATTTTGTCAGCAGATTCTAAGTTGTTGCTATTATGATATTGCAACGCTGTTTTTAGTAACTGTTTTTTCTTTTCATTATTCATATCTTGTGGCCAGGGACAGAATCGAACTGCCGACACGAGGATTTTCAGTCCACTGCTCTACCGACTGAGCTACCTGGCCAAGTTTTATTTTTCTGGTACAAAACCTTGTGGTGCCTGAGAACCATCTCCAAAGAAAAATTTTTCCATTTCTTCTTCCAAAAATTTTCGTGCTTTAGGATCTACTGGAGTTAATCTCATCTCATTGATCAACATAGTTTGGTGATTGACCCATAACTCCCAACCCTCTTTTGAAATATTTTCCTGAATCTTCAGCCCAATTTCCCCAGGATATGGCAGATAATCGAGAGCCTCAGCCTCTTTTTTCAATTTTTTGCACATTATTTTTTTCATATTCAGACCTATATACCTCTAGAGCTTTGTCAAGATACTTGGGTATACCAACATTTATTTCTGCTAAATTATACCAATTCTCCGTTGAGAAACTAACATTTTTATCGTTTTTCAAAAAATAAACATGATTTATTATTTTTATCTCTTTGTTGGTAACGCGATGATTGATTTGAAACTTATTCATAGTTTTTATATTTAGTAAATTTTTTTCTCTCAGCCAAGAATTCATCTTCAGTGTTGTATAAAAAAAAGGTCCTGAGTATAGATTCTCCCAAAGCGTACCTGACTTAATCTTTTTTAAATAAATTTGATTTTTATTATTGATAATAGTGAGTAAGTACATATTAATTTTTTTGGTGTTCTTTTTAATTGTAGATATTTTTTTTACCTCATCAGTATAGAGACATTTCATTTCTTTTAGAGGACACATACTACAATTTGGTTTAGATCTCTTACATATTAGAGAACCAATATCCATCATAGCTTGTATAAATTGTGATGTTTTTGTTAAAGGTGTTACAAGAGTTGACTTGTCCCAAAGAATTTTCTCTGTCTTTGAGCTATTATCATGAGAAATATTATAATACCTTCTTAGAATTCTTTTCACGTTTCCATCAAGTATGGCTCTTTTCGAATAACCTGAGAATGTAGATATAGCAGAAGCTGTAGTTCTCCCTATCCCAGGAAGAGATAAAATATCGTCAAAATTCCTTGGAAACTTATTATTATACTTCTCTGTAATTATTTGTGATGCAAGATGAATATTTTTTATTCTTCTGTAGTAGCCAAGACCGCTCCATAGTAACATTAAATCGTCTAGACTAGCTTTTGACAAACTCTTCAAATCAGGATAACTCGCGACAAACTTATTATAATATGGAATAACAGTATTAACTTGTGTTTGTTGTAACATGACTTCTGATATCCATATTT
>CAJWPJ010000027.1 GCA_913045115.1 uncultured Gammaproteobacteria bacterium | reverse complement strand
AAGTATCACCACTCGTTGATAGAACTTCAAATTGTTGCTCGCCATCAATTTTAGTCATTTCAATTATTGATACGTCAAATGTTCCACCACCTAAGTCGTAAACGACGACCTTCTTTTCATTCGACGCTTTATCAAGTCCATATGCTAAAGCTGCTGCTGTTGGTTCATTTATAATTCTCTTAACATCAAGACCAGCAATTTTCCCAGCATCCTTTGTAGCTTGTCTTTGTGAATCATTAAAATATGCAGGGACAGTTATCACCGCTTCTTTAACCTCAGAGCCAAGATAGTCCTCGGCTGTTTGTTTCATTTTCATGAGGATTTTCGCAGAGACCTCTGGTGGCGCCATTTTTTTACCATTGACTTCAACCCATGCATCGTCATTTGTGTTTTTTACAATTGAATATGGAACTAACTCAATATCTTTTTGAACCGCCTCTTCGTCAAACTTTCTTCCAATGAGACGCTTAATGGCATATAAAGTATTGGATGGATTCGTTACAGCTTGTCTTTTAGCTGACTGACCCACTAGGGTTTCATTATCATCGGTGAATGCAACATATGATGGAGTTGTTCGATCTCCCTCACTGTTTTCGATTACTTTAGTCTTATCTCCATCCATTATAGATACACATGAATTTGTCGTACCTAGGTCTATTCCGATGATTGCCACTATTATTCTCCCGTAAGTTGTGTTATTCACACCTAATATGGGTATTAAATGATATTTTTCAAGTCTAAGTGTTCTTGATTACAACTACCAATGCTGGCTTGATGACTCTGTCTACCAACTTATATCCTTTTTGAAGTACTTCGTCGATCGTATTATTTTCTTTACTATCATTTTTGACGGTTTTTATAGCTTGATGAAGATTTGGGTCAAATTTCTCACCAATCGGGTCGATAACTTGTAATGAATTCTTATCTAACAAAGAGTCAAACATATTCTTGAGAAGCTTGTTGCCTTCAATGAGATTTTCTTTGTTCGTGTTATTCGTATCTTGCGATACGGCAATATCCAGTGACTCGAAAATAGGGATTAAATCCAGAAATATTCCTTCAGTACTGAATTTATATGCGTTACTGATTTCTTTTTCTGATCTTTTCTTAATATTTTCTACTTCAGCTTTTGCTCTAAGTAAAGCGTCGTACGCATCATTGTACTTCTCTTCCCAAGTTAGCTCACTTTTCTCTGCAGTGGCGTCCTCAGGATTATCTTTTGATGCATCATCGTCTTGAGATTTTGTCTCTTCTATCGATTCATTATCAGTCATATAGTTTTACCCTAATTTTTCGAAAACATTTTAGCAGTAAAATCTACAATCTCCACTATTCTTTCGTAATCCATTCTTTTAGGGCCAATGACACCAAGCACTCCAACTGTTCTATTATTTTTTTGATACGGTGCAGATATCAAACTGCAATCAGTGAGCAAGTCAGTTCCAGATTCATCTCCAATGTAAATTTGAATATTTTCATTCTCGATACATTTTACCATTAAGTCCTTAAGTGCTTGTTTTTTATCAAATAATTCTACTAAATTTTTGACCTTTTCAATCGAGTAAAAATCACTCGAATCTACAAGCTTTTTTTGACCGGTAACATGAAAGTCCGCGGAATCTTGATAGATAAAGTTATTCAGGACTTTAAGCGCCGTGTTTATCTCGTCACGAATGTTATCCAACCCTTTTGTCAAGATTTTTGGAATTTCTCTCAATTCAATGCTACAGAAGTTTTGATTTAAGTAAGTCACACATGCACTCAACTTTGAAGAGCTTATATTGCTAATATCAATGATTTTATTGTCAATGTGGTTATTTTCCATGTAAACCACAGCCAACGCCTTATCAGAGGACAATATGTGTATTTCGAGCTTATTAAATACTTTTTTATCATTTTTAAAAGAGCCAATAACAGCCGCGAAATCCGATAACTCCGAAATATATTCGGTTGTAGATGAGATTATTGAGCTTTCATTAAGATTAGATCTAATAAGACTCTTTATTGATTCCTGCTCAGATTTTGACAGTGGCTTTCTCTTAAGATTGTTATCGATATAATAACGATAGCCCTTAACTGTGGGTACTCGCCCAGACGATACATGTGTTGACTCAATAAAGCCCAGGCTCTCTAACTTCATAAGATCTTTCCTAATTGTTGCAGTACTGCAGCTCAATCCCGTTCTCTCAAGTAATCTATCTGAGCTAATTGCATGCCCACCTGAAATATAATCCTTCACAAGGTGTTCAATTAATATATTTTCTCTTTCTGTTAACATATGTAACTATTCTTTATAATATCACTAATGGATAAAAGACGAGAAACTTATGATGTTGATGTAGGTGGAGTAAAAATAGGCTCATCGCACCCTATTAGGATACAGTCCATGACTAATACGCAAACTGAGGACAGCATAAAAACTGCATCACAAATTAAAGAGCTTTATGATAGCGGATCAGAGTTAGTGCGCATAACGGTAAATAATGAAGAAAGCGCTAAAAGTGTCATAAAAATTAAGGATATATTAGTAAAATCTAATTACAATGTTCCATTGATAGGTGACTTTCACTATAACGGGCATACTCTCCTTACGAACCACCCTGAGACAGCGTCTATACTAGATAAATACAGAGTTAATCCAGGTAATGTTGGTTCATCAGATAATAAGAATTTCTCTGAAATAATTGAGATTGCAAAGAACAACAACAAAGCGATCAGAATTGGAGGTAATTGGGGCAGCTTAAACAAAACTTACTTAGAAAGAACAGTAGTAGACGGAAAAAAGTCTGAAGATTATGAAGACATTATTAAAAACGCCTTAATTGAATCTGTCCTTAAATCTGCAGAATTTGCTGAAGGACTTGGTCTTTCTAGTGATAAAATAATTTTATCATGTAAGGTATCTTCAGTATCTCAACTTGTCGATGTTTACACTGATATTGCGAAAAAATGTAAATATCCTCTCCATCTAGGGTTAACAGAAGCAGGCATGGGTGACGAGGCGATGGTTTCTTCGGTTGCGGCACTTGCCATTCTTATTAACCAAGGTATTGGGGATACCATAAGGGTGTCACTGACTCCTGATCAAATGGGGGTAAGAACAAAAGAAGTCGAGGTGTGTAAAAACATACTCTCCAGTCTTAATCTGAAACAATTCAAACCTAAAGTAGTTTCATGTCCAGGATGTGGTAGGACTTCCAGTAGTTATTTTATCGAGCTAACTAAAGATATTAATAAGCACATAGAAAACAATATGATACGTTGGAAATCTAACTATAAAAATGTTGAAAATATCAATATTGCTGTCATGGGATGTATAGTCAATGGCCCAGGTGAATCCAAGCATGCGAATATCGGGATTAGTTTGCCAGGGACAAATGAATCACCAAGTGCACCGGTATATGTTGACGGTGAGAAGGTAACTACCCTTAGAGGAGATGCTATAAAAGATGATTTCCTTGGTATTATAGAAAATTATATAGACAAAAACTACGAGAAGATTAATTAGACTTGATGGTTACAATAGTTCTATTGCTATCCGTAATCCATTCGCTCCAAGAGCCAACATACAACTTAACATTCCTTATTCCACAAATTTCAAGCGCCAGAATGTTATGACAGGCAGTTATGCCAGAGCCACACATTGATATGATTTCTCTATCAACCATATCATTCGCAATTTTACTAAAGTTGTGCTTGAGGTCTTCTTTAGTACGAAATTTAGCAGTTCGATCAAGATTTGTTCCTAGAGGATGAGATATGGCACCTGGAACATGTCCTGCAATTGGATCTACAGGATCATCTATCCCCTCATACCTCTCTTTAGATCGAGCATCTAATAATATTGTATTCATTTTAAATTGAGCTTCCTCAACATCTTTGACAGTAGCAATCATATTTTCTTGAACATTAGCCTCAAAATGTGACTTTTCAAAAATAGTAGGAGTTGTTACTAATTTATTTCCGTCTTTAACCCACGAATTTAGTCCTCCATCAAGAACTGCTACTGCTTCATGTCCTAGCCACTTTAACATCCACCATAAACGGCCAGCAAACGCTCCGCCTGCGTCATCATAGACTACAACTTGTTTGTTATTACTCATACCCCAATGCGAGAGCTTCTCAGAAAATGAAGTAGCATCTGGCAAAGGATGGCGACCGGTGCCAGGTCTTTTTTCGCTGGCAAGATCAGTATCTACATCTATAAATATTGAGTTTTCAATATGTCCCTCAGTATAAGAGTCGATGCCATATCCACTGTCTTTAATGTCACAACGTGAATCGAAAATCAGAAAGTCTCTATTATTTAAATTTTTTTTTAGGTCATCTACAGATATAATTGTTTTATATACCATTTATATATAAATACCTAAGACCACCACACCAATTATTAATGTAATAACATTCATCATCACGCTTATAAGATGATACCTTTTAAACGCAGTTTCATCACCAGTATCTCTCGCTTTATTGATTATGGGTATGGACATTCTCCCCAGTATTGTCAAAACAGTCATGATAGCTACAGCATATATTAAAAAACCGCTTATTGGCATAGCCATTAAAATACCAATAGATATGATGCCGAGTATGATCCCAAATATATAATATTTTGGAAAAAATGCTCTCAGAAACACACCAGCTTCTCTCTCATCTAATGATTTGAAAACTGTAGGAGCAACGACAGCTGAAAAGAAGATTATTACTCCGCTCCAGATGGAAACTAAGATAAAAATTGGATGTATACTCATTATTACGACCTCCGATGTCTAGTTACAATTACCTTTACAGCTAATAAGTGTAACACGCCTGGAAGGATTCGAACCTCCGACCGATGGTTTAGAAAACCATTGCTCTATCCCCTGAGCTACAGGCGCATTATTCCTTATCTATGACTCTAAGTTTATCTGAAATATCCTTAGTAGGCTCTAAGCCACCTATTGTACGCATTTTTTCAACTTTAGAAACAAGGTTTTTAGTTCTTGTTTTACCTGATGAGACAGATTTATTAACTTGCTCAAGATACTTTTCAAAATCTTCAAATGCCTCGCCAACTAATCTAGTTTTGTCATATATCTCAGTGGCAGCGCGGATAATTTCATTTGTTGCCTCTGACTGTCTTTTGCTGCTCCATATGCGCGATATAATCTGCAATATAGCAATTAATGTAGTTGGCCCTACAATTGCAATCTTTTCGCTTGCAGCTTTTCTGATCATATCATCATCGCAGGCAAGCATATATGCGCCCTCAATAGGCATAAACATAATAATAAGATCTAAGGAGCTATCACCAAAAAGTTCTCTATATTTAGAAGAAGATAAAGATTTTAGATGATTTTTAACAGACATTTGATGCTTTTTGAAGGAGTTTTCTTTATTTAGATCATCAGATGCTTTCAAATAATCATTATAATCAGACAATGAAACTTTAGAATCAATAATCACTCTCTTACTATCTGGCAATTTAATAACAATGTCTGGGATAGAGCCGCTTACCCCTTTTTGTTCATCATAAGTTACACCTTTTTTAAAACCTGCACTTTCAAGTATAGTTTTTAAATTGATTTCTCCGAATTTGCCTGCTACAGAGCCTCCTTTTGTTAGCAGTGTATACATCTCATTCATATTTGATGAATTTTGACTTGTGGCCCTCTCCAGATCTTTGATCGCATCTTTCAACTGTTCTAATGATAAATCACTTTTATCTTGTATCTGTCTGTTATTATTATCTTTTTTTGCTACTAATAAGAGATATATAACGCCTATGAGTAAAAGAATAATTAATACATATTCCACGCTTATTGCCATGTTTTCATTATACACCCTTGTTTACTTAAATAGGTGATATTGCTTCTAAGCTCTGATAATCTTGGGATTTAGCAAATGATTTGCTTTTTATGAACATGGAGCATGATTAATGAAAAATTGTCTTATATGGTTTAGAAATGATCTAAGATTGGATGACAATCATACAGTGAATCTGTGTCTAAAAAACAATTATAAGGTATTACCGGTATATATTATTGACGAGAGTATCCCAATTGGCTCTAGTAGCAAGTGGTGGTTGAAAAACAGCCTAAAGTCTCTAAATAAATCCATGAATAATAATCTTCTTATTAAACGAGGTAACTCGACAGAAGTACTTGAGCGCCTGATTCAAGATTACGAAATCAGCGAAGTTTGTTGGAACGCACGTTATTCTAAAGAAGAGATTTTACAAGATAGTATTGTTGAAAAATCAATTATAAAACATGGTCTTAGAGTAAATATATATCATTCAACATTACTTAGAAACCCGAGCGAAACACTTAAAAAAGATGGGGCTCCTTTTAAGGTTTATACGCCGTTCTATAAACAAAAGTACAGTGATGTTAAATATGAGTCTCACCAGTATGATTGCGCGAAATTAGAATATTTATCTCTGCAAGAGGATAAAAATAGTGATTTCCTTATCGATAATTTTCTACCGGATGAGAGTTGGCATCAAAAACTAAACAAGATATGGGATCCTGGAGAGAACGGCGCATCTAAAAGGCTAAATTCTTTCTTATCCGATGGTTTAAAAGGCTATTCTGAGGATAGAAACAGACCTGATTTACCGAAAACATCGATGTTGTCACCCCATATAAGGTTTGGTGAAATTTCTATCAGAAAAGTGGCAGAGTCCATACAAGATGATAATAGTCATGACAGCGAAATTTTCTACAAAGAACTTGTTTGGAGAGAGTTTTCCTATCATTTGCTATACCATTTCCCTCATCTCACAAATGATAATTTACAAAAGAAATTTGATTCATTTCAATGGGAGAATAATCAAGAAAATATTAAATGCTGGCGTAAAGGTATTACAGGTTATCCAATAGTTGATGCGGGTATGAGGCAGCTATGGCAAACGGGGTATATGCATAACAGAGTGCGCATGATTGTAGGTTCATTTCTTGTAAAAAATCTCCTAACACATTGGAAATATGGGCAAGAATGGTTTTGGGATACATTAGTTGATGCAGATATAGCAAGTAATAGTGCTAGTTGGCAGTGGGTAGCTGGAACAGGAGCAGATGCTGCACCCTACTTCAGAATCTTCAACCCTATAACACAAAGTAAAAAGTTTGATCCTGATGGTGAATATATAAGAAAATACATACCTGAATTAAAAAATATTCCTAATAAATACATACATCTACCAAGTGAACTTGATGATAAAAGTCTTAGTGAATTTGGAATAAGAATTGGTCACGACTACCCTAAACCTATAGTTGATCTATCGGTTACAAGAGAAAGAGCATTAGCAGCTTTTAAGCAGCTACCTAAATCAACTTAGATTTAATCTGGAGAAGGAGGGATTCGAACCCTCGATAGGGAAAAACCCTATAACACCTTAGCAGGGTGCCGCTTTCAGCCACTCAGCCACTTCTCCATGTATTTATGATTACTTTGTAGCAGTTTCAGAAGTATCTACACTAATTTTTTCGTAAATTTCTTCTCTGTGAACTTTGACATCTTTAGGTGCATTGATACCTAATCTAATCTGGCTACCTTTAACCCCTAATACAACGATTTTAGTATCGTCGCCAACCATCAAAGCTTCTCCTACACGCCTAGTTAAAATAAGCATGATTTCCCCCTCCATTTCCAGCCAGATTATTTCCTTTCTAGCTTAAATTCATTATGTAACGCCTTTACAGCGTTTTCTAGGTTTTTTTGGTCTATTACCACAGAAATTTTAATCTCTGAAGTTGAAATCATTCGTATATTTATCTTTTTTCTAGCCAAACATGAGAACATTTGGCCTGCAATGCCTGCATGAGATCTCATCCCTACCCCAATTAACGATACTTTAACAATATTTTTTGTTGCAGATACATCGTTATAATTCATATTTTTCTTATTTTTTTCAATAACTTGTATGGCCTTATTAAAGTCTTTTCTACTAACAGTAAATGTAAAATCTGCCAAACCATCTGAACCAACATTCTGTACTATCATATCAACCTCAATATCGGCATCTCCGATAGGACCGAGAATTGATGCTGCTATACCAGGTGAGTCTTGTACTCCTCTAATCATTATCTCAGATTCATCTTTAGCAAATGCTATACCTGTTATTAATGCATCTTCCACGCTTCTCTCCTCTTTTTTAATTAATGTGCCTGATCCAGCAACGTGAGCATGCATTACACGCACTGGGACATTATATTTGCTAGCAAATTCTACTGACCGTAATTGTAACACTTTAGAGCCCAAACCGGACATCTCCAACATTTCTTCATAAGTCATTTTGTCTACTTTTCTTGCCTTGTTGCACAAACGAGGATCAGTTGTGTATACGCCCTCTACATCTGTAAATATCTGACATTCATGTGCATTTAAAGCGGCAGCTATAGCAACCGCGGATGTATCAGATCCACCTCTGCCTAATGTAGTTATTGAACCGTTATTTACACCCTGAAAACCTGCTACAACCACAATTCTATGGTTTTTAAGATCTTTCTTAATTTTGTCAGTACTTATTTGTGTAATTCTTGCAGATGTATGAGCATTATTTGTTTTTATTCCAGCTTGCCATCCTGTATATGCAACGGAATCACGTCCTAACTCTTTTATAGCCATAGATAATAATGAAATACTGACTTGCTCACCGGAAGAAACGAGTAGATCATAATCTTTCGGATCTGGATTTTTAGAACATTTTTGTGCCAAAGACACAAGATGATCTGTTGTTTTACCCATCGCAGACAAAACGACAACAATTCTATTTTGAGATGATTCTTCTACAATTTTTTTTGCAATATTTTTAATTTTGCTAGCAGATGAAACAGAAGTTCCGCCAAATTTTTTAACAATTATATTCATTCTAATATTTCTGCTATAGAGGCCTTAATATCCTTAACGGCAATTTTATCTAAGATGATAGTTGAGAATGTATCACTACCGCCACCTTTACCATTGAATATTTTATTTAATTCCTGAGATAAATTTTTGGCATTATAACTAGAAATAATATTTTTAGAAACAGATATATAACAAGTGGTGTTCTTATTTGATGTATCAATTAAAAATGATAGAGATTTAGTATTATTTGATTTAATAATGTCTGATAACATTCTAAATTCAGTTGAATCCAAATTATCTATGCTCTCTATGTAATACACTATGTCTTCTTTAAGAATAACTTTATTGAATGAATTATACAGATTAGTTAGGAAATCTTTTGAATAAAGAAGGTTTTTTTTCTTTAGAAGCTTCACCTCATCTTTTATTGAGTTAATTTTACTAACTATATTGTCAGGTGTAGTTTGAAATTCCTTGCATATCTTATCCAAAGTAGAAATTTTATTGTTCATATAATCGAAAGCATTTTGACCAGTTACACACTCAAGTCTTCTGACGCCATTAGCGACACTAGACTGAGATATAATTTTAAATGAGCCAATTTCAGAAGTATTATTTACATGCGTCCCTCCGCATAATTCTACAGAGTCTTTCCCAATGTTAACAACACGAACCGTATCATCATACTTCTCATCAAAAAATGCTAAAGCACCAGATTCAATTGCTTTTTTATAAGGGAGGACATTTTTTTTTGTCATAGTAGATAAGTTTATTTCTTCCTGAACTAAGTTCTCAATCTTTATCAATTCTTTATCTGTGATGACTTTAGTATGAGTAAAATCAAATCTAAAGCCCTCATTTGTTACAGATGATCCTCTTTGCTGTACATGATTACCTAGAACCTTTCTCAGATGATGATGAAGTAAATGAGTCGATGAATGATTAGATGCCGTATTCTTACGATAATTACTATCATAACTTGAGGTCACAGTATCACCTACATTCAAACTACCAGAGATTAATTTACATTGATGAACGATAGTATTATTAACTTTTTGAACATCAGTTACCTCTAAATGAGAATCTTTTGATGATAGACTACCAATATCACAATGTTGCCCTCCTCCCTCAGGATACATGGAAGTTTCAGCAAGTATAACGAGATATTCGTCACCAACTTTTCTTGCACTGACAACTTTTTCATCATTATAATAAATATCCAGCACTTTTGACTGTAAGTTGTTTTTATCATATCCGAGAAATTCTGTATTATATGATGTTTCAAAACTAATCTTTGATTTATCTGCAAATATTTTAGTGCTTCTGGCATTACTCTTTTGCTCTTCCATTAGTTTTTTATATCCAGCCTTATCAATTTTTATATTTTTTTCATTTGCAATTTCTTCAGTTATTTCAAATGGGAATCCATAGGTATCATAGAGTTTAAATACAGTCTGTCCATCAAGATGAGATTTAGTTTCAAGGTGACTATCAATTAACTCTATTCCTTTGCCTAGTGTCTTGAGGTATTTAATTTCTTCTATCTTTATCGTTTCAACAATTTTTGATGAATTGACTTTAAGCTCAGGAAAATCTTTACTTGAGTTACATATATTATCTGCACACTTAAATAAAAAAGGTTCTTTGATATTTTGTTTATATAAAAAGCGGGAGGAACGTCTTAGAATTCTTCGGAGAACATAACCTCTTCCATCTCTGTCAGGGATGACATTATCATTTATCAAATGACAGCAAGCTCTGATATGATCTAAAAGTATTTTTTTAATATATGTGTGCTCAGCACTTAGATTAATTTTAGAACTTATGAATTTACTCAAAGACTTAAATATAGATGAATCATAATTATCGGAAAAACCCTCTAAGATAGATTGCACGCGCTCTAAACCCATGCCTGTATCAACACACTTTTGGGGAAGCTCCTCTAGCTTACCATTAGATGTTTTGTTGTATTGCGTGAAAACTAAATTCCATATTTCTATGTATCTGTCTTTAGGGTCACCGACAGTTGGCAATTCTCCGTCAAATTCGTCGCCAAGATCATAATATATTTCTGTGCACGGACCACATGGGCCTGTATCTCCCATTTGCCAAAAGTTATCAACATCTCCTAAAACCAATACTTTTGCCGGATCAATATTAATTTTCTCAATCCAAATTTTTTTAGACTCATTATCTGATTCATGTACCGAAACATACATTCTATTTTTATCAAGTTTCAAATAGTTCACGAGAAAGTCCCAAGCGTAATGAATTGCCTCATCTTTGAAGTATTCACCAAAACTAAAATTACCTAACATCTCGAAAAAAGAATGGTGACGAGAAGTAAAACCAATATTATCTAAATCGTTGTGTTTTCCACCAGCCCGCATACACTTTTGACATGTTACGATTGTTCCATGTTTTGGCTTGATATTACCAAGAAAGATGTCTTTAAATTGAACCATCCCTGAATTAACAAATAACAAAGACTTATCATTATGTGGTATGAGTGGACTCGATGGATACTCAGTATGGCCTTTATTTTTAAAATAATTAATAAATTCTTCTTTAACGTTCATTTTTAAATTCTTTTAAAGCATATTTTATCATTTTATGCTCAAAGCCTCGACTAATTAAAAATGAATATATTTTTTCTTCATTATGTACTGTAGAAGTAAAAGTATTTAATTTTTTTGCTAAAGCGGCGGTAGCAAGTTTGTGCCACTCAGATTCAGGGATTTCTAACAACTTCTTAGATATAATGCTCTCACTGATACCTCGATTTATTAGCTCAGATGTTATCAATCTGGGACCTTTATTTTTTTTTAAACGAGATCTTATAAACTCTTCAGTAAACCTCAAGTCTGACTGTATATCTTTTGATGCAAATTCATTAATTGCATCGAAAATCTCATCATTACTATAGCCTTTATCAGATAACTTATTTCTAAGTTCAAGCTGAGAATGCTCGCGTATACTCAAATATTTTGTAATAAGTTTTGTAATATCACTATTCAGACTCTTGGACATCATCCTCACTACTTTCTGTAGATATTTTTGAGCCTTGTGTGATTGCTACGATCTTATCCTCAACTTCTTGAGCAATATCAGGGTTATCCTTTAGAAATATACGTGAGTTCTCTTTTCCTTGCCCTATGCGTTCACTCCCAAAGCTATACCATGCACCTGCTTTATCAATTATGTTATGTTTAACGCCTAAATCAATGAGTTCAGACTCTTTAGATACACCTTCACCATAATAAATATCAAATTCTGCAATCTTGAAAGGTGGTGCTACTTTATTTTTGACAACTTTTACTCGAGTTTCATTACCAATGATTTCATCACCTTGTTTTATAGCTCCTATACGTCGTATATCCATTCTTACAGAGGAATAAAACTTTAGTGCATTACCGCCCGTAGTTGTCTCTGGGCTTCCAAACATTACACCAATTTTCATTCTAATTTGATTGATAAAAATGACCATTGT
>CAJWPJ010000026.1 GCA_913045115.1 uncultured Gammaproteobacteria bacterium | reverse complement strand
TTTGATCCCGTCATTCGGAGGTTCGAATCCTTCCACCCCAGATATAGGTTTTATTTATGGTTGATATAAAGTCCACAATGATATTTTCTGGTAACGCTAACAAGCCACTTGCTAAATTAGTTGCAAAGAATTTAGGAACCACTCTTGGTAAAGCGACTGTAAAGACGTTCTCTGATGGTGAAATCTCAGTTGAAATTGAAGAAAATGTCCGAGGTCAGGACGTCTACATAATTCAACCTTTATGTGACCCCGTGAATAATAATCTTATGGAAACATTAATTATGGCTGATGCCTTGAAACGTTCTTCCGTGGAGAGAATATCGGTTGTTTTGCCATACTTTGGATATTCCCGTCAAGATAGAAGAGCTAGGTCTGCTAGAGTCCCAATAACCGCAAAGGTTGTTGCAAATATGTTAACAAGTATGGGAGTAGAGAGGTTGCTCACAATAGACCTTCATGCTGATCAAATACAGGGATTTTTTGATATTCCTGTTGATAATATTTATGCGACACCACTTTTTTTAGCAGATATTCACAAACAAAATTATGATGATATTATCGTTGTCTCACCAGATGTAGGTGGTGTAGTTCGAGCAAGAGCGTTGGCAAAACAACTTAATACAGACCTTGCAATTGTTGATAAGAGACGGCCTGAGGCGAACGTTTCTGAAGTCATGCAAATCATAGGTGATATTAGCGGGAAGTGTTGCATAATTGTTGATGATATATGTGATACTGCTGGAACTTTGTGTCATGCTGCAGATGCTCTAAAAGAGGAGGGTGCATCAGCAGTTTACGCATACATTACCCATCCAATATTTTCTGGCAAGGCTGATCAGAATATAATTGAATCTTCAATTGACGGGATAATTGTTACAGATACTATTAAATTATCAAAGAAAATAACTGACACTGGAAAAATAAGACAAATAACTGTCTCTGAGATGCTAGCAGAGACGCTCAGGCGTATTGATAATAAAGAATCTGTTAGTTCACTTTTCGTAGAATAAGAGTATAATCCATTGAAAAATAAGTTATGAACACAGAGTATATATTACAAGCGACAATAAGAGAAAATCAAGGAACATCCAGCTCTAAGAAAATTCGAAGAGACAATGGGATCCCGGCCGTTGTTTATGGTGGCAAAGACAATAGCAATATAATACTTGATTCTAATGAGGTAGCTAAAAAGATTAAAGATTCCGGATTTTACAGTAATGTCATCCAGCTAAAAATCGGCAAAAAAACAGTTGATGTAATCCTCAAAGACTTACAAAGAGATCCTAGCAAGTCATCAATAACTCATATGGACTTCTTTGCGGTTGACAAAAATAAAGCTGTTATTGTTAATGTGCCAATTTTATTCGTTAACGAAGATACATGCTCAGGCGTGAAACTAGGAGGAGGTAAATTATCTCATATCCAAACTGAATTAGAGGTGTCGTGTTTGCCAAAAGATATTCCAGAAAATATTCAGATTGATGTTGCTGATCTAGAAATAGGTCATAGTATTCATATGTCTGAAATCAAAATGCCTGCAAATGTTGAACACGCAGTTACAGTGGATGAAGAGCATGACTCACCCGTGGTCAGTTGTTATGAACCAAAAGCTGAAAAAGTTGAAGATGTAGTTGAGGCTTCTGCAAGTGACAGCGAAGAGACTCCTGCTGCTGATGACAAAAAAGAAGAATCAGCCTCAGATACTAAAGAAGAAAGTAAATAACTTTTTTTATAATGAATTCAACAAACAATCCTCCACTTTTGATTGTTGGCTTAGGAAACCCTGATTCAAAGTTACTAAAAACTCGACATAATATAGGGTTCTGGTTTTTAGACTTATTCGTAGAGCAGTACAACTTATCATTCAAGGATAATATAAAAAAAGGTTATTTAGATTCAATTTATCAAGATGATAACTTTACAATTAAACTTCTTAAACCAATGACTTTCATAAACGATAGCGGATCGCCCTTAGTAAAATTCATTAAGAATACCAACATAACCCCCAAAGATATAATTGTAGCTTATGATGATTTAGACTTGTCACCCGGTAAAGTGAGATTGAAATTTTCAGGAGGCAGTGGTGGACATAATGGAGTAAAAGACATAATAGAAAAAATTGGAACAAAAGACTTTTGGAGACTAAAAATAGGAATCGGTAAACCAAAACATAAAGACGATGTTATATCTTATGTACTCGGTAAGCCCTCACCAGAGGACAAAGAAAGTATAAATTCTGGCATCTGTAAAATATTAGATAACTCAAAAGATATTATCTCAGGAAATTATACAAGTTTTATGAATAACATTAATGGTGGTAGTAATGGGGTTTAAGTGCGGTCTAGTTGGAATGCCTAATGTAGGTAAATCGTCGATTTTTAATTTACTTACATCACAAAAAATAGATGCCAAAAACTTCCCGTTTTGTACCATAGACCCTAACATCGCAACAGTCGAAGTTCCTGACGAAAGATTAGATAAACTCTCAGCATTGAATTCGTCTAAGAGCAAAGTACATGCAGTAATAGAATTTGTAGACATTGCGGGACTTATAAAAGGAGCATCAAAAGGTGAGGGACTTGGTAATGATTTTCTTACACATATAAAAAATACAGATGCAATAGCTCATGTTGTCAGATTCTTCTCGGATGATGACATAATCCATGTAAATGGTAAGCCAAACCCTATTTCTGATTTTTCTGATATAAATTCTGAATTAATGCTCTCAGATATAACAACATTAGAAAGTGTATTGAATAGAATAACAAAAAGTAAAAATTCTGATAAAGAAAAAAGCGCTCTCAAGGATGAAGTATCAAATGCTCTCGATAAACTGAATGATAGTATTTTTCTAGATACAGCCGACCTAGAGAAAGTAAGAGAATTCTTCCCAGACATAAAGATGCTCACACAAAAGCCTATGTTTGTAATTGCAAATGTCAATGAGAAAACTTTAAAAACAGAAATTGAAAAATTCAAAGAACATTTATCAGAAGATATCAAAGTCATTCAAGTAGATGTAAAAATTGAGACCGATCTTAACGAACTATCAAATGAAGAGAAGGTTGAGTTTATGAGTGAATTCAATATTTCTGAGTCTGCTTTATCTAAAATTATTAAAACTGGTTACAGCTTATTAGATCTAAAAACCTTTTTTACATCTGGTGAAAAAGAATCAAGAGCTTGGGCTGCAAAAAAGTATTTCAATGCTCACGAATGTTCAGGTATTATACATACTGATATCCAGAAAGGTTTTATCAGAGCTGAAACGGTCTCTTACGATGACTATATCAGAAGTGGAAGTGAGCAAGCTTCAAAAGCGAATGGTGTATGGAGGCAAGAGGGTAAAGATTACGTTGTCACTGAAGGTGACGTGATCTATTTTAGATTTAATGTTTAAGGTCATGTAGCTCAGTTGGTTAGAGCACAGCACTCATAACGCTGCGGTCGGTGGTTCAAGTCCACCCATGACCATGAATCTAGAAATAGCTATATCCTCATAAGTATGTTTTCGCCATATATTTACTTGATTGATTTTTTTTATTATTTTTTTCTAAAGACTAATAACTACACAATTCAATAATACCCTTAAAAAGAGGTTTCATTCACGTCAACTTAAATTATAACTCTGTACTTTGATTTGGCGGTCTGTATCTAATAATCAGACAAGCAATTGCAATTAGTAATATCGCTCCTGCTTCATAAATTAATGTACTTGGCTCCATATCTTTGCCTTGAAGTATTATCAATCTTGACAATGCAGTCATGGCAATAAACAGTGGTAATGTGATAGGAATTTTATTGCTCACATAGAATACACCTATCATGCCCAAAACCTCTGTGTATATAAACAATAATAATAAGTCAGGTAAGTTAACTCTTCCTACCATGTATATGCTTATTATCTCTTGTATGGTTGCAACAATCGTTAGTGCAGCAATCACACCTAACAATCCTTTTTCGATAATTTTTATTAAATTCATATTCAAACTCTCGCGTTAAGTATATTTTTCTTATTTATAACAATATCGATCTAGATATGCTTTTACAATACGAAAGTGACAATATGGATGGCTATATGGCTCAGTACTTAGGAAAAAATTTATTCATTAATTATACGCCAAGTATATTTGCAACTTGGGTGAAAATATTCATAGGCAATGGGAAGAAAACAATAATTCCCAGCGCGGAAAAGAAGACTGCAACCTTCTCACCATACCTGGCGTTAAGTTCACAACCAATCGTATACCATATCCCCATATATACGACTAAGATGACTACTCCAATTAAAAAAGCAAGTACGCCCATGCTCAGCATCACTTAGATATAGTTAGAGTACAATTATTACAAACACGACTAAACCATATACGACTAACTCAACATATGGACTTCCGTTGGATCTGTCATTCCAAAAAAATTTCATACCCTTCCCTGATTTGTTATTTAATTTCTATTGATATTTAACTCTTAAGTCTTTTAAATGTAAATACCCACTCTCTATAATCATTACAGTAATTTATTGTAACTAGCTCCCAGCCATCCTCGCCGAGGCCAGCACTTTCCTCGACGGCAATCCTTAAACCACCTGTAGATGTAAAAGTTTTATATTCCCATTTGTTCATATCTTGTTTTTAATAAAGTTAAATTATCATATAACAAGCGAGATAATGTAAACCCCTAGATAGGCGAATATTGTTAAAATTACTATAGCAACTATTAATCCTTTAAATAATTTACCTAGATCAGACATTCCTTTATTCCTTAATAATAGGGTATTCCTCTTCGGATATTTCCTCATCACACGAGGGCTTGAGATAGTCTTTTATCATTTTTTCATTATGTTCTTTTTGTTTTTTCTTTTTATCGATTGTATCGATATTTTTATCTGTTGGATCTTTCATTTGTTGATAAGTTTTAATAACTCTTCAACTTTACTGTCGAGAGCTTTCTTATTTTTGAAGGATTCTTTTACACATGACTCTACATGTTTTTTTAAAACATTAGACTCTATTTTGACAAGGGCAGCTTTTGCAGCTTTAATTTGGTTTAGAACATCTATACAATATTTACCTTCATCGATCATTTTTATAACACCTCTGACTTGTCCTTCTACTCTCTTGAGAGCAGATAGTTGACTCTGATGCGATGGATGATTCTTCATTTATAGATACTCCGGAAACACGTATGTAAAGAAACTAGCGAATACAAATATACCCACAGATATGTAGTAAATATAAGAAGTCCTTTTTCTTGTACGCAAGCATATGTCTCGCAAACTTGGATCTACTGGACATGGGTCATGTTTAGATTTCTCTATCAAAATTCCTGCAATAATCAGAATGATCAACGTAAAAACTGATATGTAGACTTTGTAGTGCGAAATAATAATAAGCTGTGGAAAAGCATTTGCCATTGATGCAAATGTAGCACCAGCACCAAGTGTCACAAAAAGCGCAGGTAAAGCACAACAAATGAGTGTTGATGTTGACGCTAGCAACGTAAGTAATCCTAACTTTGATGATTCTTGCTTCTCTATCATGTGATTTTTTTGAGTGTCATCCCGGTAGCAGATTGTCCATTGGATAAAAATATATTCTTAATCTCGCCAAAGTCTACTTTTTTTGCATTATCATAGGCAATAAGTACTTTTCCAGTTTCAAGACTTACAAGTACTTTTTTGACCAAATTATCATCATAAAATGTTTTCTCAATACCTCTAGCGCAAAAATCGCATACCATCCCATTAACATCAACAATAACTACTTGTGAGCTATCAAGATTAGACACAAATTTATTATACATAGCGTCATCTAATCTTGTCTTAGATCCATCTACTGCCGTACGTGAATCATGATTATGTTGTTTTGAATTATGATCATGCATTTTATCCATGGCATACAAGTTATTTGAGATGAGCAAAGTTGTTATTATCAAAAATTTATACATATTTTCTCCTCATAAATTAAAATCTTTTCATAAAGTGTAGGTCCCAGTGCGATTCTTTACTTCCAACTTCTAATAAAAAGTCACCTTTAAAAAGCTTAATAAAGGGATAGGTTTTCCACTTACTATCTCTGGTGTCTTCTTTTGATTTAAGCATAATCCATGTGTGTAGTTGGTTATATTCTCCAAGGTACGGCGCTATCCCTATTTGGAGTTCATTTTCAGTGTAATTTTTTTGATTACTTCGCTTATCGAGCATAGAAAATGATGTAAAGTACCTTCGTGTCTCCCAATCACCATGAACTCCATAATAGAATTCATCATTTCTTTTCGTAGATAACGAAGCAGTCACATAGAGATTTCTCTGAGATTCTTTAGTATTTTTCCTATCCAAAAGATATGTAGAACGAATACTAATATATTGATCATTGTAGTATCTTTCATTTATATATTCCGCGCCAACAGAATATTTAAAGCTTGGTGAATAATGATAGTAGTATGAGGACATCATTGAATTAGATTTATACATAACTGTGGAACCACCAGTCCATGATATAGGACGGGCCTCTACAAATGATGTAAATCCAAATACAACCAACAATACAATGAATTTATATATACCCATATGGGGTATATTATCTTTTATTAAAATTATGTCAACATAACTCCTGAGGCACAGAAAAATATGCTATCATCTCGACAATTTTAGGGGATAAATATGAAAAAATTCTTATTGATTATTCTAGTTTCTTTAATAAATAATGCTTATGCTTCAGATTATAACTATGTAGCATCAGATCATGAGCTAAAATTTAAAGATGGTACGTACGAACAAACAAAGCAGAGAATAATTATTGGTAGAAATATTACATTTGATAGTTACCAAGCTTTCGGTGAGATAGGGTTCGGAGAAGACATTACTGAAGGTCAATCGATAGGATCTGGCTCAGATTATGACTATTATAAAATTGGATTCGAAACTAAATATTTCGACACTCTTGATTTCTCGATGCACTTTGAGAGTAAACTTAATTCATCAGGCAAAGATAACAACGAGCTCCAGATAAAGACAAAGTATAAGTTCTAAAGATAAAATATTTGATTTGTATGATTACAAGTAGCATTCTATAATCATTAAGTATGCTCTATGATATTTTCTTTTACCTTGTAATCGCTCTAATTGTTTTACTTGTCTCAACTGATCTTTATAAACTTCTAAATGCTTGGTTTACAAACCCAAAAATGTCATTTGAAATGCTTAAATCTAATCCATTTGGTAGCGTTGTATTTCCACTAGTTCTTATAATCATCTGGTTCTTTATTTATGGTTAATGATGCTTGATTCATATCTATGGCTGAAAAAGATAAATCAAAGAATAGAATAATTTTAGAGGTCTTAAAGCTACTACTCATTGGAGTATCGTTTGTAGGACTAGCAATCCTCATACTCATTAATATCAAGTGATAGTGTTTATTAATCATTCATGATGGTGTGAATTGCAAGCAATAAAATAAGAAGACCGATTACAAATTGATAGACATAGAAGGCTGTCAAACTAAATATAATTAAAATCAATGATTTAGTTCTCTTTGACATAACTTTATTATACCATAAGCATATGATTGATAATCATAACCACGTAAGTGAACATATTCATAATGACGATTACCATGATGATAGAAAGTCACATTGTTCAGTTTGTCATCAATGCGGTAAAGTCCATTCAGTTTATTTTATTAAGGAACACCATTGTCTTGAAGAAACTCTATCCACAACAAAAGAGGATCTCCATCAGCAATGCTTTTCAAACCATTTCTCTACTCGAGCACCACCACTTCTGATTAATTAAAAAATTTATTAATTAATTTTAGGAGTTAAAAAATGAAAATTTTTAGATTATTGCCAATTATGCTGGCAATATTTATCATACCGACTACAGATGCTGAGGAACTTTCATCGATTGAAGTTGAATCATCAATTTTATCTAATTCAATAACAGAAAATAGATATCCAGTCGCAATAATAGACAGTACAGATATAGACTCATCTAAATCGATAGGTACAAACTTAAGAAGTATTCCTGGAGTATCTAACTCTGACTACGGTACCTCTGTTGGTCAACCAGTCATAAGAGGTTTAGGAGGTAGTCGTGTAAGAGTTCTGTCAAACAACAACTATGTAAGCGATTTGAGTTTTTTTAGCGCGGATCATCCTGTGATGCTGAATCTAAATCATGCATCACACATAGAGATCATCAAAGGTCCATCATCATTATTTAATCATAGTGGAACCTCCGGCGGTATAGTGAACGTGATCACAGGCTCATCTACAGACAAGTTATATGCAGATGAAAAAATAACTATAGGTAGATCCTATGATACCGTAAGTGAAGGTTACTCAAATAATTTTCTCTTTAAGAAAAACATCAATGATGTTGCACTTTACTTATCTCATGATAAAAGAGATTATTTCAAGTATGATTTATCGGAAGGATCGCTCTATGAGGAGGGCAGTGAAGTCCATACCTTAAATAATTCAGACTATGCAGACAAAAGTTCAACCATTGGATTGTCATTAATCAAAAATTGGGGTTACTTGAGTTTCTCTTTTATAAACAATAAAGGCACCTATGGAATTGCCTATCACGCTGAAGAAGAAGAGGAAGAAGAAGAGGAAGAGGGAGAGCATAGGATTTATTCAGCACATAAATCTGATACGTATAACTTTATTGGAAGATTAGACAATCTTGCATTTGCTAATTCTCTTGATTTTTCTATCAGTAACACTAATGCGCACATAAAAGAGCATGAAGAAGATGGTAGTTTCAAAGTTTTGAATAATAACTCTACTGCATACAATTTAAAGTTTAATCTTGATTCTGATGATATAGAAAAAAGATTATTACTAAGTTATGAGCATGCCAAATCTCCATTTTCAAGTAATGCATATGTTCCAAAATCAGAAAGCTTTGATCGTTCAATTGCATATTACTCCCAGACAAATATGTCTGGTTTAAATTTTGACTATGCTCTTAGATATGATTTCAATGAAAGATTAACTTCTACAAAGAATTATGAAGACTCTGCATTTAGCATATCTACAAATACTAGTCAGCAAATCACAGATAATCTCTCATATAGCATTGGACTTTCTCATGTATCTCGAAGCCCTAACATGGCCGAATTATTTGCAGATGGCAAACATGGCCCCACCAATAGATATGAGAAGGGTGATAGTTCACTTGAGAGAGAAGTATCTAAAAATATTGACTTAGGATTAAACTTTAAAAGTGGAGACTCTACCATAGATATTTCTGTCTATCGTAATGACGTAAAAGACTTCATATACCTAAGAGACTTAGGTACTACATCCTATGATGGCGAGCATCAAGATGCTAATTGGTCTCAAAAAGATGCTGTATTTCAAGGTTATGAATTTTCCTATATGAAACCACTAACCGTTGGGAATACTGATTTGTATCTCACTCTAAGTCGGGATGACATATCGGCGGTATTTGATGATGATACATATGTACCAAGAATACCGAGTGCTAAAAATGTTTTAGATCTCACTGTTCTGGGTCAAAGTAATGAGTCATATTCAGTAAGTCTAATTTATTCAGAGAGTCAAAAAGATTTTACATCAATAGAGACAGAGACAAATTCATATGTTGATCTTGCGATGAAATACACAAACAAGATTTCACTTAATAATAATTATGATCTTAATGTTGTTCTATTTGGCAACAATTTACTTGATAAAACCAGGCGAAATCACGCTTCATTTGTAAAAGCGCATGTACCGCTTCCAGCTGCAAGCTTTGGCTTTGATGTTTCACTTGATTATAAATTCTGAAACTTGTAAACCAAAATTTACCATACCGAACTCTCTCGTTCGGTATGCGTAGTTGTATTTATATTTGATTGTAATAAATCTAATTCAATCTATACTGAACACATGATAAAAAGATTTACTATATATATCTTAGCTATCAGTTTTCTTATTGGTTGTTCTGCTAATATGACAAGCAGCATGAAAGATGCAATGTCAATGAATCATGAATCATGCTGTTGCAATTCTGACTCTAAATCCTGCACAATGAAAAAAAATCATAGCTCTAACTCAATGGTCAATTCTGATATAGATTCTACTAACTCTTTACCACAAACTAGAAAGCTCAACAAAAAAATGAGCTGCTGTGGCGGAAAGCATAATCAAGATAATGAAGAAAAAAGCTGTAAAATGTGCATGAATCATTCGAAAAATGGACATAGCGATTTATTTGGTAAACTTGATTCAAATCGTGATGAAAAAATTACAATAGCAGAGTTTTTAGATCGACCTAATCAAAAATTTGATAGTTTGGATAAAAATAGCGATGGATTTCTAACTAGAGATGAGCTGACACATGGAAAAGAAAACAGTAAACATGCTCATCATTAAAAAAAGAACCCAAGTAACAATCATCTTATTTCTTTTATTATTTTCAACCTTTATTTATGCTGATCAAAGCTACGATCGAAATAGTCTTCTAAGCTGTTCGGCGTATCATTTTAAAGCAAAACTTAATAGCCAGTATTTAGGAGAAGAAAAATACAATTATCATGATACCTACTTTAATAACCTAAAAGAAATCTTTTTGAGTCAATATCCGGAGGTATCAATATCTAGTTATATTTTGTCTATTACAAGTATTATGGAGTCATGGTCATATGAAGCTCAAGAGAAAGGTCGGAAGTATTCAGATTTGAAAGTAGAGAGAGAATATAAAGATTTATGTAATTCAATAATAGAAATCAATTAGTTGATTTCCAAGTCCCACCGTATTGATATGTCTTATGATAATCCCGCTTAACATTACTTAGACATTTTTGACATAAAAAAACCCACTCTTTAGCATTATTATATCTACATCGGAAAAGTTTATCCGATAACTCTGAGCACTTAAAACAAGATTTTATTTTTTTCATTTATTACTATAACGGAGCTAAATTCATCGCTAATATCAAACCCAAGACGGTGCTGACTACCCACGACAAGAAAATAAATGCAAGAATATCTGCAAGAGTTTTATACTCATAATCTATTATATCCTTGAGATAATATGGTCTTAATACAAAATACACTATCACGACAGATAAGAGTGTTATTAAAGATATTTGGTCCATACTTAACTAAGTTATAAAAAAACATGCCTTTATTGAAAGGATTGATCAAGAAAAAGCTATTATAATACATAAATTTATATTTAATAATCTTGTGTATTATTTGAAAATCTGAAACAAATTTTCGAAGCGTTTTAGCTCCTCCTTATTAGAAAAAAAGTCAATTAATTTATTCAATTTTATCTCTAGAAAAAATTTTCATTTAAGGGTAGCTTAAATATATGAGGTTATTTATTACTTGTTTGTATAAAAACGCTCAACATCCATCAGAGCATTCTGTTGATGAGATTCTTCATCACAAGAATCATAAGAATCAATCCAGAGAATTTATATTAGACAGACTGCGGCGAGGGTAAACGCATTATCTCCCTATCCTTGTGTTATAGATCTAAATCAAGGCACATCGGTCTACAGGCCAAAATACTTAAATTCTCACTTTATCCGCCTAAATCATAGGTAAATAAGTGAAGTTCCTGTTAAAATCTTATTGTTTTTATTGGATTTAAATTAGGATATATTCATCAAATGTTTGACTATGGACCGTACATATTTTGGGCTTACTTCTTGGTACTTGTGCCTATGGTTTTAGTAGTGCTCATCTTAGCTTATAAAGGAAAACAGATACGAAAAAATATATCTGAAAAATAAAAAGTCTCATGAAAAAAAGATCAGCTAGAATTTATTATGTCACATTCTTACTTATTATTTTAGGTTTCGTCCTTTATTTGTTCGTAAAAACCTTCAATGAGAATTTATTGTATTATCGCAGCCCCACACAACTTGTTGACGGTAATTTCCCAGAAAACTATATATTCAGAATAGGTGGTATGGTTGAAGAGGGATCATTAAAAAGAGTTTCAGGAACTAAAAAAGTTAGCTTCAATGTAACAGACTTTAAAAATAAAGTATTAGTAAAGTACGATGGTATTTTGCCAGATTTGTTTAGGGAAGGTCAGGGGGTTGTTATCAGAGGCCATTTAGAGAAAGACTTTTTTGTTGCGGAAGAAGTCCTCGCTAAACATGACGAAACATATATGCCACCTGAAGTTCAAGAATCTCTCGGTCTAAGTGAAGACTCAAAATCTAAAACTATGGAGAGTATTTCTCAATGATTATAGAAATTGGCTATGTTGGATCTTTTCTTCTTTTATTAGGTTTAATGAATTGTGTTATCTTATTAACCCCAAAAGTGCTAACAAATCTCAACATATCTCAAAACATCCTACTGTCTGCATCGAGATTGCACTTTCCAATTATATTAATATCTTTTTTATGTTTAATAATAACTTTCGTCGGTGAGGACTACTCGCTAGATTATGTCTCGAAAAACTCTAACTCAAGTTTACCACTAATCTACAAAATATCTGCTGCATGGGCAGGTCATGAGGGATCAATGTTGTTGTGGTGTGTTGTTTCAAGTTTTTGGATGTTTCTTGCAAGTATATACAGCACTAACTTAACAAAGAGATTAAGAATAAATTTTCTTGCAATCATGGGATTGCTTAATCTTGGTTTTTTACTTTTTGTAGTTGCAACTTCTAATCCTTTTGATAGAAATATGACCATTCCTCTCGACGGCAATGACTTGAATCCACTGTTACAAGACTTTGGATTAATTGTCCATCCACCTATGTTATATATGGGCTATGTAGGTCTTTCGGTTGTTTTCTCTTTTGCTATCGCATGTTGTTTTGAAGACGACTTTAAAAAAGAATGGGCTCAATGGATTAGGCCTTGGGTTCTAGCATCTTGGGCATTTCTTACTTTAGGTATAGCGCTTGGAAGCTGGTGGGCATACTACGAATTAGGATGGGGAGGCTGGTGGTT
>CAJWPJ010000025.1 GCA_913045115.1 uncultured Gammaproteobacteria bacterium | reverse complement strand
TTCTTCTACAAATATAGCTCCAATTTTTTTTAAATTATCAACTACATGTTTATTATGAACAATTTCGTGACGCACATAAACAGGCGCTCCATATTTTTGTATAGATTTTTCTACTATTTCGATTGCTCTTTCTACGCCTGCACAAAAACCTCTAGGTTCTGTTAATAATATTTCTGAATTTTTAAGTATCATTATCTACGTCCAGAATTTCTACTTCAAACATCACCTCTTTATTGCTCAAAGGGTGATTCAAATCAACTACCACTTTATCACCTATTCTATTTAATATAGTAATAAAATATGATTTATCATTCTCTATAGTCTCAATAATATCACCTGGACTTGGATCTTTGTAATTTTTAAATGTGTCAAGACTCATCGTTTTGACTTTAGACTCATCATAAATACCAAATATATCTTTTGAGGAAAATGAATACTCTTTCTTATCTTTAACCTCAAGCCCATATAGCGCACTCTCAATGATTTGTGGAAGACTAGATTGTCCAATTGTAAGCTTAACTGGGCTTTTGCCAAATGTACTTTCAAAAACTTGACCATTACCCTTAAGCGAATAATGCATTAGAACTTTACTGCTATATTTGATTACTGTCACGAGATATACCTACAAGATAGAAGATTATATATATAGCACCAATACTTATTGAAAGATCTGCAATGTTAAAAACTGCAGGAAAGTAAATGTTCTCATAGTGAAGTATTATAAAATCTGTTACAGATCCATTGTCAAACCTATCTATAAAATTAGCAATTCCTCCTCCTAGAACTAGTGATAAGCCTAGTGAATAACTAATTGGAGCATTTAGATTTTTATATAATTCATAGGAGACAAAAGCTAAAATAATAAATATTACAATGCTCAAAAATATGCGTCCGCCATCTTGTAAGCCATCAAAAAGACTAAAGGCAATACCATAATTATTGATAGTATGTAACTTGATAAATGAGCTTAGCATAACAGTGTTAGTGTGACCTGAGACAAGAGACTTGGTATACAGGTCTAAGACTATGATAGAAATAATCAACAAAAAAATGTAGATGGCCTTCAGGCGTATATTCTGCATTCTCCGTCACCATGCACATTATCATGACACCTCTGACATATTGTAGGAGCATCATTTATCGTGCCGACTGTTTCATTAAGATGCCAACATCTCTCACATTTTATGTTTTTAGATTTAAGGATGTTGATATTGAATTTCTCGTTGTTTCTATCAATTTCATAATTATCTTTGTCTTTACCCAAGATAAGATTGAACTCAGATACTATAAAAATAAATTTGAGCTCATCCTTTAGGGGCTTAAGTTTTTCATGAAGCTGGCTATTACAAATCAACTCTACTTTACATTCAAGCGATGATCCAACTACTTCATTATTTCTTGCTTCTTCTATTAGCCTAGAAACATCTGATTTTATATTGTATAAACTATTGAATAATTCAATGGACTTGTCATCAATATCAACAGAGTGAGAGAACCATTGATCAAGATATATACTTTCTTTGCCATTTGGAATCTTTGAATATATTTCTTCAGCTGTAAAGGTCAGTATAGGAGCAATCCATGAATTTATATAACGCATTAACATGTAACAGGTCATTTGGGCAGAGCTTCTCGGAATTCCGTCACTCTTGGATGTATACAATCTATCTTTGATGATATCTAAATAATAGCCTCCAAGCTCTAGAGTACAAAAGTTAATGACATCCTTCATAATCTTATGAAACTTAAATTCCTCATAATCACTTTGTATCTGCTTATTTATTTTTTCAGCTTTATGTATAATCCATTTATCTAGAAGAAGTAAATTACTTTCCTTAAAACCTTTCACATCAAAATCATTTATGTTTGAAAGTAAAAACTTCGACGTATTTCTAATCCTTCTATACGACTCAGATACTCTTTTTATAATTTCTTCAGAAATAGTCATTTCTTTTGTGTAATCTGTCATTGCGACCCATAATCTTAGGATGTCAGCACCCTTATCCTTAATTATTCTCTGTGGAGATATTATATTACCAACTGACTTCGACATTTTTTGTCCTTCAGCATCAACCACAAAACCATGAGTAAGAACGTTCTTGTACGGAGATCTGTTGTTTATAGCATGAGATGTAATAAGTGATGATTGAAACCACCCTCTATGTTGATCGGATCCCTCAAGATAGAGATCAGCAGTTTCATCAATACCCCTTTCTTTGAGTACTGTCTGGTGGGTAACACCTGAATCAAACCAAACATCTAGGGTATCCTTTACCTCTGTGTAACTATCAAAATCTTTAACAATTGAACTTTTATCAAAATCAATCCATGCTTCTATATTCCCATCTTTAATGATCTTTTGAGCTTCTTCTAAAATAGAACTAGTGTTTGGATGTAATTCATTTGTATCTTTATGCAGAAATAATGGTATCGGGACACCCCAAAATCTTTGCCTTGAAAGGCACCAATCAGGTCTCCCATCAATCATATTAAAAATTCTGTCTTCACCCCATGATGGAAGCCAGTTGATATTTTTAATATCATCTTTAATAGACTTGCGTAATGATGATTTTTCCATACTCATGAACCATTGTGGGGTTGCTCTGAAAATGAGAGGTGTTTTGTATCTCCAACAATGTGGATACGAGTGCTCGTAATCCTCTGAAAAAAGAAGCACATCATTTTTGTTCAAAAGCGATACTATCTCCTGGTTTGATTCTCGAACTTTCATGCCACCAAAAATCGGAAGACTCTCCTTGAATCGTCCATAATCATCTACCGGATTAAATACTTCAAGACCATGCTGCAAGCCAGCTAAATAATCTTCAGTACCGTGACCAGGTGCGATATGAACTGCACCAGTACCATTTTCATCAGTGACATGCTCTGCAAATATCAAAGGCACTCTGATGTCATAAAATGGATGATCTAACAACACATTGCTCATTTCTGATTTAATAGATTCTTCTATAATTCTAAATTCACTGATACTAGATTTTTCCATTACCGAATTGACTAGTTTTTTTGCAATGATCAAATAGTTTTTATCAACTTGGACTAATGAATAGTCTATGTCCTTGCTTACTGCAACAGCTCTATTTGCTGGAAGTGTCCAAGGTGTTGTAGTCCATATTGGAATTGAAATCTTAGCTTTTTGATCTATATTTTTAGCAAAAGTTAAATCACTAGAATTAGCAATACTAAACTTGACGCATACAGCCTTTGAGACAATATCTTTATACTCGACCTCAGCTTCAGCCAAAGCGGAGGAAGATTCAATACACCAATGTACTGGCTTTGACCCAAAGTAGATATGATTATTTTCTATGATCTTAGATAAGCTTTTAACGATTCCTGATTCAACTTCCTTGTCCATACTCGTGTAGGGATTATCCCAGTCTGCAAATACCCCTAATCTTATAAAATCTATCTTTTGCTTTTCTATTTGTTTACTCGCAAATTCTCTGCAGGCAGCAACAAAAGCATTAGGATTGTCTTTAAATTTGCCTTTCCCATATTTTTTTTCTACTTGTAGTTCAATAGGTAAACCATGGCAATCCCATCCTGGAATAAACGGAGTATGGTATCCAGATAAAATTTTAGACTTGATAATGAAATCTTTTAAAATTTTATTTACAGCATGACCTATGTGAATGTCACCATTAGCATATGGCGGTCCATCATGGAGAACATATTTTTTAGAATTTTTTGATTTATCGAGTGCCTTTTGAAATATAGAATGATCTTTCCACAATTTAAGAATATCAGGTTCTCTATTTGGCAGATTCGCTTTCATAGGAAAGTCTGTTTTAGGCAAGTTAAGTGTATCTTTATATTCCATATTTTTTGCTATTGATTATTGCATAATTATGATCTTCGTTCATTTGTTTAATGAGCTCATCCTCATTATTGAACTTAATTTGCTTTCTAATTTCCTCAAGAAAGTATACTTCAATGTTTTTACCATAAATGTCTTCATGAAAGTCTAAGATAAATACTTCAAGAATTTTTTCTGTTCCGTTAAAAGTGGGCTTGTTCCCTATGGAAGCTAAGCTTATATAGTTCTCTTTCTCAATCACGGTTCTTGTTAGATATACACCATCAAGAGGGTAATCATGTTCTAATTTGATGTTTGCAGTCGGATAACCAAGCTTTCGTCCTAACTTTTCACCTGATATCACAGTCCCAGATAACATATAATCCCTTCCTAAGCACTCTTTTGCCTCTTTGATGTTACCTTGATTTAATAATTCTCTTATTCTTGAACTACTAATTTTGATACCACTGTATGTCTCAAGACTTGGAATAATTAATTCAAAAGCGTTTTCTTGGTGGTACTTTTTAAGTTTTTCAATATCTCCTGATCTATCCTTACCAAATTTAAAATTTTCCCCGATGATTAAATATTTTATATTTAACTTCTTAACTAATATCTCTTCACAGAAATAATCAGCTTCGTAATCTTTTATATCATTGAAATCAACTGAAAGCAGGGTATCTATCTTATATGAACTAAGAATGGATGCCTTAGTTCTATTGTCATGAAGTCTTTGTAAAGTATCTGGACCAAATATTTCTTTTGGTAATTTATCAAATGTAAATATCAGAGATTCAACACTATTTTCAGCTGAGATATCCTTAGTTTTATTTATAAGAACTTGATGGCCTTTGTGTACACCATCAAAGTTACCAATCGTAACAGCCTTTGGATTTTTAGATACATCGTTAAGGTTATTCAATATTTTCATAATTTAAATGTATTCAATCTGACACCCAATATACGTAAAAAAATATAATATAGTATTGCTCCTATTATGATGTAAGCTAATAGCGAGCCAATTCTCTCATAGGCAGACAAATCATCCTCAAAAACAGATATATCAAAACTGAAGAATAATACTATTGCCATAGCTAGTGAACAAATTATAATTTTTAGTGAAGTCATATTAAAGAAAACATTATCTTTAATTATATTAATTTTTTTCAATTTTGAACTCATTAATATTACTTGGACCCATGCAGACAATGATGTTGCTAGAGCAATAAAAGCATGTGCTCCCTCGAAAGGGTGTCTCAGATATACAATAACGACAGCCAAGTTAGCTATTATATTCAGTAATATTCCAGCCATTGAATATATCACAGGCGTCTTCGTGTCCTGTCTTGAATAAAAAGCTGTGACAAGTATTTTCATAAAAATAAAAGCAGGTAACCCTAAGCTATATGTGATTAAACTCAAAGAAGTCATATGTGCATCATAAGACTCGAAACTGCCATACATAAATAATGAGGATACTATAGGAGCTGATAGAATAATTAGTCCAGCCATCGAGGGGATAGCTATTAGAAGGGAGAGTCGGGTAGACTTTTCTAAAGTTTCTGAATAATCATTCATTCTACTTTTTTGAAAATATTCTGATAAAACAGGAAGCATTACTATAGATATAGCTATACCAAAAACTGCCAATGGTAATTCAATTAACCTATCAGAAAAATATAGCCAACTTATACTCCCTGTAACAAGCAATGACGCAACAATAGTATCAATTAATAAATTCACCTGAACAGCGGCAGAGCCAATAATTGCAGGACCCATTAGTTTAATTACTTTGACAGACCCTTTATTCGAAAAATTAATTTTTGGTATTTTTAAAAAACCAAGTTTGTACATTAGTGGTAGTTGTATTATTAGCTGTACAATTCCTGCAACTAATACACCATATGATAACGATAGGATTGGGATAACAAACAATGTCGCTGAGAAAATTGTGAAGACAATCAAGCTTAGATTTAAAAAAACTGGAGTGATTCCAGATAAAATAAATCTGTTATAACTATTAAATATTCCAGAACACATAGCAGTCAATGAAATAAATAATAAGTAAGGGAATGTTATATAAAGCATTTGAGATGCTAGAGTGAGCTTAGAGGGATCATCACTAAACCCTGGAGCAAACAAATAAATTAATTCCTCAGAAAAGTACATACCTAGTAGAGTAATTATTGCTAGTACGAAGAAAAGGTTACCGAAAATGTATTGAATAAACTCGTAGAGCAATTCAGGTTTATTTAACTTATATTCTTGAAGAACAGGCACAAATGCTTGAGTAAATGCCCCTTCTGCAAAAAGCCTTCTGAAAAAATTTGGTATTTTAAAAGCGACAAAGAAAGCATCTGTACTGGTGCCTGCTCCAAAATAATTGGCAAATAACACATCCCTCAAAAAACCTGTTAGTCGAGATGCAAGTGTTGTGAGGCCAAATTGGCTTGACGACTTGATTATAGATGTTTGCTTATTTTCTGATTCTTCTGTCATAAAGTGCGTATTGTGTTGACACTAGTCTACTAGACTGAGATAATCTTGTTTTATTTTACCTATTATTGGAGAGAATTACATTGGCAAATACTGCACAAGCAAGAAAAAGGGTTAGACAGGCTTCTAAAGCAAGGGTAGCGAATGCTGCTAAAAAATCTCAGTTCAGAACCAGTATCAAAAACGTCCTAAAATCAATATCAGATAAGAACGCAGAGCAGTCAAAAAAAGATTTCATTACAGCAGTTTCTTGCATTGATAAACTTGCGGCAAAGGGTATTATTCATAAAAACAAAGCTGCAAGACACAAAGCTAGGCTCAACAGTAAAATTAAGTCTCTATAATTATTAGATTATCTACATGAATGAGTTCTCTACTGAACTCACTACCAAATTCTGTTGTAACCTCATCCATTGATTTACCTTTAATTTTTAGAACTTCATCTGATGAATAATTGACTATGCCTTTAGCAATGCAGATTAGATTTTTGTTCTTGCACTGAATGACATCTCCTTTTTCAAAACTTCCCTCAACATCATCCACGCCGACTAAAAGAAGGCTTTTATTATCACTTATAGCTTCGCACGCACCATCATCAATTATTACTGAGTTTCTATTGTCCGTTGTATCTAACCATTGTTTCTTGGCACTAACTTTTTTTTCACTGGGAATGAATAGTGTACCAATATCATCCTCATAAAAAATATTATTAAGGATATTATCCTCAAGACCATTTGCTATTAATGTGTGTATGTTCGAAAGAGCAGCTCGTTTAACCGCTTGAACTTTAGTTGTAAACCCCCCTGTTCCAATTTCACTTTGAGTACTAAAATCAGAATCGAAATCTTTCAAATCTTCTACACTTATTTTATTTATAAGTTTTGCGTCTCTATTGCTGTCAGGGTTTTTATCATACATACCATTTTGATCGGTAAGAATTATTAGTAGGTCCGCACTGACACAATTTGCTATCATGGAAGCCAAGTTATCATTATCACCCAGTTTTATTTCTTCAGTGGATACAACATCATTCTCATTTATAATAGGTATTACATTATTATCAAGTAGTTCTTCTAATGTCCCTTTAATATTCAAGTAGCGAACCCTATCATTAATATCGCCATGTGTTATTAGGATCTGTGCAGTTTGTAAATTACTTTTGGAAAATATATTCTCATAAATCAACATAAGTTTCTGCTGACCAATTGCAGCCAATGACTGTAGTTTTTTTATATCTTTTGGTTTTGTTTGAATATTCATAACTTTCATTCCTTGAGAAATCGCTCCAGAAGTTACTAAAATTACCTCCTTTCCTTCATCAAGGAGATTGAGAATGTTAGCGCATACTCCATTAATAATTTTGTCATGATTATGATCAATAATAGAACTGCCTATCTTAATTACAATTCTCTTAGTATTATTTAATTCTATTCTCATATTTTAAAAACTCGTAAATATTATCTGTTAATTCCTTCACTCCAGCTTTTGTAATAGTAGATATGAAATAAACGTTAATTTTATCTTTTTCAAAAGAGTCTTTTAGATTTGATACTTGCTTTTCACTTATCAAATCAATTTTGTTTATAACTATCCATAAATCTTTTTTAATTAACATCTCATCATATGATTGTAACTCATGTTTTATTTTTTCAACTTCAGTTTTTATCATCTCGTATGATTTATTAGAGCAATCAATTAGATTTAGAAGCATTTTCGTTCGACTAATATGCTTTAGAAACCTTGTCCCTAAACCAACTCCTTTGGATGCGCCCTCTATTATTCCAGGGATATCTGCGATCACAAATTTCTCATAATCTGAATAAAGAACCACACCAAGGTTTGGCGTCAGGGTTGTAAATTCGTAATCAGCTACTTTAGGTCTTGCCATACTTACAGCTTGTAAGAAAGAGCTTTTCCCTGCGTTAGGTAAACCGACTAGACCAACATCAGCCAGCACCTTTAGCACTATTTTTATTTCCTTTGATTCTCCCTCTTTGCCACTTGTTTTTTTCCTTGGCGCCCTGTTAGTTGAAGTTTTGAATCGAACGTTTCCATATCCATGTTCTCCTCCATTCGCTAACACATATGTCTTATTCTCGTCATCTAAATCACATAATTGTTCATCAGTTTGGTTATCTGTTATAACACACCCAAGTGGTAAATTAATTATGAGATCATCTCCATTTCTCCCATGTTTATTTTTACTTCCACCAGATTTCCCGTTTTCAGCTGTGAAAATACTTTTATTTCTGAAATCAGCAAGTGTGTTAAGACTGTCCGTGGCCTTAACTATTATTGACCCTCCATTTCCACCGTCTCCACCATCAGGTCCACCGAAAGGTATATACTTCTCTCTTCTGAAGCTCATACAACCAGACCCTCCATTACCTGCTTTAACTGTTATTACAGTTTCATCAATGAATTTCATAACAATGAAGTTTAGATTTAGTGTTTTGTTGGTAGAACGCTAACAAACTTATGCTTGTTTGGTCCTTTTTTGTGAAAATGAACGTAACCGTCGCTCGTAGCAAACAAAGTATGATCTCTACCACATCCGACGTTTTCCCCGGCTTTGACGGGTGTACCCCTTTGTCTTAGTATGATGTTGCCAGCATGAACAAATTCACTACCGTATTTTTTAACACCAAGTCTCTTAGACTCTGAGTCTCTTCCATTTTTTGTACTTCCGCCTGCTTTCTTATGTGCCATGTTACTTTATCGATTCTATTTTTATTTCAGAGAAACCTTGTCTATGACCTTGGGTTCTCATGTAGTGTTTTCTTCTTTTAAATTTTACTATCCTTACCTTAGGATATCTACCATGTTTTTGGATAGTTGCCTTAATTTTGATCGATGCTAAAGATTTTTTATCAACGATTGCATCATCATCTTTAAAGGCCATAAGCACATTATCGAGCACGATTTTACTTCCCTCTGGTTCGGATAATAAGTCAACACGAATAACATCACCTTCAGCTACGTTATATTGATGTCCACCTTGTTTAATAATCGCATTCATAATGTAATAAGTTGGATGATTTTACCTTGATTTGTATAAATAATAAACCACTTTATCCCGTTTTTGCTGGAGTAAGTATGGTATATTTTCTCACAATGACGAACTTAACTGACATAAATGATACATTGTCGCTTGAAATCAAGAAACTCAATGATTTTTTAAAAAAAGTAACAACTACAGATGTGCCCCTCATTAATGCACTTTCTAGCCATATGATTGATAGCGGAGGAAAGCGCATTAGACCAATTATTGTATTTTTAATTTCAAAAATAATGTCCAATGATAACAAAGTGATAGAATCTGCGGCTATTATTGAGTTGATCCACGCCGCTACGCTTCTTCATGATGATGTGGTCGATCAATCAGACATAAGACACAATATAAACACCGCTAATAAAGTATGGGGTAATGATAGTGCAGTATTAGTTGGTGACTTTTTATACTCACGTGCGTTCGAACTAATCGTAGAGATAAACAGAAATAAGGTTTACAAAATACTTGCCGAGACAACTAATAAAATATCGCAAGGGGAAGTAATGCAGTTGATGTACAAGGAAAAGATCATTGAGGATATAGAAAAGTATACAGAAATTGTCTATCTAAAAACAGGGAAGCTATTCGAAGCTTCAGCTCTAGTGGCAGTAGATATTGCTGAATGTGAAGATTCAGATTGGGCTAGGAATTTTGGAAAGAACTTCGGTATTGCTTACCAACTAAGAAATGATTATTTAGATTATTTTGGTGATGATAACCAAACAGGAAAAAATATTGCAGAAGATTTGTCTGAAGGAAAATCTACACTTCCTCTCATACATAGTTACATTAACTCTAGCGGTAAAGACAAAATGACTATAAAGAACATTTTTGATAAAAAGATAGTTTCTGATACTGATAAATTGCGAGAAATATTCTACAGGAATGAATCTGATAAATATACATTAGAGGAAATAGACAAATATTCCCAAAATGCAATTAAAGCTCTAGATAGTTTAGATGTTGATAATAGTAAAAACTTAATAGACCTAACAAGATATTGTTCCACTAGAACTAGATAGAAGGAAAAGGATATTTACCTTTAATGATCTCGGTCATAGTCTTTCCGGCTGAATATCCGTCCATAAATTTTCTTCCAAAAAATAATTTTAACATCCAGTAGCTCATTCGTTGTTTTTTGTATAGGATTTTTGCTCCTCGATTATACAAGGCCAGTTCTTTTTTCATACCAAGTAAAAACTGATTATATTTTTCATAAACGCAATCAGGATTATCAGAATCTTTAATAGCATGACCTAAATACTTACCTGATATAACAGCATTGTATATTCCCTCGCCTAATAAGGTTTCAGCAAAGCCTGCAGCATCTCCAATTAAATACATTCTCTTTGACATTGGACTGTAGCATTCACCTTCTGTACCGATTGGGAAGCCAGTAATATCCTCGAGCTTTTCAGTGCCAAGTTCCTGTTCCACAAAATCATAAAGATCCTTTTTACTTGGTTTCGGACATGAAGGATCAAATATTAAGTTACCAATACCCACGTTGTAATGATCACGTTTAGGAAATATCCAACTATATCCTAGTTTGTTGAATACAAATTTTGTTGGCACATTTTTTTTTGAGTTCTCCTTTTTCACTAAACCTTCAAAAGCAAACACTGGGTTTTTATACTTCAATTTAGTAATTAATCTTCTTGTCGTACTGTTAGCCCCATCTGCTCCGATAAGGAATTTACTTTTTATTGTTCCTACTGCTGTATCAACAAGTACACCTTCACCATCTTCGAAGATTTTTTGTACTTTAGTATGAATGAACTCAACTCCTTTCTGGAGAACATAATTAAAAAAATAATTATCAAACTCCTCTCTTATAACCATCTTACAAGCGCCGAGTTCGTTATTTAAATCAACAGTTTTTCCATTTGTAAACGTGAAGAGCATTTTTTCAGAGTTATGCTGACTCAAAGAATTCACATCAAATGGAAGTTCAGCAATTGTTTTAGGCGTCAAACCTCCTGCACATGATTTGTGCCTAGGGAATGTGTTTTTGTCCACAAGTAGAACACTTTTACCTGCATCCCTAAGAATACTAGCAGCCATACAGCCTGATGGTCCTGCGCCAATAATTACTATGTCAGTCTCAATGTTCATATTTAGTGCTTCATGCTCCAATTAGTAGCATTATATTTAAGTTTTTAAATCGATATTTACTAAAACTAATTCACATCAGCCGATTTTACAAACTTTTTTAAAAATTATATTTCGCACTATTTTGGCACAGTAATTGCACTATAAGAAGCAATGAATGAGGGAAATTATAATGATTAAGTATATTTATTTTGGAGTACTAACCGGACTCCTATTTTCTAATAGTGACATAGCTTTAGCATCAGATGGACAATTATCCAGCGCAAATACTGCTTGGATATTGACATCGACTGCGCTGGTGCTACTAATGACTCTGCCAGGACTAGCTTTTTTTTATGGCGGACTTGTGCGTAGTAAAAATGTTCTTTCAGTTTTAATGCAGTGTTTTAGTCTTGCCTGTTTGGTAAGTGTCATGTGGGTTGCTTTTTTATACAGCTTGGCCTTTGGAGACGGTGGTTCGTTGAATTCATACATAGGCGGTCTTGATAATGCATTTTTGAGTGGGCTTTCTGTTAGCTCTATGTCTGGTGATATACCCGAGACAGTATTTATTATGTTCCAACTGACTTTTGCGATTATTACACCGGCACTAATTGTTGGAGGATTTGCTGAGAGAATGAAATTCTCATCAATGTTTATATTTAGCTTTGTTTGGATGATTTTAGTTTATGCGCCAATATGTCATATGGTATGGGGAGGAGGCTTCTTAGGCGATATGGGAGTTATGGATTTTGCTGGAGGTACAGTTGTCCACATCAACGCAGGTGTTGCGGCATTAGTTCTTGCAATTTACTTAGGCAACAGGACTGGTTTTCAATCCGTTCCTATGCCGCCTCATAATTTAAGCATGACAGTAGCAGGTGCTTCAATGCTGTGGGTTGGTTGGTTTGGATTTAATGCAGGTTCAGCACTGGCTGCTGATCAGTCTGCAGGCATGGCAATGCTCGTAACTCACATTGGTGCTGCAACAGGCTCACTTGCATGGATGTTTAGAGAGTGGTCGAAATCTGGCAAGCCAAGTGTCTTGGGAATTGTAACGGGTATGGTTGCCGGTCTTGGGACTATTACTCCTGCATCAGGCTTTGTTGGTCCAATGGGTGCTATCGTTATAGGAACTCTAGCTGGCCTTATCTGTTATGAGGCAACTCAGTACATTAAGAATAAAATTAACATTGATGATTCTCTCGATGTATTTCCAGTACATGGAGTAGGTGGAATTTTGGGAACGCTTCTAACAGCGATATTTGCCTCATCGCAATTCGGAGGGCTAGGACTTGAAAATTCAATATCAGATCAATTTATGATTCAACTATTCGGAGTCGTGTTCACTATAATATGGTGCACAATCTTTACACTTGTGGCTATCAAAGTTGCAGAAATATTCACTGGTAACTTAAGGGTCACAAATGAAGATGAGGAAACTGGAGTCGATATATCCTCTCATGGAGAATCTAGCTATAACTAAGTTATAGTCTTATGAGATCAGTCTTTAATGTGTTGCCGCGTAAAGTTATTACGCGGTAACCATTGCCAAGCTCATTCTCAACACAAAACTTTTCTGACTTTGATTTAAATTGATAGCAAGTCGATGGTGATGTATAGAAATTGATATTACGTATTCTTCTGTGAAACTCTTGATGAACGTGTCCTGAGAATATATAAAAGGATGTATTGTTATGTTTGAGCATAAGTTGTATGAGTAGATTATTGTTCTGTGTGATATTCTCGTCGATCCATTGAGAGCCTACTTTTATTATAGGGTGATGTGTAAAAATAATAACTTTTGATTTATTTTTAAGTAAGTAATCCTCTAAATTTTGTATTTCACTTTCATTTATATAACCTCTTACATTATCTTGAACATGAGTGTCAAAATTAAAAATTTCAAAAGTTCCGTCACCACTCGAAAGTGGCTCCAGTGTTATCTGGTCATCACATATATTTTTCATCATTTCTAGATTATCGTGATTACCGGGTAAGATGCTCACACCAAATGTAAACTGCTTCAGTAAATCTCTAATATTTTCATATGACTTTTGTGAAAAGTCACTGGATAAATCACCTGTAATAACTAGTTCACATTTACCAGTGTACTCATTTTCTATATGTCCTAGAACATCTATTAACCTCTCATAGGGTTTGCAATCGTGCTTCGACTCATCTTTGTTTTTTGATATGTGCAGGTCAGTTATCTGTATTAAATTCATATTAATTTTATAGCACTAAAAGATTAAAATTCTCATAAAATATGATATATTACGCATCACTATGAAGAAAGATATTCATCCAGATTATAAGCCTGTCATATTTCATGACGTCACATGCAATAAAAGCTTTCTGCTGTCTTCAACCATAAAGACCAATGAAACAATGAAATACGAGGATGGTAATGAATATCCTGTCTACAAAATTGAGACATCATCCGAATCACACCCCTTTTATACCGGTAAAGGCCGCATAGAGACTAAAGAAGGTCGCGTAGCCAAATTCAAGAAAAAATACTCAAAAAAATAACCCTATAAATAAACCTTAATTTTTTGAAATAATATGTTGACACATTTGTTTTCATATCATATTGTTATGGACAGAAAGTAGACAAAGTATAAATATATTAGACAAAACTTATATATTAATACTCTAATCTACTTAATTAATTGACAAAATGCGGACAAAGGAGGCAATTATGTCAACAATATTTGCAAACATTAAGTATTTGCTTGCACCATCACTAATTCTAGTAACACTAGCAGGTGTGATTGCAGGTGGAATGCTTTCTTGGATTGGTGTTGCACTTTTAGGAGTAGGTGTCATAGTCGATACTATTCTTCGTAAGCAAGCTTCAAGCTCAATGCACAAAGAAGATGGAACTACTAAAGCAAGCCCAACATTCCAAAACATGGTAATGTACCTAATGTTACCAGTATTCGTATTACTACAACTTGCATTAGCATGGAGAGTTTACGGATTCATGACAGGTGTACCAGTAGAAATAACAGCAACATGGTTCGGTCTAATTCCTGTATATAGCGGGATTACCTCATTAGATTTAATCGGTGCAGTATTATCAACAGGTATATTTGCTGGTATCGGTATCATATATGGTCATGAGTTATCACATTGCAAAGGCTTTGCATTCATTATTTCAAGAATGACAATGGGTCTTTCAGGTTCAGCTCATTTCTGCTATGCACACGTATACAACCATCACCTAGAACTTGCTAGTGAAGATGATCCTGCAACTGCACCTCGCGGTC
>CAJWPJ010000024.1 GCA_913045115.1 uncultured Gammaproteobacteria bacterium | reverse complement strand
TTTCGGTGAGCGGGAGCTATGTCGATTTGGCCTAGATGTGTGTTTAGCAATTATACAAGAGTTATTAACTAATGATCATAAAATCATCATAAGAGATATTCTTAATGAAGATGTTGAGACTCAAATGATAAAAGACTTAAGTCATCACAGAGCTAGATTTAAATTTTAGTACATCTTACGATAGAGATTCTGATTTAGAAGAAAGAAGTAATAAAAAAAATTAAACTTATGACAAAAAGGAAAGAGAGTATCCCAGATAACATATAGCTTGTCCCTGTATCAAAAATTTTATTATTTAATATGATGACTGCTAATAAAAAAGTAACTAGTAAAAACAGAAAAGTCATTTAATATTAATCAAGCCTCCATTTAAAATTTAGCACTCTCTATCATCTCACGAACAGAACATAAGTGAGCTGTGAAAAAGAATACAGCTTGCTTCATGTAATATATAAATCATAACAAGTAGTATCAAAACTTTGTTAATTAACTGTGAAGATGTAACCATTATTTTGTTATGTTTTAAGAGCTTGGCTTCGTCCCCAAGGGGATTCGAACCCCTGTTGCCGCCGTGAAAGGGCAGTGTCCTAGGCCTCTAGACGATGGGGACTTAACAGTTTGGAATATTATACAGAGATATTTTATAAAAAGATAATATAAATAAAATATATTAAAACCTCACTAAGATATAATATTTCTATTTTTTTTATAGGTTTTTAAGTATATCAATAGGCTAGTTATGCTAGGATGCACTTTGTTATGTCTAATATTAATAAACCAATCCAAAAATTTTGTATTTTGTGTGGATCACCAACAGTGTTCAAAATACCAAAAGATGATAATAGAGAAAGAGCAATATGCACAGCATGTGGACACATCCATTACCAGAATCCAAAAGTGGTATCAGGATGTATTTTAGAATGGGAGAATAAAATTCTTTTATGTAAAAGAGCAACTGAGCCAAGAAGTGGATACTGGACTCTTCCTGCAGGTTTTCTCGAAAATAACGAGACTGTATCTGAGGGAGCGCTGAGAGAAACTAAAGAAGAGGCAAATGCTACTTCTGACGACATAAAACTTTTTTTTATGTGCGATTTAAGACATATCAGTCAGATATATATGATGTATATTGGTAAGCTATCTAAAGGCAAATATTCAGCTGGTCCTGAAAGCGAGGAAGTGAAACTCTTTTCTGAATCCGACATACCATGGGATGACATTGCCTTTTCGGTTATAGATAAAACACTCCGGTTGTACTATGAGGACAAGAAAAAAGGGAATTTTTCAATACATTTTGATACTATAGACCCTAGATGAAAAAATTATTACTATTATCCGTCTTTACCTTAATTGCATGCCCAGTAAACTCTCATGATGATAATGAAGCCAGAATTAAGTTCTGGAAAGAGTATTACAACCCTAAAGTTGAGGTAACTTCAAACAAAGTACCATCTATCGATATATCACTCATAAAAAACAAACCCTTTTACCAAGTAAAGACAAACATTAGTAATTTTAGCTTCACACCTGAAAAAAATATGAAGAATAATATACCGACCGAAGGTTATGGAAAATTATATATCAATGGTGAGTATGTGAGCAGGATCTATAGTGAATACCATTTTGTAAAAATACTTCCTGTAGGCGTCAATGAGATAAAAGTTATTCTGAGCTCAAACTTGGATCATGATGTCGCTTATAACGGTCAGGTAATATCTGATACCATCACTTATCAATTCCCTGAGTACACATTTTCAGAAGCTAGAAACAAATCATATAATCAGATGATACAGTGTGAGTTTTCAGAATCTGGTCAAGCGTTACTAAAAGAATTAAAAGCTAATGACATGCTAATAACAGAATCATCTGTTCATTTAAAATGCAGATATGATGCAAGAAATGATGTACTGGGACCGTTTACCAATAAAATGACAAGACTGCAAAGACATTACCATAAGGTAACACTTGAAGCTTTGAAAAAAAGAATTAAAGTTTGGAAAGCTTTTGAAGCTGAAAAAATATCTCTAGAAAGCGCTAGACTACAAAATCAAAAAATAGAAGATGAAATCGACGACTTGATGCAACAAAAGCTTGAGCAACTTGAGTCTGCACAAAAATGAATTTTGACTCTCTCATTGAAGCGTATACTGTGACAGCTCTTGTAATGTTCCCTATCTTGGTCTTTATAATTATTCTTTTAGTGAGAGATTTAGGTAAGTATTCAAAGCTTTCTGAGAAAATAAACGGTGTTATAAAAAATTTATCAGAAGATTTAAATGATAAGGGATTTAAGAAGGAAAATACTGAATCAATTCTTCAGCACATTACTAGGTACATCAATAAGAAGTAATTATTTAATAACATATTTGAAAACCATATCTGCCGACAGATTTATCATGCAAAGGTTCGATGGACAACTTTTTATGGCATCTGTGTTATAACATGGAGAACATTTCATATTGAGGTTAGCTTCAATTATTTCATTAGAGCCGCTCCCATACGGACCTGTCTCTTTAAAAGGAGTTGGACCATGTAATGCGATCACTTTTTGACAACTTACTCCTGCTACATGTACGGATCCACTATCATTTGCTATAGCGCACGAACCTTTTTTCATTAACTCGACTAAATCTGGAAGAGGTGTCTTGCCACATAAATTATGAATTCTAGAGTGATTCAAATTCAATTGATTAATAAACTCCTCTTCGCTTGAGTTACCTGTTACGACTATATCAAAATCAGTCTCTAGAAGAACTTTATCAATTAGCTCTTGCCAATTTTTAAGTGGCCATGCTCTATAGCCTCTGTGATTACTTTTGTGGTATTTACTATTTGTTGGACACATAACAATATATTTCTGATTAATGTCATATACTTCTTTGATATCAATTGCTGATCCAACTAAGTATGGATAAGTACCATCCAATTTTATATCTTTAAAAGTAGACTGAAGTATTCTGAGTTGATGCCGCACCCTATGTTCATTTTTAATATTTTCAGCCACATATTTGTTAGGTAGCCCCACTTTTACTTTAGATTTTGTATATTTTGCTAAGCTTATAAATTTTGTTCCGACTTCAAGGTTTATAATTGCATCATATGGATTCATAAAAGATTTAATTATTATCTTCAATTTATCGAGGTTAAAAATTAGAGGTAATTTGGTGAACCTAATTAAAAGTGGATTAATTCTCGAGTCATACTGAAACAGTTTTTCTAAATTAGGCTTAGTGACCCAATCAATTTCTAATTCATCACCATAATGATCAACAAGTGGTTTTACAACAGCAGTTGAATCAATCGTGTCTCCCAAAAGACCACATCTAATTATTAGTACTCTTCTCTTTGTTTTCTTCATCATTTCGTTTAGAATACATTCAACATTATATACCATCATGTCTAATTGGATAAAATTTAGAAACAATAACCTAGATGCTTTTGGAATCATTACTGGTTCTGTAGTAGATGTTTATGAGGGAGACATGTTTAATAATCCATCTAAAACAGATATCAAGCTTGATTTAAAAGACGTCATTGTTACAAACCCTTGTCAACCAACAAAAATGATTGCCTTGTGGAATAATTATGAATCTCTAGCAACTGAAAAGGGACTGAGTAAACCCAATAATCCTCTTTATCTCAATAAGGCAATATCTTGTATTATAGAACAAGGCGAAAACATTATTCGTCCCAAAAACTACGATGAAAGCATATTCTTTGAGGGAGAACTTGGCATTGTAATTGGAAAAACATGTAAAGAAGTATCTGCGAGTGAAGCATCTAAGTATATATTTGGTTATACATGCATTAATGATGTAACCGCAATGGATCTTGTAAAAAAAGATCCAACATTTGATCAGTGGACAAGATCCAAAAGCTATGACACTTTTGGGATATTTGGGCCATGTATTAGCACTAATATTGATCCAATGACATTAGAAATCACAACTACGGTAGATGGTGAAGTAAAGCAAAACTACAAAACTAGTGATATGTTTTTTGATGTTTTTGAGATTGTTAGCTTTTTATCTCATGATATGACACTGAACCCAGGTGATATAATTGCTTGTGGAACAAATTCGGGCTTAGGTCCTATGACATCAGGACAAATCGTTACGGTTAACGTAAGTTCTATTGGCGAAGTTACCAATAAACTAGTTTAAAATCACCGCCTTTTCCAAATGTCTGAAGCTCCATCTGGACGCGGATCAGGCATAGCATCAAAAACTATATTATCTTTCCCATTGTATACTAAAAAATGTTTACCTTTCGCTCGGCCCAGAAGAGTTACTTGAGTGTTTATGGCAACATTTAAACCCATTTCAGTTATCCCTGATCTTGATAACAATGTTGATATATTCATTTGGGCTACTTTTATAACCATCTCCGAGGTCAGTCTTCCAGTGGTATAAAAAATTTTACCTTCACCTTCTATATTGTCTAGCCACATATGTCCTGCAATTGCATCTACGGCATTATGTCTTCCGACATCTTCGACAAAATCTAATATCTTATTATCATCACATAATGCGCATCCATGTACTGCTCCTGATTTTCTGTAAATTTCATTTTTATCATGTAGGAGCTTAAGTAGATGATATATCGTGGACTGTTTGGTTGTTTTCCTAATAATCTTTTTATCTTTTAAATCATCCATGACACCACTGAATGTTGTGCCCTGACCACAGCCTGATGTGACAACTTTATGTTTTAGTTTATTATCAACTTTTGCTAGATCTAGCCCATTAGTCGTAACAGCAGCAGTATTAACTGACCAATCAACGTGAACGGATTTGAGTTGATCAATATTGTTTATAATACCTTGGTTTCTAAGATACCCAATGACGAGCGCTTCTGGATAATGGCCCAGTGTCATTAGAGTAACAATCTCCTTCTTATCAACATAGATTGTAAGTGGCAACTCTCCAGTGATTGGAAATGTTCTCTCTTTGTTATACTCATCAAAAACACTAATTTCAGATGTGGGTGGTCTTTTTGAATTCGAAATGTCTATTTTAGTTTTATTACTCATATTTAATGAATTATATTACAATACGATGATGAGAAAATTTATTTTTTTACTCTTATTTATTGTTTCATCAGAAATTTATGCAAATATCATCAAGGTGACAATTTTAGGAAGCGGAACACCTAGAGTTAGCTTCGAAAGGTTTTCACAATCAATACTTATTGAACATAAAGAAGATAAATATCTTTTTGATGCTGGAAGAGGGGCCCTTATCAGACTATATCAATCAAATGTCTTACCGAATGAAATAAAAAATATATTTTTCACACACTTACACTCTGATCATGTGTTAGGGTTTTCAGACATACTTATGACGGGATGGGTTTATCATAGAGATTCACCACTTAAAATTTATGGCCCAGAGGGTACACAGAATTTTGTTGATAGTATGTTAAAAGCTTATCAAGATGATATCAACGTTAGATCGCAAGCACCAGAAAACCTAGATATTGCGGGATTACAAACTAATGTTAAGACAATTTATGACGGTTTCAGCTATCAAAATAATGGTTTAACGATTGAGTCCTTTGCCGTTAAGCATGAACCATTTACCCACGCTTTTGGTTTCAAAATATATAATAGTAAATATTGTATTGTGATTTCAGGCGATACAACATATTCAGACACGGTCATAAAAAAAGCAAAAGGATGCGATCTTCTTGTTCACGAGATTGCACATGCATCAGAACATACTTTGAAAAAATATCCAAAAGCAAAAGGCGTTATTTCCTATCATACTAATGCGGTTGAGGTAGCCGATATCATCAATAAATCACGTCCAAGGCTTACGATACTTAACCATGTTTTATCATTAGATGGATCATCAGATGACGAAATCCTTAACATAATAAAACAAAATACAAAGCATGATGTATTAATTGCAAATGATCTGATGACTATCGATATTAAAGACGACATATATATTTATAAGCAGAAAAATTTATGACAAAAATAATTGGAATCTTAAACTTAACTCTTGATAGCTTCTCAGATGGAGGTATGTATTATGATCTTGAGTCTGCGAAAAAGCACGTATCAGATATGATCAGTAACGGAGCAGATGTTATCGACCTAGGTGCCGAATCAACAAGATCTGGTTTCACAGATGTAGAAGAAGACGCTCAAATAAAAACACTACTACCTGTCATAGATTTCATAAAAAACAACTATAAAATACCGATAAGTATTGATACTAGGTCTAGTAAAGTTGCGATGGCATTCGAGGAACATGATATTCACTTCATAAATGATGTGTCATCAGGATTTCATGATAGTAATATGCTTGATACAGTCTCAAAGCTAGGGTGCTCATTTATAATGACTCATATGCCTAGAGAGCATAAAGAGGGCAAAGTGAAAGAATTTGACAATATTGTTGCTGAAATTAGTTCGTATTTCATTGAAAGAATTGAATCATGCAAAAAAGCAGGGATAGAAACTGAGAAATTAATAATTGATCCAGGTGTTGGTTTTGGAAAATCAGGCGAGGATAATATTACATTACTAAATAATATTGAGTCACTCAAGCAAGTGCATAAGAATGTCTGTATTGGATCAAGTAATAAAAGATATTCATCTAGATTATTTGAAAATATTCAAACTAAGGAAGACCTAAGAGTAGCAAATCTCGTAACATTTGCTACAAGCACACTTTCTTATGCTACTTATTTAAGAGTGCACGACGTTGAACTCACAAAAGATACAGTTCAAGTGATAAGTAAAGCTATGAGCCTTACTTAAAAATTCTAAAAATAATATCTTCAAATGATCGAACAAAAAAATTTGTATCCATCAGTTTAGATTTTGATAGTTGATGGTGAATCTTGCTTTTAAGTGAATTGCGTGCGTCATCATCATTTATCAAATTTGACACTATGCTCTTATAATCATCAATATTTTTTGTGATTAATTCTTGAACGCCTAATGCGTGAAGTAAGCTTGAACTCACTCTCGAAGCAAAATGGTTGCCTTCTAAAGTAATAAGGGGTATCCCGCTTTGTATCATTTCTATAGAAGTTGTGTGGCCATTATATATTCTGGTATCTAAGGCAATATCAATATTACGAATTCTAGATAGATGCGTCTGTCTATCAACTCTTTCTGCGAAAATTATTCTTTCTTTATCAATCCGGTTGTCTAAATACGATAGAATATTTTTCTTCATATCTTCGCCTTCATCGAGGAGCCAGAGATATGTAGCTTCGTGATTTTGAAGTATCTCTACCCAAATATCAAACATTACAGGGTCTAGTTTAAATGACTGATTCAGACTACCTAAAATCATCCCTTTTGGTGGAAGGTCATGTGACGCTCTGTCAGCTTCTAAATTTATATTTAGGCTTCCATCATTGACTTGATATGTTAATGGAAGAGGTAAGAATTTTTCTTGATAAAATCTCTGCTGTGTCTCAGGAGTAACGATAGTATCTGTAATAATATAGTCATACAAAGAATTTCCAGTTGTTCCTGGAAAAGCTAAATACGAAATAATAACCTTAGCACAATTTTTATCTATGATATTTTGTCGGTTCTGAGATATTATTGTTGTTAGATCAATCAAAACATCGATATCGTAAGCCTTGATACATTCATTAGCTTCTTTTTTATTCATTTTTGTTATATCAATGAACCTTAGAGAACTTGCAATATAATCTTTCTCATTGTTTTCATGATTATAGGAAAAAAGGGTTATAGAAAATAATTCATTATTTAGTTCTTTAAAAAAGTTTTTCATCAAGTGAAAAGTTGGATGATTCCTTATTTCTCCGCATATAAAACCTAGTTTAAGTGGAGCTTTCTCTTTTTTAAGAGTTACAGATTTAGTTTTGTCTATAGTTTCACCAGACCATTTCCTAGCATTTAAATAATTTTTTTCGTCGTTAGGGATATGTGATATGTGCAAAAAGGGGTGAACAATTAATTTGTTTGATTCTAGTATCTCTTTTGTAGTCGAATAAGTGGACCAATCACATATGATTTGCTGAATTCTTATCTTAAGCTCAAAAGCTCTAGAATTATAATTCTCTATTTCAATTAATTGATGAAGTAATAGTAATGAATTTTCATAATTTTTGTCTTCGAACAATGCTAATGCTAAGTTGAATTTTGCATCTAGGTAGTTAGGGTTTATATCAAGGGCAATCTTTGCGTGTTCGATAGCTTTATCTAAATTACCTTGCTCAAGATATATCAAAGATAGATTATTATTTGCAAGATCAGCAAGTTCTGAACTTTTCAACATAGAAAATATACTTAATGCATTATCTTTTTGATCAAGGAGTTTGTAAATATTACCTAGATTAAGTTTTAATTTATTCTCTCCTGGATACTGACTTATTGCGTTGTTCAGCAAATCAACTGATTCAACATAATTTTGTCTTTGGATATAAATTTTGAGTTGCTCTAGATACTCATTGAGTGTTTTATTATGCAAGCTTAATGTTTGGTTTGACTTTTAATATTAACTGCGCAGAATTTGAATTCTGGTATTTTCGCAAATGGGTCAAGTGCAGCATTGGTAAGTAAATTTGCAGCTGACTCCACGTAGCAAAATGGTATGAATACTTGACCGGGTTTAAGCATATCATCTCTTCTTGCGTAGACATCTATAGAGCCTCTTCTCGATTCTACTGTTATGAGATCTCCATCCTGAATGTTAAATTTTTGCATGTCTTCAAAACACAGATTTGCATTAGGATCAGGTTCTATTTCATGCAACATACTCGCACGTCTTGTCATAGACCCGGTATGCCAGTGTTCAAGTTGTCTTCCAGTTATAAGAACGAATGGATAGACATCATCAGGTAATTCAGCAGCATTGATTAGTGGAGATTTCACAAATTTTGCTTTTCCGCTTTCAGTAGGGAATTCATCGATAAATATAACTGGTTGACCAGGATCATTTGAGTCATCACATGGATATGTGATTGAGTGACTTTCCTCAAGCCTTTCCCATGTAATACCTTTAATGCTAGGCATACATTTTGTCATCTCATCAAAGACTTCTTTTGGATGAGTATAGTTCCAGTAAAGCCCCAATCCTCTTGCTATCTCCTGAATTATCCATAGATCTTGCTTGGCTTTACCCGGTGGTTTAACAGCTTGATTACCGAGCTGGACTCTTCGATCAGTGTTAGTAAAAGTCCCTGTCTTCTCCGGAAAAGCTGATGCTGGTAAAATTATATCTGCAAACATTGCTGTTTCAGTTAGGAATATATCTTGAACAACAAGGTGCTCAAGTTTTGACAATGCTTTTCTTGCATGATTTAAGTCAGGATCAGACATCGCTGGATTCTCACCCATTATATAAAGACCTTTGATCACACCTTTGGTAATTTCATCCATGATTTCAACTACAGTGAGACCTGGATTTTTATCAAGTTTTGTTTTCCAAAATTTCTCAAAAAATTTATTCACATCTGGATTATCTACTCTTTGGTAATCTGGATAGACCATAGGAATGAGACCTGAATCTGATGCACCTTGAACATTATTTTGACCTCTAAGTGGATGTAGGCCTGTACCAGGTCTTCCAACTTGACCTGTCATCAGAGCAAGAGAAATAAGCGCCCTTGCGTTATCTGTACCATGAATGTGTTGAGAGACACCCATCCCCCAGAAAATTATTGAAGCTGGAGATGATGCATAAATTCTTGCAACTTCATGGATAACGTCTGCTTCAATACCACATATTGATGACATTTTCTCAGGAGTAAAATCATCAAGGTGAGATCTTAAGTCATCAAAATCAGTTGTACGTTCATCGATAAATTTTTGATCAATCAAACCTTGATCGATAATAGATTTCATAATTGCATTGAGCAGAGCTACATCTGTATCAGGTTTAAATTGTAGATAATGTGTTGCGTGTCTTGATAAATCATTTTTTCTTGGATCAAGAACTATTAAGCTCTTTCCTGCTTTTGCTGCGTTCTTGATAAACGTAGCTGCTACTGGGTGGTTAACAGTTGGGTTAGCTCCAATAACTATAATTGCATCGGCCTCGGCAACATCAGCTACTTGGTTAGATACAGCACCTGAGCCTATCATCTCTAATAATGCTACAACAGAGGACGCATGACAAAGTCTAGTGCAGTGATCTACATTATTATTTCTAAAACCTGTTCTAACTAACTTTTGAAATAAATAAGCTTCTTCGTTTGAACCTTTAGCACAACCGAATCCAGCAGTCGACCTTGAATCATTCATAACAAGCGCTTTGAATTTCTCTGTTGTCCTTTTGATAGCCTCATCCCATGATATAGGCTCAAAATACTTATCTACATTATTTAGATCAAAGTCTTCTGGGCTAATGTCTTTTGAGACCCCTTTTTTTCTTGCAAGAGGAACTGTAAGTCGTTGGTCACTGTTTACATAATTAAATCCATAACGACCTTTAACACATAACCTGCTCATATTTGCAGGACCATCTCTTCCTTCAGCATAGAGTATTTTGTCATCTTTAATATTGTAAGTTAGTAAACATCCAACCCCACAATAAGGACAAACACTGTCGACTTTTTTATCCGGTACAATTTGGCCAACCTCTTTTGATGGCATCAGAGCGCCCGTAGGGCAGGCTTGAACACATTCCCCGCAGCCTACGCATGTACTTGTGCCCATAGGATCATCTAAATCAAATATTATTTCAGACGAAATACCTCTTTTTGCATATCCTATGACATCATTTACTTGTTCTTCCCTACAAGCTCGAACACATCGTGTACATTGTATGCATGCATCAAGATTTACAGATATTGCGGGGTGGGATAAATCGTGTTTATTTTGAATTTTCGATGGAAATCTAACTTTTTCAACCTGAAGTTTGTCTGCCCAATGTGTGAGTTCTGAGTTTGGATCATATTGTTCTGAAGATACATCTGATTGAAGCAGTTCTATTACAACTTTTTGTGAGTGGATTACTCTTTTATTATCAGTGTTAATTACCATGCCATCTGTAACTTTTCTAATACATGATGGCTGTAAAGTTCTTTCACCTTCAATCTCAACTACACAAACTCTACAGTTACCATCTGGCCTCATGCCTTCTTTAAAGCACAAATGAGGTATTTCAATACTGTTTCTTTTAGATACGTCTAGGATGGTCTCGTCTGTATTTGCAAGATACTCGTTACCATTAATTTTTATAGAGCAGTTATACTCAAGGTTTATGTCTTCAGGTTTTGCCGCCATCTTTTACCTCATTCGGAAAGTATTTTAGCACAGATTTAAGTGGATTAGATGCTGCTTGCCCTAGTCCACAAATAGAAGCGTCAGCCATGGTCTGACTCAAATCTGTGAGAAGACTTATGTCCCACTGTTCTTCTTTCATCAATTCCGAAGCTTTGGATGTCCCAGCTCTACATGGTGTACACTTTCCACATGATTCGTGTTTAAAAAAATCTATTGTTGTTTTAGCCGCGTTCCTAGCTTTATCTTTATCTGACAATATGACAACAGCAGCCGATCCAATAAAGCAGCCGTATTCTTCCAACGTTCCAAAATCTAGAGGAATTTTATTCATAGATGCCGGAAGTATTCCTCCTGATGCGCCACCAGGAAAGTATCCATAAAATTCATGTCCATCAAGCATCCCCCCTGCATAGTCGTCAATCAGTTCCTGTACAGTCGTTCCAGCAGGAGCTAAATGAACACCAGGTTTTTTGACACGTCCACTTACAGAGAAAGATCTCAATCCTTTTCTGCCATTTACACCTTTATCGGCAAACCACTTCGACCCCTTATCGAGTATATCTCTAATCCAGTAAAGCGTTTCCATATTATGCTCCAGTGTAGGTCGTCCAAACAAACCAACTTGAGCAACAAACGGAGGTCGTAATCTTGGCATTCCTCGTTTACCCTCAATAGACTCAATCATTGCAGACTCCTCGCCACAAATGTATGCCCCTGCACCGCGACGCATTTCAATATCGGGTATATCATCAAATTTCATTTTAATTTTTTCTATTTCTTGTTCCATTATTTTTTTAACAGCAGGGTATTCGTCACGAAGATAGATGTATATTTTATCTATGCCAACAACTTTTGATGCAATTAACATTCCCTCGAAAAATCTATGAGGATCAGATTCTAGATAGTGTCTATCTTTAAATGTACCTGGCTCTCCCTCGTCAATATTAATTGCAAGAAGTCTTGGCGCTTTTTGATCTCTAAGAATCCTCCACTTACGCCCAGCAGGAAAACCTGCACCACCTAGACCTTTTAATTCAGAATCTTCAAGCGTAGATACTGCGTCCTCAGCTGCAATGGTACCATTACAAATGGAATCGTAAATCTTGTATCCATCGCTTTTGATATACTCATCTAGATCAACATATTTTGGCAATTCAGGATAATAAGCTTTGGCATCTACATTTTTTTTAACCTTCTCGAAAGTCGCATTGTCTATAGGATTCATTTTTACTACCGCAGCAGGCGCAGACTGACATCTACCTATACATGGGACTTTTTGGATTCTTACTGTGCCTTTATAATAGTTGTCTAACATTTCTGCTAACTCATTCGCGCCATTCATCTCACAAGATACAGAGTCACAAACTCTTATTGTTAGCGCAGGAGGTTTGTCTTGATCACTATCGACAACATCGAAGTGATGATAAAAAGTTGCTACCTCATACACCTCAGTCTGTGATATACCCATCAGGTTAGACAGTGCTGTCATATAGTCTTTCGTGATGGCACCGTTTGAATCCTGAATCTTATGCAAATATTCAATAAGGTGATCCCTTCTGTAAGAGGTCGTTCCCAGAAGTGATTCCAGTGACTTTAGTATTTCGAAGTCAACTTTGCGACCCCTAGGTCTTAGAGCAATTTTTTCTTTGAGTTTAGTCTTCATTTTTGATATTCGATCCCTGATTACTATACACAATTATATGTTTATTATATATTGAATCAACCTGACAAAAATTATTACTTTCATGGAGGTTCTTAATATGAGTGATGAGAGGGTATATTCAGAAGATGAAATCAAAAAATACTTATCCGATAAGTTGCCACACTGGTTTTATGAGAATGGCTGGATAAGGAGAAAATACAAAACAAGCGGTTGGAAAGGAACATTGATGGTAATTAATACTATTGGTCATCTCGCTGAGGTAGCATGGCATCATCCAGATCTAGCTGCATCATATGGTTTCGTTATAGTTAAACTTCAAAATCATGCGGCAAAAGGAATAACAGATAAAGATTTCCTTCTGGCAGAAAAAATTGAGTCTGTAGTCCAGTGGCAGCCATCCAATGAAGACAACACTTTAGAGGGCACACCTGATGATCCAAGATTCAAGTACATTAAATATGATTAACTTACTACTAGAGGTATCTCCGTAGCATAATTGCAATCTCATCACTAGGTATACCATTTGGAATTATTTTTTTAACCTGAAGGCTTTTATCTAATATATAAATATTTGAGCTGTGTTCTACAATAAAGCCTGGTTTAGTAGGTTCTACAAGCTCATATTTTGTTTTAAATAGTCTCGTCAACTTATCTATGTTTTCTTTATTTGAGGTTAAAGCAACAATTCTCTTGTCAAAAAAATCTACGTAATTTCTCACTTTTTCGTAATCATCTCTCTGATGATCTACGCTGATGAATATCGGTAGCACATCTTTTGAATCATCACCCAAGCCCTTAAGTACTCGTGCCATATCAAGTACAGTTGTAGGACAAACATCAGGACAGTGTGTATAACCAAAAAAAACAAGCAATACTTTATCTTTATATCCCTCATATTTTTCCAACTCTCTCGCCTCGTTGTAAAAGCGTATATCTGTAAAAACGTCTGTCATGTCTGGAAATGCTTTTGAAATATCAGAGATTGAGTTCAGTGGACTTAAGAAACAGGTAAGAAGAGATAATTTAAGCAGGAGTTTTAGCTTGTTATAAAGATGAATCACAAGAATATAGTATCAGATATTTTTTTCTGAATAATACTATTTTTCCTAGGGAAATAAAGGGTTAAATATTAGAATTTACTGATATTCTTATCTTTATTATATTGTCAATATTACTTTGACAGTCACGTCTACAGATACTAATATCTATTCATTGGGAATTTATTCCCTAGGGAACTCAGCAGATAATGGCATGATGCCAAAGGACGCTGAGAAAACAAATTCGATTAATCTGGAGGTAAAGATGATCGGAAACATACTATTAAACGTTCGTTACCTACTTGCACCAATTCTAATTATAGTTGCTGGTGCTGGTGTTCTACTAGGCGGTATTATGGCTTGGTTGGGCGTTGTTCTTCTTTTTGTAGGTCTACTTGTAGACATCGCTACAAAATTTGAAACAACAGGTGTAGGGTACGATGAAAACGGTGAAACTCTTGGATGGCCAACATTCCAGAACTTAACTATGTATTTCATGCTACCTGTATTCGTACTTTTCCAACTAGTAATGGCATGGAGACTTTACACATTCATGGCACTAGGTGGAGCTGAAGGTGCGGTAATTATGGAACTTATTCCTGGCATTCTTGTAATGCACGAAGGAATAACAGCGGTTAACCTAATCGGTGCTACATTATCATCTGGTATCTTTATTGGTATCGGTATTATTTATGGACATGAGCTATCTCATACCAAAGGTTTTGGTTTTGTGATTTCACGTCTAATGATGGCGCTTTCAGGTTCTGCACATTTCTGTTATGCACACGTATATAACCATCACCTAGAACTTGCTAGTGAAGATGATCCTGCAACTGCACCTCGCGGTC
>CAJWPJ010000023.1 GCA_913045115.1 uncultured Gammaproteobacteria bacterium | reverse complement strand
GCAATTATAAATCCAATTAGACTATTAAGCAGTTCCATACTTTTCCTTTATTAAACCTTGAGATATACTTCTTACTTCATTGTCATTTTCTATAATCGACTCAATGTTATCGTTACTAGTAATTTCTACTTTATCAAAAACCTCTTGAATAATATTCGGTATATCTGTAAACATGATTTTATCTTTCAAGAAGTATTCTACACTAATTTCATTTGCAGCATTAAGGATTAATCCAGAATTTTTACCATTTTTTGCAGCAGATCTTGCAAGCTCATAGCATGGAAATTTAGAAATAGGAATATCCTCAAATGTTAGGCTATCGTATGAAGTTTTTTCCGCTGAAGACTTGTATATTCTATCTGGGAAAGTAAGTGCGTATGAAATTGGAATTTTCATATCTGGTTCTGCCATATGTGCAATAGTTGAACCATCTAAAAATTCTACCAGGGCGTGTACTTTACTCTGCCTATGTATTATCGCATTAATATTCTCTAGATCTAAATTAAATAGTAGCTTTGCTTCAATAATCTCTAAGCCTTTGTTCATCATGGTGGATGAATCAACAGAAATTTTCTTTCCCATGCTCCATGTAGGATGTTTAATTGCATGTTTTGACTTGATATTCTTGAATTCCGAGAATTCAAGATCAAGAAATGGGCCACCAGATGCGGTGATAGTGAGATTATTTAATTTTGATTTATAGTAATTCTTATCATTTATTCTATACTCTAAACCCGAGGATATTATCACTTGGAGTAATGCATTATGTTCACTATCAACAGGTAAAAGACGAGCTTTAGATTTTTTAAGAGACGATATTATTAACTCTCCCGCAGAAACCAAGATCTCTTTATTGGCTATAATAATAGTTTTGTTTGATGAAATGGCATTTATTACAGGCCTGAGACATGTGAAACCGACGATCGCTGCGACCACTATATCTACAACCTTTTGTGACGAAATCTCATTTAGACCCTCTTCCCCGTATAAAATTTCTGTATCACCAATTCTAGAGCCGTGTTGATTAACAAATTCAGTGTATTTTTTTTCGTCTGTGATGACAGCGATTGCAGGTTTGTATTGAGTTATCTGGTTATGTAGTAATAAAATATTTTGGTTACATGATATTCCATATAATCTAAATCTTTCAGATAATGAGGTTAAGACCTCTAGAGTGTTTGCCCCAACGGACCCTGTAGACCCTAAGATACTTACTGATCTCAAAACAAAAACCACATATAAAAGATTGGAAGTGATGTAAAGTAGCCGTCTAATCGATCTAGAAGACCACCATGGCCTGGTAATAATGATCCTGAATCTTTGACCTCAAATATTCTTTTTACAAGGCTCATTAGAAGATCTCCATAGAATACAGATAGTATAAAAAACAGAAGTGTGAAAATATCAAAATAAGTCCATTGAAAGCTTAAATAATATGATACTAAAATAAAAAATATGAATGTAATTATAAAAGATCCAAAATATCCTTCATAAGTTTTATTTGGGCTTATTGTTGAAGTAATTCGATTTCTACCAAAAAGTTTACCACATATATATGCTGACATATCAATAAATGATACCAAAGAAATAAGAATAATGAAGTAATGCTTGTTATCGATTAATTTAGCTTGTGACTGGAGTGTATTATCATAAGGGTAAAAATTAATAAGAAATAAAAAAAATGAAACAGTAAAAAATATTCCGAGAAATGTTGAGTATTGTTTTATCTTAATTCTCAAGTAAGACTCGTAGCAAAAAGTTAGTGAGGCTATAATGACAACAAATGATAAAACGAGTAGTGAGACAAGATAAATATCGATTGTTTTAGAATAATCTAATAATATTATAAGCATAAAAAAAGGAAAAATGTAATAAATAGGTTTAGACGTCAATCGAAGCCATTCATAGAATGAAAAAACGGTTATCAAATAAATTATTATGATGAAAGATACATTTGTACCATATATGAACAACAAAAATAGTAAACTCACAAGTATAAATGTCGTGGCTATTCTTTTAAAAATTTCAGTCATTTATTAACTTGCCGAATTTCCTTTTGATTGACCTGTAGTTATCAAGAATACCGGATACATCATCTGATGAGAATTCTGGCCATAATGTGTCTAGAAAAATCAATTCGCTATACGCTGCCTGCCACAACATAAAATTGCTAAGTCTTTTATAGCCTCCGGTTCTTACAATTAAATCAGGAAAGTCACTGCCCGTAGAAAGATGACTGGATATATTATCGAGTGAAATTTCGACATTATTTTTTAATAATGTATGAATAGAGTTAAGAATATCCCATTTTCCTCCATAGTTATATGCAATATTTAACTTATATCTCTCATACTTTGAAGTTAAATGCTCTGCATGAGATATTGTCTCTAAGATGGTGCTTGATAAATGAGAGGTGTCCCCGATTACTTTAAACTTGATTTTATTTTCTATCAAATCTGGCAAATGCCTTTTGATCGAATTATTCAAGAGGATAGATATGAACTCTGTCTCTTCTTTTGGTCTATTCATGTTCTCACTGCTCATAGCGAAGAATGTAGCGGTGTTGATATTTAGATTGATACAGGATAAGAAGATATCGTATACATTTTCACTCCCCTTTTCATGGCCAAACTGACGAGTTTTACCATGATTGTCTGCCCATCTTCCATTGCCATCCATTATAAAGGCTATGTGTTTCATGGTTAAACTTCGCTGATTTCTTCTATTTTTTTTGTAACTATGCCTTCAGATATCGCAATATACTCATCGGTCATTTCTTGAATCTCTATTGTGTAATCTCTCTCAAAGTCCTTTGATATTTTTTTTTCTTTCTCTAAACTGGAAATAGATGTATTGGCAGACCTTCTAATATTCCTAAGAGTTACTTTAATAGTTTCACCTTCTTTTTTTACAATCTTGTTAAGCTCTTCTCTTCTTTCTTGTGTCAACGGGGGGAATTTGATGTGTATATTCGTACCATTAACAGTGGGGTTGACTCCGAGGTTGCTCTCATTTAGCGCCTTTTCGATTACCGAAACTGCATTCTTATCCCAAACACTTAAAGAAATAGTCGATGCATCTGTAACAGAAATGTTGGCAAGCTGTTTAATAGGTGTATTTGAGCCAAAATAATCAACGATCACTTGGTCAAGAATACTTGGGTTCGGTCTTCCAGCTCTAATTTTAGATAAGACTAACTTGAAGTTATCTATACTCTTATCCATCGATGACTTCGTGTCAGATTTAATTTTATCAAACATTATATAAATTTAACTTATTTGATTATAAACTTCTTGTGCAAAATCTTCAGATTTCTTCTCTAAGCCTTCGCCCACTTCATATCGCTTGAAAGATAAAATTTGATTATTTTTAATTATTTTTGACAGAGAGGTAGATGGATCTTTGACAAAAGGCTGATTGAGAAGTGTATTATCATTTATAAATTTTTTCATTTTTCCTTCAAGAATATTCCTTTTTATGTCTTCTTTTTTGTCCAACTTATCAAGCTCCTTTTTATATATATCTTTCTCTGATTTGAGTACTGCTTCATCCAAAGAGGATTCGTCAATTGAGATAGGATTGGAAGCAACTATTTGCATACAAATATCCTTAGCTAAATTTTCATCCGAAATCTCAAGCTCAACCATAGAGACAATCTTATTATTGTGTGAATATGCAAAAACATGATTCTTTTTTACAACCTTAGAAAATCTCCTGAGTTTAATATTCTCTCCTAGTTTCGATATTGCAGTGGTTATCATTTCATCAATATTAGTTTTTGCTTCAGATTCATTTTTGTTTAAGAGCTCATTTCCAATAGATTCTGCTAATGATAGAAAGTTGCTATCTTTGGCAACAAAATCAGTTTCCGAGTTAAGCTCTAATATTAATAAGCTATCAGAATTTTCATAAAAATTGACTATTCCCTCCGCAGCAATTCTCGAACCTTTTTTTTCTGCTTTCTTTCCAGATTCAGATCTGAATATCTTGATGGCTTCATCAAGATTATTATTAGCCTTTTCTAGATACTTTTTACAATCAAGCATACCTGCTCCAGTAATTTCTCTTAACTGCTTGACCAATTGTAGAGATTCACTCACTTTGCTCTTCCTTATTATCAGTTGTTTTCTTTGGATTTTTTAAAACTTTTTTTTGCTCTGGTGCTTTAACAACTTTTTTTGCTTTAATTGATTTCTTTTGATCCGCGCCAGTGTCAGCAGCTTGTGAAGATTTTTTTGGTTTACTCTCTAATATTATCTCAGATATAGACTTTAAAAAAAGATCAATAGAGGACATTGCATCATCATTTGCTGGAATCATGTAATCAACACCTTCGAATGAGTTATTTGAATCAACTAAAGCAATTACTGGTATGTTTAATTTATTTGCTTCTTGAATAGCTATCCTCTCATATCGAGTATCTATAACAAATATTGCATCTGGAAGTTTAGTTAGATTTTGGACACCTAGAAGATTTTTTTCTAGCCGTTCAATATCTCTTTTTAGATCAATAATTTGTTTTTTTGATAAGTTATAGATTTTCTGATTCTTTAGTTTGTTCCTAAGATCTTCGAGCTTTGCTATGGATTTTCTTATGGTGTTAAAATTTGTAAGCAATCCTCCAAGCCATCTATTATTAACATATGGCATTGATGTGAGGTCTGAGTATTTCTTTACAATATCTGATGCCGCTCTCTTTGTTCCAATAAACATAAGCTTTCCATTATTTGATATCAGATTTTGTATATATTTAGCTGCTATAGTGTAATGTTCTGAGCTTTTCTCAAGGTTTATGATATGAAGTTTTTTGTGAGTAGTATAAATGTATGGTTCCATTTTAGGATTCCAATATTTAGATCTATGTCCGAAATGCACTCCTGCGTCAATCATTTCTTTAATAGACAAACCATTCATGTTAAAAATACTCCAATAAAATTCATAAAGTGTTGTATCATATTTGAGTGATTACAACAACTATTTACTACTATTTTTTTATTGGAATGAAGAAATTACTTGCAATATGAGAGACTATATAAAGACACAAGATGAAATATCGAGGATGAGAGTTGCGGGGAAACTTGCCTCGGATGTACTCATGATGATTAAGGACTTCGTTAAACCAGGTGTGACCACAGGTGAGCTAGATAACATATGCCACAAATATATTGTGGATGTACAAGACGCAATCCCTGCGCCATTGAATTATAAAGGTTTTCCAAAATCTATTTGCACATCTGTTAATCATCAGATTTGCCATGGTATACCATCTGACAGTAAAAAATTGAAAAATGGTGACATCATCAACATAGATGTAACTGTAATCAAAAATGGATATCATGGGGATACAAGCAGAATGTTTTTTGTTGGTAAAACCTCTATTCAATCGAAGAGATTGTGTGAAATTACAAGACAATCAATGATAGAAGGTATAAAAGTTATTAAACCAGGAGCAACGACAGGTGATATTGGAGCAGCTATTCAAGAATATGCTGAAGGGAATAATTATTCAGTCGTAAGAGAATACTGTGGACATGGTATTGGTAAAAGATTTCATGAAAACCCTCAGATACTTCATTATGGAAAAAGGAATACTGGTGTAAAATTAGAGGAAGGTATGACGTTCACTGTTGAACCAATGATAAATGTTGGGAGCCATAAAACAAAATTACTCAATGATGGCTGGACAGTAGTTACTCAAGACCATGAATTATCTGCACAATATGAACATACAGTGCTTGTAACGAAAGAAGGGTCAGAGATTCTTACATTAAGACCCGAAGAGGATGAAGATGAATTCAAATGATAGCACCCTAAACTTACTTTCTGATTTAATAAAATTTGAATCAGTGACACCAGATAGTTCTGATTGTCAAAAATACATAGAAAATTATCTGTCTGCATTAGGTTTTAAAACGGAGTATATTAAATACGGTGATGTTCAAAATATGATTTCAACTTTAGGGACAGGAGCTCCATGTTTGATATTCGTTGGACATACAGATGTTGTCCCTCCTGGAGACTTGAGTAAGTGGAAGTATGATCCATTTAAGCTTACTCAGGATGAAGGAATGCTAATAGGACGAGGTGCTGCTGATATGAAAGGCGGAATTGCCTGTTTCATGTCCGCTGTCAAAGAGTATTGTAGTGGTAAAGACGAGATTAGAGGTTCAATTAAGATTGTTTTAACTGGAGATGAAGAAGGTGATGCAGTTAATGGTATTAGAAAAATTATTGATGAAAATGTTTTTTCTGTTGGCGATTTAGACTACTGTTTAGTTGGTGAACCATCCTCATCTGATGATATAGGTGATGTAATAAGAAATGGAAGAAGAGGTTCTATTACTGGACATCTAACATTGCATGGCATACAGGGGCATGTAGCATATCCAGAGAAAGCCAAAAACCCAATCCACTTATGCTCCCATGTTCTATCACATCTACTGAAAATTGAATTTGATAATGGTAATGAATTTTTTCCCCCTACTTCATTTCAGATCTCTAACATTAATGCCGGAGATGGTGTTGATAATGTTATACCTGGTAAGATAGATCTCTCCTTTAATGTTAGATATTCTACCGAAACAAATGCTGATGAAATAAAGCAGAAAATAATAAACGTTATCGAAAGTGAAGGTTCAAAATATGATATCAAATGGAAGCATTCTGGAGAGCCATTTTTAACTACTGAAAAAGAATTTATGAACATTTGTAAAGAGTCTATCAAAAAAGTTACTCAGCTAGATACGGTTGTTAGTACAAATGGTGGGACATCCGATGGCAGATTTGTTGCAAAAGTATGTAATCAAGTAATTGAGTTAGGATTAACAAATAGGTCAATACATAAAATCAATGAATCTGTTAGAGAAGATGATTTAGAAGTGCTAAAAAATATATACAAAAATATACTCGATAGGGTGTTTAGTAGTCAATAAATGAGGATTCCAATAACTCTTTTGTGTAATCTACTTTTGGGTTACAAAAAATATCCTTTGTTAAACCTGACTCTACGATAGAAGAGTCCCTCATAACATAGGTCCTATGGCACATTTTTTTTATCAAATTTAAATCGTGGCTTATGAAGCAGTAGGATAAATTATATTTTGATTGTAAATCTATTAGAAGCTTGACAATACTATCTTGAACTAGAACATCTAATGCACTTGTTGGCTCATCGAGAATTAATAATCTAGGTTGTAAAACTAAAGCCCTAGCAATTGCAATTCTCTGTCTTTGCCCGCCAGAAAATTCCTGCGGGTATCTCTTAAGCATATCTCTATCTAATCCAACTTCACTGAGTATATCAATACACATTTCATCAACTTTCTCTCTATCTGTGATCTTTAATAAATTCACTAAACCTTCTGATAATATTTGGCTTATTGTCATTCTTGGAGATAAAGACGAGAAAGGGTCTTGAAAAATTATTTGAAAGTTCCTTCTTAAAGATCTATCAGAAAATATATTATCTTTAGTAATACTATTGCATATTTTTATATTTCCTTCATAAGAAAGCAAATGCATAATCGACATAGCTAGGGTCGTTTTACCTGATCCAGACTCACCTACTATACCCACAGACTCACCCTGATAAATATCAATGTTTATATTATCAAGCGCTTTAAAATATTCTTTACTACTTTTAAATAAACTATCCTTTGTAAGATATTTGCAACTTAAACTCTCTATTTCGAGAACTTTATTTTCTTTGGATATGATATTATCTCTAAAACTTAATGATTTGAATTTTAAAAGCTGTTTGGTGTAAGCATCTTGGGGATTAGAAAAAATTTCGCTTGCTGATTGATCCTCTACAATAGATCCATTTTTCATCACTAATATTTGATCACAATATCTTTTTATAAGTTCGATGTCATGAGAAATTAAAATCATTGACATATCAAGATCATTTTTTAAATTTCTCAAAGTGTCTAATATTTGCTTTTGGAGTGTCACATCTAAAGCCGTGGTCGGTTCATCTGCTATTAAAATATTTGGTTTTCTGAGAATGGACATCGCAATCATAAACCTCTGTCTCTGGCCTCCAGAGATCATATGTGGGTAACTACTCAATATCTTGCTAACATTTGAAAGCCCTACGGCATGTAATGAGTTTTTAATATCACTTTCGTCTAAGTTATCATTTGATAATTCGATGCACTCATAAATTTGAGAATGAAGATCCTTGACAGGGTTTAATGAGAGCATTGGCTCTTGAAAGATCATAGAAATCTCATTTCCTCTAAGTTCGTTAAGCTCTCTATTATTTAAGTTAAAAATATTCTTGTTATTTACTAATATATCTCCAGTGGTTGAAAAGGTTTTCTTATTTAGTAGTCCTAACGCAGAAAGAGCAGTTAATGACTTACCAGAGCCAGATTCACCTACTATCCCAAGTGATTGAGCTTTCTCTAACTTGAATGATATGTTATCGACAAGTGGCATGCTTGTATTATTAAGTGATACGCTATAATTTTTATACTCTAATATGCTCATGATGACTTACCACTTATTGATTCTCTTATTCCCTCCCCAATGAAAATTAATAATATTAATGTGCCCACAAGAACAAAAAATGTTGTGAGGGAGAGCCACCATGCTGATATATTATCTTTACCTTGCGACAAAAGCTCGCCAAGGCTTGGGGTCGTAGACGGGACACCTAGACCAAGAAAATCTAAACTTGTTAGAATGAGTATGGCTCCGCTGATCCTAAAAGGTAAAAAAGTTACTACTGATATCAAGCTATTCGGTAAGATATGTTTCACGATAATCTGGAAGTCCGTCAATCCTAATGTTCTGGCAGCATTAACATAGTCCATATTCCTCCCTTTTAAAAACTCAGCTCGGACATAATCCGAGAGACTTATCCATCCAAAAAGTGATAAAAGCAGGATTAATAGCAAAATACTGGGCTCAAAAATTGATGCAAAAATAATCAATATGTATAGCTCCGGCATTGATCCCCAAATTTCAATAAACCTTTGGAGATACAAGTCTATTCTTCCCGCAAAGTATCCTTGCACCGCACCAAAGAACAAACCAATAACAATCCCTATCGCTGTTAAAGCCAGTGCAAATATTACTGATAGTCTAAAACCATAGATGAGCCTAGCAAGGACATCACGTCCTCTATCATCAGTGCCTAACAAATTATCATATGATGGGGGTGCTGGATTAGGTTTTGCATTGTTAAAGTTTATAGAGTTATAGGAATGAGGGTTAATAGGAAAAATGGCCCAGTTATTTTCGGTTTTAAGAAGATTCCCTATAAAATATCCCTTATAGTCAGGGGTCGTCTCTAATTCACCACCAAAATCTGACTCAATATACTCTATAACGTATGGATAATATATTTCATTATTTATGCTCATAATAATTGGTTTATCATTACTTATCATTTCTGAAAAAAGACTAACAGTGAAAAGAGAGATAAAGATATATAAAGAGTATAAGCTTCTTTTACTACTCTTAAAATTTTTCCACATTATTTTGTATGTGTTCATTATAGATTTCTTTGTTTATCAGATGAGGTGAATTTTATTCTCGGATCAACATATACATACAATATATCGGTGATGAGTTTTGTGAGTAATCCTATTAATGTAAAAATAAATAGTGTACCCATTACAACAGGGTAGTCTCTTTGAATTATTGCTTCGTATGATAGTAAACCTATGCCATCAAGTGAAAAAATTGTCTCAATCAGTATACTCCCTGTAAAGAAAGCAGAAACAAATTGAGCAGGGAAACCTGTAAGGATAGGTATTATTGCATTTTTAAATACATGTGAGTATAAAACTTTATTCTCACTCAAACCTTTAGCTCTTGCGGTTATCGTATATAATTTATTGATCTCATCAATGAAACTGTTTTTAGTCAGCATCGTCATCACAGCAAAACTTCCTATAATTAGACAAATAATAGGTAATGTTATGTGCCAAAAGTAATCTAATATTTTTTCAGTTATACTCAAACTAGACCAATTATCTGATACTAAGCCACGTGTAGGAAATAAATCAAAAAAACTACCACCACCAAGTAAAACAATTAGCCCAATACCAAGTACAAACCCCGGTATTGAGTATCCAATTAAAATAATGGTGCTAGAAATTAAATCAAATCTACTGCCGTCATTAATAGCTTTTTTGATACCTAGAGGTATGCTTACCAGGTAAACTATTATAAAGGACCATAATCCAAGACTAATCGATACAGGGAGTTTACTAAGTATAAGGTCGCCAACATTTTGATTATGAAAATAGCTCACACCCAAATCAAAAAAAGCGTAGTTGCTAATCATAATTGTAAATCGTTCAAAAAATGGTTTATCAAATCCGTAAAACTCGTTAAGTTGAGAAATATGTTCATCTGATAGTCCATTAGAACCCCTATACATATTGGAGACTGAGGACGATTCAGTAATTGAGTCCAAACCAGACAACTTATTAACTAGTTGCTCGACTGGCCCTCCTGGCACAAACTGAATAATTAAAAATGTTAAAAAAAGTATACCTAAGAGTGTAGGAATCATTAATGCTAATCTTTTGATTATGTATATAATCATTTGGCCGACCAAGTTTGAAGAACATAGTTAGTTGCTTGATAATATAATGGAAGATTCTTAGGCATTTCAAATTTATCATAATATGCAATTCTATGAGTATTTATATACCAATTCGGCACCATATAATATTGGTTCCAAAGTAGACGATCCATTAATTTTGCAGCCGTTATCATCTCATTCCTATCCTTAGTATAAATTATTTCATCTATTAGCTTGTCCACATCTTTATCTTTGATACCTGGAAAGTTAAACGCGCCATTTTTATTGACACTAGAAGAAGAAAACATACTCATTAACTCAGAACCTGGTGATTGTGATTGTGGATAACTTACAACAGTCATATCAAAATCATAACTATCAAGTCGTTGTTGATATAAAGAGAGATCTACTGTTCTATAGTTTAGTTTTATACCAAGTCGTTGTAAATTATTTCTAAATGGAGCTAATATTCTTTCAAAGCCCTTTTGTGCTAGTAGAAAGTTAATTACAATTGGTTCGTTGTCTTTAGAATAAAGCTGATTATCAAAAGTGTAGTATCCCGCATCATCGAGTAATTTTTTTGCAGAAACCAGTGATTGTCTATAATCATATGCGCTTAAATTTACAGGTAGTGAGACTTTCTCTTTTATTTTACTTGAGTTGATACCGAGTTTTTCTGCTAATATCAATTCATCTCTTTCGATCTTAATTTTGCTTTTCATTTCGCTGTTACTAAAGTAGCTATCAGATCTTAAATATTGATTATAAAATAATTTATTATTTGACCACTCAAAATTAAAAACATTAGATATAGCTTTTCTTAAGTTAATGTCTGTAAATATTTTATTTCTTGTGTTGAATGCAAAACCCTGAATTCCAGTATTGTTGGAGTGTAGTAGTTCGGTTTTAATAATTTTTCTATTAATAAAATTTGGACCCTCATAGTCTCTAGCCCATCTCTTGGAGTGATTCTCATGTATATAATCATATTCCCCAGCTTTGAATGCTTCTAGCGCGACTGTCATATCTTTATAATATTTAATTTTAATTTTATCAAAGTTAAACATATATTTTCTTGATGGGATATTTTTTGCCCAATAGTTTTTGTTCCTCTCATACAATATATATTTTCCTATACTATATTCAGAAACAGTATAAGGTCCGGATGTAATAGGGATTTTTTTTACATTTGATGGGAATTCATTCTTGCTTAGCCATTTTTTCGAAAATACTGGTAGATCTCCGATTATCATATGCAGCTCAGGGTTTTTCCTTTTGAAATTGAATTTGATAGTAAGTTTATCGAGAACTTCTACAGATTCTACGTCTGACCAATAAATTCTGTACTGCGGATGTGCTTCATCCGATACCAAAAGATCGAAAGAGTTTTTTACATCGTTTGCGGTTACTTGATCACCATTAATAAATCTAGCATTCTCATCTATACGATACTTTACAGAAAGTCGGTCATCTGAAAGTCTGTATGATTTTGCTAAGAGCGCATAACTCGAAGAGGGCTCATCGAGGCTTCTTGTCATAAGTGTATCAAACATTAAGTTATTCACTTGAGCAGGTGACAAGGATTTTAAAAGAAATGGATTCAATGAATCAAACGTGCCGAAAGCAGAAATAGTGATGCTTCCACCTTTTATGGCTCCACTATCAACATAGTCAAAACTATCAAAATTTCTATATTTAGCCTCATATCCAATACTAATTGATTGATTCGCATGGGTATAGCTAGTTTGGTTAATTAAGACTATTATAAGAATAATAACTTTCTTTAATCTCATCATCCTATAATGTACTATATTACAATTACATAATGAATCTAAAAGGAAAAAATGTTTTAGTTACTGGGATAGCAAGCAATAGATCTATATCATATGCGATTGCTAAAATTTTACATGAGAATGATGCAAATGTTATTGTCTCCTATCAGAATGATAGGCTTAAAGACAGGGTCATGAAGCTACTTGATGAGCTAAATATAAACACTAATGCATATGAATGTGACCTATCCAGTGATGAAGGAATATCAACTCTAAAAAATAATATAAGTACTGATCATGGGAATCTTGATGGAATAATTCATTCAGCAGCATTTGCGCCCAGGGATCATTTAACAGGAAAGTATCTTGACAATGTCACAAGAGATGGGTTTGTAACAGCGCATGATGTAAGTTCTTATAGCTTTACTGCTCTAGCCAAAGCTTTCAAAGACAATTTAAATGAAGCTGCATCATTAGTAACGTTATCATATATAGGCTCTAATAAAGTTGTTCAAAACTATAATGTCATGGGAATTGCGAAAGCAAGCTTGGAGAGCAGTGTCTTGTATCTTGCTGATTCACTAGGAGATAGACGAATAAGAGTTAATGCTGTATCTGCTGGTCCAATTAAAACTTTAGCAGCGGCAGGTATAAATGGGTTCAATAAGATTTTGGATGTTTATCAAGAACGATCTCCAATAAAGGATAATATTTCTACCGAGGACGTTGCAAAAGTCGTCTACTTTTTACTATCAGATTACTCATGTGCTGTAACAGGACAAACTATATACGTCGATAACGGTTTTAATATAATAGGTTACTGATCTAAGTATTCTTCGTTTATATCAATATCATAAGACTCATACTTAGAAATATAAAAACTGTTATAGTCTGATTCAGACTGTGTATTGCCTAGATAATCGAAATAATTATCTGATTCAATTCTGTCTTTATCTATAAATCCAGTATCAATTGATTCTACTTTAAGAAAAATAAAATCTCCTTTGTCTGTTTTATTAGATATAAATGTAGAGCTTACTGGCTGACTATTAATTAAATTCATTATATCTTCGTTGTATGTTTTGTCATATTTGTAGACTGAAAATTTTTCATATTCTTGATCAATTCCCTTGTTTAAATCTGTTAATTTCTTTCTAGCCACTTTATTTATTTTCTCAATTTTTGCCTGAGTTGTTAGTAAAGCTCTAATAGCGTCTTCTGAATCATTGATTGACAACTGTTGAGGTGGATAATATTTAATTTTCTCGATAAATAAAACATCATCATTTGCTATATATATCGGAGGGTACAAGTCTTGAGATGAAACTTCGGAGAATAAACGACTTATGACGGTAGGTGTTAGTAAACTATCACTATACATAGAATCTATGACTTTTGATTTATAATATTTCAAATTATATGTATCAGAAATACTGTTTAATGGAATATTGTTTGCATATAGCTTCTCTTTAATAGAATCTAATGTTGAAAAATACTTTTGAGTACCCTTTACGTTACTTATTTCAGTTCTTATTGACTCTCTAACGTCTTCAAGTGTCTTGTCTTCGGGCGAACTTGCATCTATTAATTGTATTATGTGAATAGCATTAGATTGAGATGAAATAAGCTTAATCTCACGATTTTCCATTTCTCTAATATTAGATTGAATTATATCTGGTAATTCATCAAACAATTGTTTCCCAAGATATCCTGAATTATTTTTTGTATCTTCACTCACATCATAAATTTCAGATATATATTCGAAGGATTTGCCTGATTGTAATTCATCGTAAGCTTTCTTAGCATTTACTAAAATGTCATCCTTACTCTCTGTAACAGGAAACACAATATGATTGATCTCGTATTTGATTTCAGTTGAATACAGACCCAACTGAAGATTTTCCTCATATTTTTTTATAATCTCATCTTCAGGGACTTTAATTGAAGATGTAATGTATTTTTTATTTAACCTCAGATAAGCAAACTCTGCTTTAGGATTAGATATGAAGTCGTTCTTATTATTTTCATAGTAGTTATTTATATCATCCAGTGATATTTCAGTATTTGTGTTAATTGATTTACTGTCTAGAATAGATATTTTTCCAATTTTTTTATGATAGTTAGCATTAATACCAATTTTCTTATCTATAGTACTCATAAATGATGAGCTAGTAATAGTTTTTCTTAACTGATCACGTATACCTTTTTGATAAATATACTGTTCATAGACGTCAGGGTTCATATTAATCAGATAAAGCCTTTTCTTATAGAGCTTAGGATTAAATCCATTCTCATCTCTAAATGAAGATGTATTCTTAATATCATCCACTATGGAATCATCGCTCAAGACAAGCCCAAGGTCAGAAGATATATTGTTCTCAATACTACGACGAATCAAATTATCAAACGTAATCCTCTTGATGAATTTGTCAGTATATATTGGTGGGATTGAACCTTGATAATTTTTTCTTAGAACATCCTTGAACTGACCCATCTCTTGCAATATTACAGATTTACTGATCTCTTGATCATTAACTTTTAATGCATATTGTTCCTGGTTAGAGCCATAATCTCCGACGCCAAGAAATACAAGAGGGATAGCAACAAGCACTACAAGCATAACCACTACCCATGTTTTTAATTTATCTCTAATTACACTTAACATATATAAGAAAAAATGTTACGGAGACGAAGGGACTCGAACCCTCGACCTCCTGCGTGACAGGCAGGCATTC
>CAJWPJ010000022.1 GCA_913045115.1 uncultured Gammaproteobacteria bacterium | reverse complement strand
AATAGTACCATAAGCTACTGCAAAGTCTAACTGATTTTCAAATGGAGAGAATGTTCCAAGTGGCTCATTCTCTAGTAGTGATGTAGTTAATTTTCCCTCAATTTTATTCCATCCTGTAATAATCAGGTCTAAATCTCCATCTGCATCCAAATCTGTAAAATGAGTTGAGCCTGCTTTAAGTCCACTAATTGCATCAATAGTTGTAACTTCTGATAGTCTACCAATAGGATCATTTTTATAGAGTCTAGAAACCGATGAATTTGGATTTGCAGTTTGTCCAGATATGATTAAATCTGGATCCCCGTCATTGTCAAAATCACCCCATGAATTACTACCAGTAAATAGTGATGGGAAAATTGTTGTAGGGTCTTCGTCTAAATAATTACCGCTATTTATGTAAAGTTCATTTAAAATATTATCTGAAAATTCATTAACTCCCATTAAAAATAGGTCTGGTCTTCCATCCATATTTACATCTGCCCATTTACCATGACTATATGAGACTGACATGTTTTGTAACCAGGTAGATTCATAAAAAGATCCAGTGGAAGTATTAAAAAGAAGTTTTGATTTATTGGCTTTCATCCTAGTGCTTTTTCCTGCACCAAGAATTACAGATGTGAACATACAAGCTACCCCTTGCTTATTTTTTAGTATTACTTCTCAACTTTTTAATAAGACGTAATTGTGCAGCCGCTTGTAGTAATTCCGTTTTTGCTTTTGATGAGTCAATTTCACTAGAGCTATTTTTCATAGCTTCTTTTGCTTGACGCTCGGCTTCAAGAGCCCTCTCTTCATCCAAATCATCTTCACGAATAGCAGTATCTGACAAAATCGTCACCTCGTTTGGTTGTATTTCCAATATACCACCACTCACGTAAAAGGTCTTCATTTCATCTTTGCTAATTTGAGCTCTTACATCTCCAGGCTTAAGCTTAGTAATCAGTGGAGTGTGTTTAGGTGAAACCCCAACTTCACCCATCTCTGCAGGCGCGTAGACCATTTCAACATCTTCAGAGAAGAGTTCTTCTTCTGCACTAACAATCTCGAGTCTGATCTTATCCGCCATTATTTAATTTCTTCTGCGCGTTTTTCAGCCTCTGAAATCTCACCAATCATATAAAATGCTTGCTCTGGAAGATGGTCATAATCACCATTGACAATAGCTTGGAATCCACTAATTGTGTCTTTTAATGATACATATTTCCCTGGTGTGCCAGTGAATGTCTCAGCGACATAAAATGGTTGTGATAAGTACCTTTGAATTTTACGCGCTCTGTTGACTGCTAATTTATCGTCTTCTGAAAGTTCATCCATTCCAAGAATAGCAATAATGTCTTTGAGTTCCTTGTATTTTTGAAGAACACCTTGCACAGCTCTAGTAGTGTCGTAGTGCTCTTGACCAATTATTAATGGATCTAATTGTCTACTCGTTGAATCAAGAGGATCAACAGCAGGATAAATTCCAAGTTCAGCAATGTTTCTAGATAACACAACAGTAGCATCTAAGTGAGCAAAGGTTGTTGCCGGGCTTGGGTCCGTTAAATCATCGGCAGGTACATATACTGCCTGTATGGATGTAATAGATCCTGTCTTAGTTGAAGTAATACGCTCTTGTAATACGCCCATTTCCTCAGCAAGTGTTGGTTGGTATCCAACAGCTGATGGCATACGGCCTAGTAAAGCAGATACCTCGGTTCCAGCTAATGTGTAACGATATATATTATCAACAAACAATAGGGTGTCACTTCCTTCGTCTCTAAAATGTTCTGCCATTGTCAAGCCGGTAAGCGCCACTCTTAAACGGTTGCCTGGTGGTTCATTCATTTGGCCATAGACGAGGGCGACTTTATCGATAACCTTTGCGTCTGTCATTTCGTGGAAGAAGTCATTCCCTTCTCTGGTTCTTTCGCCGACTCCAGCGAAAACAGAAAACCCACTATGTTCTGCAGCAATGTTTCTTATGAGTTCCATTAAGATTACAGTTTTACCTACACCTGCTCCTCCAAATAAGCCTACTTTAGAGCCTTTAGCGAAGGGACAAATTAAATCAACCACTTTGATGCCTGTCTCTAGAATTTCAACCTCAGATGCTTGTTCAGAAAAAGTTGGTGCAGATCTGTGAATAGGCATAGTTTTTTCTGCCTTGATATCACCTGCGTTGTCTACAGGTTCGCCAAGTACATTCATAATTCTTCCAAGAGTTTTCTCTCCAACTGGCACGTTGATGGGAGCACCCGTATTATTAACAGATAGGCCTCTTTTCAAACCATCAGTCGAACCCATTGCAATCGTTCTCACAATGCCATCTCCTATCTGCTGTTGTACTTCAAGCGTTAGCCCACTCTCATCTACTTTGAGTGCATCAAAGACTTTGGGCATAGAATCTCTAGAAAACTGAACATCAATTACAGCTCCTATAATTTCTACAACTTTACCTGCTTCCATTAGTTTCTCCTATGTTAAAGCGCTGCCGCACCAGAGATGATCTCTGATATTTCTTGTGTAATAGCGGCTTGTCTATTTTTATTATAAATTAATTGTAACTCTGATATTAAATCTGTTGCGTTATCTGAAGCAGCTTTCATTGCAACCATTCTAGAAGCTTGCTCACATGCTAAGTTTTCGACTAGACCTCTGTAGACTAATGACTCAATATATCTTGTAAACAATGATTCTAATACAGTCTCTGCATCAGGTTCATACAAGTAATCCCAGTAATAATCATAGTCTTTGTTTTTATCTTCTGTTTGTATTGGTAAAATCTTTTGAACAACTGGTTCTTGGCTGACTGTATTAATGAAGTTGTTGTATACGATATAGACTTCGTCTATGTCCTTGTTGATAAAGCTATCTATAGTATTTTTTATCAAACCAAGAACTTGCTCTATCTTAGGCTTGTCGCCTAGTTGTGAAGTCTGTGCAATTACATCACCTCCCATTCTCTGGAAAAAAGATGAAGCCTTACCTCCAATTAGAGAAAACGCGGGCTTAATGTTTGATGCACTATCTTTTTCAATATTCTCAACAACTAGTTTAAATAGATTGTTATTCAACCCTCCACATAGACCTCGGTCTGAGGAGACAATGATATAACCTTTCTTGGAGACATCTCTTTTTGCAAAAAACTCTGATGTATACTCAGGGTGAGCGTGTGCTAAGTGAGTTATTACATTTAGTATCTTATCAGCGTAAGGTCTAGCCTTGGTCATTTGATCTTGAGCTTTTTTCATTTTACTGGCGGCAACCATCTCCATAGCTTTAGTGATCTTCTGCGTATTTTGTATACTAGCTATTTGTGTTCTTATTTCTTGGCTGCCAGACATTTAATAAACTCCTTTCTCTTTAAAGTCATCCATTAGCGTTTTAAGCTTCGCGGCAACATCATCGTTATAATCACAATTAGTGTTAATTTCATTTACTAAATCAGAATACTTTTCCGTTGAAAACTCATGAAGTGATTTCTCAAAAGAAATAATTTTTTCAAGATCCACATCGTCTAAATATCCCTCGTTTGCAGCGTAAAGTGAGATTGCCATCCCAGCTACAGATAGTGGCGAGTATTGTGATTGCTTCATTAGCTCTGTTACACGCTTTCCTCTTTCTAACTGCTTACGAGTTGCTTCATCTAAGTCTGAGGCAAATTGAGAGAATGCAGCAAGTTCACGGTACTGAGCTAAAGCAAGCCTGACACCGCCACCAAGTTTTTTGATTATTTTAGTTTGAGCTGCTCCACCTACACGTGATACTGATAATCCTGCATTGATAGCTGGTCTGATACCAGCGTTAAACAAGTCTGTTTCTAAAAATATTTGTCCATCTGTTATAGATATTACATTCGTAGGTACAAATGCTGATACATCACCTGCTTGTGTTTCGATAATAGGAAGCGCAGTTAATGAGCCAGTTTTACCTTTAATCTTTCCATTGGTAATATCGCCGACAGCATCTTCATTTATCCTTGCTGATCTCTCAAGCAATCTACTGTGTAAGTAAAAGACATCCCCTGGATAAGCCTCACGACCAGGAGGTCTTTTTAGTAGAAGTGATACTTGTCGATAAGCCCATGCTTGTTTAGTTAAGTCATCATAAACAATTAGAGCATCCTCTCCAGAATCTCTGAAATATTCGCCCATTGCACAACCAGAGTACGGGGCAATGTATTGCATTGCAGCTGAGTCAGATGCGGATGCAGCTACAATAATTGTGTGCTTTAAAGCATCATGTTCTTCAAGTTTTCTTACAACAGCAGCAATTGATGATGCTTTCTGTCCGATAGCCACATAAATACATTTAACACCTGTGTCTTTCTGATTAATAATTGCATCAATAGCTACAGCTGTTTTACCCGTTTGTCTATCGCCGATAATTAATTCTCTTTGACCTCGGCCTATGGGAACCATTGAGTCAATAGACTTTAATCCGGTCTGGACTGGTTGGTCAACAGATTTTCTCTCGATAACCCCAGGCGCAATCTTCTCAATAGGAGATTTTGTCTCTGTTTGTATCGGTCCACCATTATCAATTGGCTCTCCAAGTGAGTTGACTACTCTTCCTAACAACTCATCACCAACAGGAACCTCTAGGATATTACCGGTACACTTTACTATGTCGCCCTCAGATATTGATTTGTAATCACCTAAAATTACTGCCCCTACAGAGTCTCTTTCTAGATTAAGTGCTAATCCATATATATTATTTGGGAATTCAAGCATTTCGCCTTGAAGAGCATCGGTAATGCCATAAATACGTGCTATACCATCTGTAAGCGACACTACTGTCCCTTCATTGTGTGATTGGGTTTTGATATCTAGATTCTTAATTTTATCCTTGATGATATCGCTAATTTCTGTTGGATTTATTGTCATGACTTTACCTATTGTTTATGATTTGTTCTTTCACTAAATTTAATTTGTTTCTAACGCTGTAATCTGTGACTTGATTATTGATACTTATTTTTATGCCAGCCAGTAAACTTTTATTAAGTACTTCGTTAATATGAATTGTTTTATCATACTTCTCTGATAGATTTTTTATGATACTGGTTTTTTGAGCATCTGATAGAGCATAAGCAGTCTCAACTTGAGCAACAGTTGTATTATTGTCATCCAAAACCATTTCGTCGAAAAGTTTAAATACCTCATCTAGAAAATATACTTTTTTATTCGAAATCATAATGTGAAGGAAGTTACTGAATGATTCATCTTGCTCAGACAAGAAGCTTACTAGAAACTTAAGAGTTTGCTCTGTGTCTACTTTAGGACTTGCAATAATAGCTTTGACTTCCATATCAACTACAATATTCGACAACACCATTAAGTTATTTTTCCACATTGGGATAGAACTCGACTCCGATGCAATTTTATAAGCAGCTTCGGCATAAGGTCTAGAAAATGTAACACTGTCGGTCACTTATTAAGTACCTCATCAATAATTTTATCATGCATATTTTTATCAACTTCCTTAGTAATAATTTTTTCCGCACACAGCAATGAGAGGGCCGCCACATCAGATTTGAGTTTTTCTCGAGCAGCATTTACTTCCTGTTCTAGCTGTTGAGATGATGTTTTTGCAATTTTTTGAGCTTCTTCTCTAGCAGCAACTCTTGCTTCTTCAACAATATTTTTAGACTTAGATTCCGCATCATTGATAATAGATGATGCTTGTGTCTTAGCTTCATCAATACGCGTGGAAAACTCTATCGTAGCCTGTTCGATTTTCTTTTGCCCTTGTTCTGCAGCAGCCAGTCCCTCGGAGATCTTTTTTGTTCTGCTCTCCATAGCTTGAGTTAAAGGTTCCCACAAATAAGCTTTTATAAACCAAACGAACACAATAAATGTGATCATTTGACCGAAAAGTGTTGCCGTTACATTCATAAGACTATAACTCCCTATGCACCAAGTGCAGCTTTTGCTGCTCCAACAAATGGGTTAGCAAACACAAAGAACATGGCAAAAGCAAGTACTATGAATGGGAATGACTCCATAAGCCCAGCTGTTATGAACATTTGAGTTCGAAGTGCGGGTAGCATTTCAGGTTGTCTAGCTATGCCTTCGATATATTTCATGCAGATCAAACCCCAGCCTAAAGCTGATCCAAGTCCAGCTGCAGCTAACATTATAGATACACCTAAACTGGTAGATGAATAAATTTGAGTGATCATGTCTGGTGATAGTGTTTCCATTATTTTTCCTCTATGTAATTGTTAATGTGATTCCTCGGATGCCATGCTTATATACATGATAGTAAGTACCATAAAAATAAATGCTTGTAAGGTAATAACTAGGATGTGAAATATAGCCCACAAGCTTCCTGGTATTGGGATGATGTACCATGGCAACAAGGCTATCAGTAAAAATACTAATTCCCCTGTGAACATATTCCCAAAAAGTCTAAGTGCTAAACTCAAAGGCTTAGCTAATTCTTCTACTAGCGTAAGTATGAAATTTACTGGAGCAAGATAAATACCAAAAGGGTGGACCATGAATGATTTCATATAACCCCCGAAACCTTTTATTTTCACGTTGTAATAAATACAAAGTAAAAAAATGCACAGGGACATGGCGAAGGTTGTATGCGGGTCCGTTGTAGGTACAACTTTTAAATAATGTATTCCCATCATATCAGCTAACTTTGGTAGTAAATCTACAGGTATTAGATCCATTGCATTCATAAGCAGGACCCAAACAAATATTGTTAAACCAATTGGCCCAACTATCTTATTAGGTTTGGGGAATGCCTCTTTTACAAGACTATTCACAAAATCTATCAGGGATTCAAGAACGTTTTGCATTCCTGTTGGCGCTCCAGAGGTAACAGTCCTACCAACCCTATATGCAATTATCATTACTAATCCGGCCAGTAAAATACTGAAGAACATAGTGTCGATGTTAATTCTCCAGAAACCATCTCCTACAGCTAATGGCTGAAGGTGGTGCTGAATATAATCAACCGGATTGTCTGTTGCTGGTGCTTTATTGTCCATCTATTACCTAATAAATCGTCTTATTTTTATTAAAGACGTACCCTATTTGTGTGACTGCAAATGCAACTAACATCTGCAGGGCATCTAAGCCCAGAGTCACAATGCCTATATAAAAGCCAATCAACACAAGAGCTATTCTAATAAGAAGGCTCTTGAATAAAACTAATGTGCCTCCACTAACATTTTGCTCAAGTGCTGCGTCCCCTGCTTGATTAACACTCCTAGCAAGAAGCATGGTGTTCATTATCGATATGAGGCCGCCAAATAGAGATGATTCTACTTTCTGGTAGCCCATATACATAAATATGAGCGCTGTAACTAACGCAATTATGCCTTGAAAGGCAATAACTCTTCTCACTTTTGATGTTCACCATGAGCAATTATGACCAATATTTTGGTCACGCTTAGTATAGTTTAGTATGGCAATGGATTCAATTTATATGCAGAAAAAACTCAACGTTTAGATCAATTAGCTCAAGATTTCCTTATCTTTTCTATGATACCTTGGAGTTCTTCTATCGAAGCGTATTTGATATTTATTACCCCGCCATTTCTACTAGCTTTAATAGTTGTCCTGGCCCCAAGTGAATCGGTCAACTGTCTCTCAAGTATAGCAGTATCAGGGTCTTTATTTCTAGACTGAGACACATTTTTTAGCTTTGCAAGATTTTCGGTAGCCCTAACAGATAAATTTCTCCTCACAACATCTCTAAGAATTCTAGATTGTTCATCGTTAGATAGTGTTAATACCGCTCTAGCATGACCCATAGTAATTGTTCCCAATCTTAGCTGCTCTTTACCGTAATCCGTTAGATCATTCAGTCTTATTAAATTCGTGACATGTGTTCTGGATTTACTGATGTATTTTGCAACATCGTCATGACTCATATCAAACTCATTTACCAAACGCTCTAAAGATTCTGCCTCTTCCATAGCATTTAAGTCCTCTCTTTGTACATTTTCAACTATCGATAAAACTGCTGAAGTTTTTTCATCGGCTTCAATGACTACAGCCTGAATAGAGTCTTTTTTTAATAATTGTAGGGCTCTCCATCTTCTTTCCCCAACTATCAGCTCATACTTGTCACCAATTTCTCTAACAACTATTGGAGCTATCTGGCCATTCTCACGGATTGACTCTGCAAGTTGTTTTATTTCATCGTCCTTGAAGATTTTCCTGGGTTGGTGTCTATTTCTTACAATTTTATGAATAGGTAAGGATGATGAAGAGGCTGTTTGTTTATTATAATCTTGCTGAGCAACGTTACGAGTGCCGCTAAGAAGCGAATCTAGCCCAGAGCCTAAAGCCTTGCGTTTAGTCATATGTCAAATATAACCTTACTAATCTTTTTTGTACATAACTGTCTATTCGTCTTTTATGATTTCGCCCGCAAGTGAATAATACGATAAAGAGCCTTTTGATAGGCCATCGTATTCTAGTATCGATTTTCCATGGCTAGGAGCCTCGGCAACTCTTATGTTTCTCGGGATCTTTGTCTTGTATAACTCATTTGGAAAATATTCTTTAAGCTGATCACTCACATCGTTTGATAAGTTGTTCCTAGAGTCAAACATAGTTCTAACTATTCCCTCTATTCTGAGTTTTGCGTTAGATGTAACTTGAATCTGTGTAATAGTATTTATTAGTTCACTCAAACCTTGTAGTGCGAAAAACTCGCATTGAACAGGGATCACGACGCCAGTGGCTGACACTAACGAATTAACAGTTAGTATGTTGAGTGATGGTGGGCAGTCCATTAAGATATAGTCATAATTCTTTGACACAGATGCTAATTTATTTTTAAGTATATACTCACGTTCCTCTCTAGCTACAAGTGAAACCTCACTTTCTGTAAGATCTGGTGTCGAGGGTAAGATATCATATCCATCATACTGAGAATTTACAATTACATCTTCAAGGTGAGCTCTGTCAAGGAGAATGTCATTAATATTATACTTCAAAGAAGCTGCATCTAGGCCAGATCCTCTCGTGGCATTGGATTGAGGATCAAGGTCAATCAAGAGCACCTTTCTTTTCATTTTAAAAAGACATGCAGATAAATTAATAGCCGTTGTAGTCTTGCCTACGCCGCCTTTCTGGTTAACTATTGATAATATTTTCACAGAAGGACCTCTGCAAAATATCTAGATGTGGGAAAAAATGGCGACGAGATCTTTTTCACGGTCAATTTATAATCCTCAACGAAGTCTTCACTTAACTCTAACACTGGGGTACCGGTTAGCAAATATACTTTTTTGACGGATTTACTGTTTTTAACTGTGTCTATCATGTAGATTAACTTTTTTTCGTACTGCATCTTAGCTATCTTTTTATTACTAAAGTTTTTAAACAGCACAGTCTCTGTATTAAGTTGAAATTTATTAACAAAAAAGTCCTGTTCAGTAATGTTTACATTGTTGAGACCGAGGTCATGTTGCGCGATTCTTAAGAAATCAATGTATGTGCTTTTTCTGTCAAGTAGAACTATCTCTTTGTCTGGATTTAGTATAGCAATTATGATTCCGGGTATACCTCCGCCTGTTCCAATGTCAGTGAATGTCTTGCCTGTTATTAGATTAGAAAATTGGTATGAATCATAAATCTCCCTTTTGATTACATACTCAGTATCTGATGAGGAAATAATATTATTGTTGTTGTGCCATTTAAGTAGAAGACTGAGATAATTTTCAATTACTAGTCGTTTATCATGTGGAATTTTTGGAAATACCTCATCTAAAATGACAGAAACTTTTCTTGTCATGTTAGATGGCGTTGTTTTTCTTAAGGTGTATTTTGATAAGTGATATGGACGGACTTGTGATTCCAGGAATACGTGATGCTTGACCAATAGTTTCAGGACGCGCCTGATCTAGTCTTTCAATTGCTTCATTCGATAGACCTTGAACATTTTTGAAGTCAATGCCATCAGGTATGTGCACATTATAGCTGGCTTTAAGTTGTTCAATTTCTTTTTCTTGTTTGGCGACGTAACCTTCATATCTTATATCTGATGCAACAAGATGGCCAACTGATGCATTTGCGGTTATGCCAAAGTTAGATAATTCCATTAAATCTGAGTATTGTACTTTTGATGTTTTTAGTAATGATGCATATGATTTATTCTCTGTTAAGTTGAGATCGTACTTTTTTTTAAGCAGTTTGTGGTCTTCAGATTCAACTTCTATTTTTAAAGCATCAAGCCGTGACCTTTCTGAATTTATCCTGTCAACTTTCTTACAAAAAGATTTATATCTTTCTTCACCAACTACACCTATTTCATAACCTTTCTGGGTAAGGCGTACATCTGCATTATCGTCTCTAAGCCTTAAGCGATACTCTGCTCTACTTGTAAACATCCTGTATGGTTCTGTTACACCCTGTGTAATTAAGTCGTCTATCAATACGCCAATATATGACTCATGTCTTTGGGGTGTCCAGCTTGGCTTCTGTTGAGACTTCCTCGCAGCATTTATCCCGGCAATCACTCCTTGAGCAGCTGCCTCTTCATAGCCTGTGGTTCCATTAATCTGCCCTCCGAAGAAAAGGTTCTCAATGTTTTTTGTCTCCAAACTTGACCTCAAGCCCCTTGGGTCAAAGTAGCTATACTCGATGGCGTACCCTGGCTGAGTGATAACGCAATCCTCAAGACCGACTATGGTTCGTAAAAAATCTCTCTGCGTCTCTAGAGGTAAACTTGTTGAGAGTCCATTTGGATATATCTCTAAGTTATCTGATGTTTCTGGCTCAAGAAAAATCTGGTGGCTTTCTTTATTAGAGAACCGATAAACTTTATCTTCGATTGAAGGACAATACCTTGGACCTATAGATGTTATCTTTCCATTGAATAACGGAGATTTACCTTTATTACTTGCTATGATCTCATGGGTGTGAGTGTTGGTGTGTGTTATGTAGCAAGGTATTTTTATAATATGGTTTGGGACACAATCATAGTGGTCATTTAAATATGACAACATAGGAAGTGGCGAGTCACTGTCTTGCCTTTCAAGTTTATCGATTTCTACAGACTCTGTCTTGATTCGTGGTGGAGTTCCGGTTTTTAACCTCTCAATATCAAAGCCGGCATCTTTAAAATATTTCTCTAAATCAATAGAGGCCTTATCGCCAGCTCTGCCCGCAGAAAATGTTTTATCGCCCATGTGTATAACACCATCTAGGAATGTCCCAGCTGTGAGCACTATGCATTTAGCCTCTATAGTTTCTCCTGTATCTATGATCACTCCGTTAGCCCTCTTTTTAGAGAAACAAATGGATTTAACTGTAGATTGCAAAACTGTTATATTTTTATGGCTGATTATTTCTCTTTGAATATATTTTTTGTATTCATCTCTGCAGGTTTGGATTCTAGTTGCTCTAACAGCTGCGCCTTTACTTGAATTAAGTACTCTTGACTGAAGAGAGGCATTATCAGCGGCTTTACACATCAATCCATCAAGCGCATCTACCTCGCGAGCAAGGTGAGATTTTCCTATCCCACCAATTGCTGGGTTACAACTCATCTGTCCAATGCCGTCTAGCTTCATGGTTATGAGAAGTGTATTTGAACCAAGGCGTGCACTAGCATGAGCTGCTTCACACCCTGCATGACCCCCACCGACTACTATCACATCAAAATTATTCATTTGCCTATACAAAAACTGGTAAATATTTCTTCTAACAGTTCTTCAGATGGATTTTGCCCTAAAATAGAGGATAAAGCTAGATGAGCTAGTCTCATGTCCTCCGCTAAAATGTCATATCTTTGTTTGGACAGGTGCTCAAGGCAACGGTAAACGTTCTCTTGCGCATCCACTAAATGATTGATATGCCTAGATCTAGCTAGATAAATATCTTGGGACATATCGACTTTGACAAAATCCTCCTCAATCGTAGATTTGATTAAGTCTAAGCCCTCGCGTTTGATCGCAGATATATATATCTCAGGTGGTGATTTTTTTAAAACTTTAGCTTTTGTGCCACCAAGGTCAATTTTATTAAATACAATATGGTAATTATTAATATTGTTACTTTTTAAAATATTGTGATCGTCATCATTTAGTCCTTTCGATTGATCAACTACGTAAAATATTTTATGAGCCTTTTGGATCGTTTTCAAAGATCTCTCAATTCCTTCTATCTCCGCTTCATCTTGAGTAAATCTTATCCCTGCAGTATCAATTACACTTACGATTTTATTATTTATATTTAATTCATACTCAATACAATCTCGAGTTGTTCCCTCATTGCTTGTTACAATAGACGCATCTTCGTTAAGTAAGCAATTTATAATTGATGATTTCCCAGAATTAGGTCTGCCTATAAAGGCATAAACTCTTTTGTCATTTAATTTTCTGCCCTCTTTAGAGTTAATAATGACTCTCTCGAGCTTATTATTGACATTGTTAATTTGATCCCTAATTCTTTTGTTGTTAAGATCGGGCGCATCCTCATCCTCAGGGAAATTAATTATGCTTTCAAGCTCTGCCCTAAGAGCGACAATAGATGATGATATTTTGCTTATATCAACAAAAAATTTACCTGTGAGTGAGTTTTGTGCAGCTCTTACCGCCTGGATATCTGAGGCCGCAATCAAATCTGCAGTTGCTTCTGCTTTCTCAAGAGTAATTTTGCTATTTAGAAATGCTCTTTCTGTAAATTCACCTGGGGCTGCATGTGCTACCCCCGAACTACATAGTAAGTCTATGATAGAGTTCATTATTACAGGGTTACCATGAGTGATAATCTCTATGACATCTTCTCCTGTATACGACTTAGGCGCGCAATATAAAATTACTATACAGTTATCGAATAGTATGTCACCTTTTTTAATATCAGTTAGAGTTGCTTTCCTATCATAGAGCTTTTTTGTAAAAAGATGCTCGAGCATAGATACAAGGTCGTTACCACTAACTCTAATAATTCCTAATGCTGAACTACCTTTTGCTGTTGCAATAGCGCATATTGCATTAGTACTCATTTTTTAACCAACTATTCTCTTGTTGATGACATACTGTTGCGCGATAGAAAGTACGTTATTTGTCAGCCAATATAAAACAAGGCCGGATGGGAATGTTGCAAACAGTGCTGTGAATATAAATGGTAAGAACAAAAATATTTTTTGTTGGGTGGCATCTGTGGGCGCAGGGTTTAATTTTTGTTGGATGTACATTGAAATACCCATAGCTATTGGAAGTATAAAATAAGGGTCCGCTGAGGCTAAGTCGTTGATCCATCCTACAAAAGGCGCTTGTCTCATCTCGACACTTTCCACAAGTACCCAATAGAGAGCTATAAAAACTGGTATTTGTATTAGTATAGGAAGGCATCCACCCAACGGGTTTACTTTTTCCTCCTTATACATCCTCATCAATGCCTCACTGAACTTTTTCTTATCCTCTGCATATCTTTCTTTAAGCGCTTGCATTCTAGGATTAAGTTTTTTCATCTGAGCCATAGACCTGTAGCTTGTCTCAGATAATTTAAAAAATAATGCTTTAATTAAGATTGTTAGAATAATAATAGAGACTCCCCAATTACCAAAGCCGGCATAGATTAAATCTAGAACCCAAAAAAGTGGGGCTGAGAGAAATGTTAAGACTCCATAGTCTACTGTTAAATCCAAGCCATTTGCTAGGCTAGAAATTTCTGATTGAAGTTTGGGCCCAACAAACATGACTGATTTATAATCATACTTTTGCCCTGGTCTAATGAGTTGGTAAGGTGTTGAGCTTCCGATGGTGAAAATACCGCTCTCATGATTTGTATAAATTGTTTTTGTTGTTGATGTTGTTGGAAGCCATGCAGAGAAAAAGTAATGCTCGATCATACTTATCCAGCTGTCTTGTGCATTTATCGTCTGTTCATTCTCCAGCATATCATCAAAGGAAATTTTGGAGAATTTATCATCACTGTCGTAGTACGCACTTCCCGTATAAGTAGGTAACATTAGACTTGCACTACTGTTCCCGTCTCTTGAAATAATCTCATAATTCCTTACGTATATGTCATCATTTCCGTTATTTGTGATGCTATTTGAAACAACAATTTGATGGCTATCATTTACAAGCTTGATTTCTTTTTCAAGCAATATTTCTGGGAGGTTGGTTGATAACAGTTTTATGCTATCAGTCGAACCCTCTGTTGGATTATAGATGGCTGCTATGCTTTGGTCTTTTATTTGTATCTTAGATGCTGCGGTGTATCGTTTACTTTCATAATCAAGTATTACGACATTCTCATCTGAACCTAGGTTGAGCGGATAGTCTTTTAATTTGGAGAACAACAAATCACCTGACTTTGTGTTGTACCTAATTAATAATTTCTGATGTTCGATTGACCTGATATCCTCTTGTCTTATCTGCTCATCCTCTACAGATATTTTATTTTGAACAGCGCCCTTAGGGGGTTGCTTAGCATTCTGATTAAAGCTCTGACTGTTATCAGATCTAGAATTTTCTATCTGAGGCTGGTTGTAATCTCTGTCATATGCATCAAATATTAGAATTAATATAAACAAGAATCCGCTATACAAAAATAATCTGTTCATTTTTTCCTCGTTGGGACAGGATCGAAGCCAGATGTCCCACCTGGTCTACACCTGAAAACCCTTTTTACACCATATATTAGTCCCCAAAATAATCCATGTGTCGTTATTGACTCAACACAATACTGCGAGCATGTTGGTCGATGTCTACAAGATGCTCCGAGCAATGGAGACACAAATATTTGGTATAATTTTATAAATCCAATAAAGATTAAAGCAATTGGTTTAGTAAAGATGTCCATTCACGCATAAGAATATCATTTATAGTTTTTTTTTCAGCCTGAATTTTCATTGATATTGTAAGTAAAATCTCATAAGAATAATCAGAAGTTTTTTTGTCTCTAAAAAGCCCCCTAATTTTTCTCCGCAGAGCGTTCCTGGTTACAGACAGAGGTATTATTTTCTTTGGAATAATAATGCCTAAGCGATGATTTTTACTTTGATTGTAGCGTAGTTTTAAATGGTTTGATTTCAGATCATCTTTAGTGGAAAAATACGTTAATGTATTTTTTGAGATTGTAATTACGTCTTTTTTAAAAGTGTACAACTATGGACAGAGGACCGCTCTTCCTTTTGACCTTCGGGCTGAGAGTACTGCACGACCCGCAGCAGTCTTCATCCTTGCTCTAAAACCGTGCGTCCTTTTTCTCTTAATATTGCTGGGTTGAAACGTTCTTTTCATATGTCAGTATACTGATTTGATTATTACTTTATGTCAATATATTAATTCATATTTTTTCATGAGATATTAGACTTCCGACTATGACCACAGAAAACAATATTTGGCTAAGATGCCTCAATGAACTGTCTGCAAGTATTACAGAAAAAGACATGCGGATGTGGATTGCCCCATTGAAAGTCAAGAGAGACGCTAATGGCCTGAAACTTCTAGCGCCTAACAAGTTCATGAAAGACGAGGTAGAGAAAAATTTTTTAGAGCAAATAACAAAAGCTCTGGCCAATATTACTGACGGGTTACTTATAAGTCTTGACGTAAACTCAGCTGTAAAAGAAAACGAGAGTGTAAGAACAGCGCCTTCGAACTATAGATCTAACTTAAGTTCTGATATGACCTTTGAGTCTTTTGTAGAGGGAAAGTCCAACCAGCTAGCAAAAGCTGCTTGTACATCCGTTGTTAACGAGCCTGGAGCTTTTAATCCTTTGTATATCTATGGTGGGGTAGGATTAGGTAAGACACATTTACTTCACTCCATTGGGAACGAGCTGAGTAAGGTTAATAAGAAAGTTGTCTATTTGCATTCAGAAAAATTTGTCCAAAACATGGTTACAGCCCTCAGGAATAATCAAATAGAAGAATTTAAGAGATTTTATAGAAGTCTTGATGTATTGCTGCTGGACGATATACAGTTCTTTGCGGGAAAAGAAAGATCTCAGGAGGAATTCTTCCATACATTTAATGCTCTTTTCGAGTATAAGAAACAGGTTGTACTTACATGCGATAAATATCCAAAGGAGATAAACGGCCTGGAAGATAGAATAAAATCTAGATTGGTATGGGGCCTAAATGTTTCGATTGATCCCCCAGATTTAGAGACTAGGGTTGCTATACTTCAGTCAAAAGCTGAGATGTTGGGGTTACCGATAGACAGTGAAATAGCATTCTTTTTAGCTAGGAACATTAATTCAAATGTTCGTGAATTAGAGGGTAATCTTCGCAGAGTTATAGCTACAGCAAAGTTCAGAAAATGTGAAATCACATTAGAGTTCACAAAAGAAACGCTAGCAGATTTAATATCGTTAAATCAAAGGATGATTACCATAGAGCAGATTCAGAAGGTAACAGCACATTATTACAAGGTTAGAGTTAGCGATATACTATCAACAAAAAGAGATAAGAAAAACACGTTGCCAAGGCATATGGCTATGGCACTGTGCAAAGAT
>CAJWPJ010000021.1 GCA_913045115.1 uncultured Gammaproteobacteria bacterium | reverse complement strand
CTGTCGGTGAGAGAGGTGAAGGGATGATTGCACAAGATATTTCAAATCATCCTGGAAGTATTATAAGAATAAATTTAGACGGATCTATCCCTAAAGACAACCCTAAATTTACTAGCAATCCTGAGTGGTTGCCAGAGGTTTACCAAATAGGAGTTAGAAATCCACAGGGAATGGCAGTTTCTCCCATCACAAATAAGATTTATATCTCAAATCACGGTGCTAAAGGTGGAGATTTTTTTGGTGAGGTAAAATACGCTGAAAATTATGGATGGAAGCTTATTGGTTGGGGAGGAACCAACTACATTGGAACAAAAATTGGAGATGGAAGTGCTTGGAAACCAGGTTTTACAAAACCTTTGTGGACATGGACCCCATCAATAGCAGTAAGTAATATCATAATTTATGACGGTGAAGAATTTCCTGCATGGAAAGGTGACATACTGGTAACATCATTGAAATTTAAAACTTTATACAAACTTAATTTCGAAAATGACATAGTTTTAGCGCAAGAGGTTATTTTTGAAGACCGAATTGGAAGGATAAGAGATCTGGAGGTAAATAGTAAAGGTGAGTTATTTTTAATTGATTCAAGTGGGGGTGCTAGTTTATGGCAACTAAAAGATAATGGAGGTAATTATGAATAAATTTTTATTTTTTTCACTTATATTTGTTTTAATAACACCGACTGCAAGTGCTGAAAGCTATATAGCAACAAGACAAGAGCTGTGGTTCAGTGATTCGAGTTATTATAAAACGTCTCATCACGTCAAGATTGGTAAAAGTATGGTTATCAATAAAATTAGAGTTTTTGGTGAACTAGGTGTTGGAGAGGATATTAATGAGGGAACTCCTGTTGGATCAGGTGCATCTTTTGATTATCTCAGGTTTGGTTTTACAAAGACATTTTATGATTCCCTGAGGGTAAATGTGAACTATCGAAGCAAAATGAAATCTGTTGGACGAGATCTAAATTGGGTTGTAATAAATACAAAATACAAGTTTTGAAGAAATGTTTGTAATATTTTCAAATATGTACTCACTTATTTGTTACAATTAACTATGAGTCATGCTCTAGGTATAATTCTGTTTTTTATATTTGCTATAGTTTTTGCCGTTATTATGATGTGCTTGGACGATAATACAGATATATAGTCCAGAACGGTTAAATGATTTATTAGTGATTGATAAATTATGATTAATGATGTTGATGTGCAGAAATTTATAGAATCTTGGAAAGATGGATTATTCAAAATAAGAAATATCTATGATAAAGGCGGGGATTATAAATCTGAAGCTATTCTGTTTATAGAAAAACATTACTTATTTGGTGAAGAAAGTGTTTTGTTTAAACCAACAATGACACGAAAAGTAGCATTTAGAAATAATCTTGATGATGCTCTTTCCTATTTTATTGGAGGAGGCATAGAAGAAGATAAAGGTTTCGCATTAACGAAATGGAAATCTATAGAGATTGACGAAATGCATACAGCTCAAATAGAAGAAGGTACTATAGTGATGGGTAAACTATGTTTTACATCTGATGAAAAACTAGATGTCGCTTTTACATTTGTACTTAAATCGACTAATGATATTTTGAAAATTAAGGCACATCATTCCTCACAAATTAAATAAATGAATGATGCTCAACTTTCTATGATGAATTTACAAAGAGGATAAAGTGACTAAAATAGATTACGAAAAACTTATTAGTCAATGGCATAAAGATAGAAATCTTATCGATGGAAGCACTGATAAAGATCAATTTATGAAATTAGTTCAAGAAGTTGGAGAATTATCAGATAGTCTATGCAAGTCAAAAGACTTTAGAGATGATATTGGTGACATTATGGTTGTCTTAATAAATATTTTAGTCAGGAACAACATTACACTTGAGGAGTGTCTCAAAGTAGCTTATGAAGACATAAAGGATAGGAAAGGTAAAATGATCGATGGAATTTTTGTAAAAGAAGGTGACGAATAGAATAATCTAACATTGAAATATAAGTGGTTAAGAATTTATGGAAGTTGATAAAAAGAAAGCAAATTTTTGGAAAGATACTGGTACATGGCGTGTTGAACCGGATTTCTGGAGAAAAGGTATAATGAAAAAACTACCTGTATTATCCTCGCTCTCATTTGTTTTATTTTTAGGCATACTTTTAACTATTTTTCTTAGATAATCCTCTCTTTAAATGAAACTATTTCAAGTATTTACTCTCCTATTTTTATTGATTGGCTGTTCTAGCGAAACAAATAATAGGACATTTGACCAATTGCTATGTATTTTTCAAACCCCATCATTAAAGGATGTAGATTTTTCTATAAGATTTGATAATGATTTTGTTGAAATAAAATCTTGGTGGATAGACCGTAATTATAGAGATTTAGTGATAGATCATCACAACGATGAGGCTGATATATTTAGAAGATATGAAATAAATGAAACAATTAATATCTTTTATAAATCAAATAAAGTTAATGAAATATTTATGAAAATAGATAGAAATGCTTTGGACGGTGAATTCTTAGATCAATCAGTCGTCAGATCAGATTTGCAATGTTACATTGATCCCAAGGCTGCTTATAAAATGAGCTTAAAGATTGCTATAGGTAAAAAAAACTATGAATCTTATAAGCAACAGAAAGGATACTGATCTATGTAAATAGATCACCATTGCTATTCAATTTTTTTATTATATCTGGAATGTTCTTCTTGAAGTTAAAAAAGCCTTTTTTAGAGAATTTCCAACATGCTAAGTCACTCTCATTATAAACAAAGTTGGTTTTGTCAGATTTTTTATATAAGTTAATAAATGACAGGTTTTCGCCAATGCTGGGATAAATAATATCAAAAGTCTTGTCGCTATCTAATAATGTGATGCAATCATCTCCATTAAGTATAATTGATTGATCAAACTTAGATGAGATATCGTCAATAAGTGCTTTTTTAAATGATATCACCCTTTCTGATAGAGCAATTTTACGATGATCATTTAATAACAACACAAAATATATTTTTTTATACCTGTCTTTACAATGATTGATGAATTGAAAATCAAGATTACTATCAAAAACCAGTAAATTATCATTATTAGATCTAAAATTAGAAAAATCTAATTCGTTGACATTGTATATTTTCGAGCTTGTAAGGGGTTCTGCATGTTCTATTATGTTGTTAGGCCTATATTTACCTGCAGTATATTTCGCAATATTCGAAGAGGTTGCTAAATAGTTTTTGCCAACTGTCTGAAGCCCAGCTACCCAGCGCCAGCTTAGAGTATTGGATGCTGGATCGCCATCATACAAATGATGCATAAAAAAGTTTGCGCCTAACTGCCATGGGAGGCCTAGAGTGAAAATCCAAATGCTAGCGAACCACATTCTAGTGTGATTGTGTAAATAGTTAGTTGTTTTCAGTTCATTTACCCAATCATTAAAACAATCAATGTTTGTAGTGCCCTTATATGCTTGTTCTAAATCTTTTTTATTCATACTAGAAGTATTAAAGCCTACATAGTCATTCCATACATCGGGTCTATGTTCTAGCCAGCCCTTCCAGTAAACTCTCCAAAAGACCTCTTGTATATACTTCTCTGCTTTTGTCAGCTTATATTTTTCGAGAACTTTCTCAACTATATAATATTCACTTATAATCCTATGAGAGATAAATTTTGATAACATTGAAACGTTATTTCTTTTATCTATACCATAGTCATAGTTCCTATCTTTGGCATATTGAGATAAGTCTGATTCAATAAAGTGTTTGAGTTTTGATACTGCATCCATGTAAATATCTGTCATAATAAATTATGATAATACAGATATAATTAATATCAATTCAAAGAAAGATTACTTTATATATTAAAGTAAAGAATAAATGGAACAGATACTCCTAGACTTATTCCCCCAAAAAAGAAGAAGGCGAAGTGTGAGACCCAGATTGCAGAAATAAATTTTCTATTTAAAGCGTTCGTATCTTTTAACTTTTCGTCAATAGATTCTTTGCCAAAGATAAATTCATAGTTAGCATTGACCCACTTACAGTAGTAGACATAAGCTATAGATACAATTACAAAAATAAAAAGGTTTAAGAAGAGTATTTTTTTATAAAATAAAACCCAATAGGCTGTAGAGATTATAACAGGTAACAAAATATCTCTCATTGTCATTAGCATTTAGATATAATACATGAATATTATAATAATTGGTGATTTATATTACTGTCTGTAGAAGTTCAGCAAATTTAAATATTACTATAAACATTCCTACTAACGCACAGAAGAAAATAAAGGAAATGACAGGTAATACAAGGTTTTGAGCATTGTTACCAAGAAAAGCAATAACACCCTTTTCGATAATTTTTTGTAGGAAAAACATAATATTGCCAAAAACTATAGAAGCAACAACTGGTCCTACAATAAAATAAATAAATGGTTTAAGAGAATAGACATCAGAAAAACCCGCATCATTTGAATAAATATAAAGGCTAGATAAAAACCAAAATACAGCAGCAATTATATATTTATTCTTTTTTGCCTTATGCTCTTGTATTTCTTGCTGTGCTGCTTTTCTTCTTTCCTGTATCTTGCTCATTTTATGCTCTGGATGAATACTCACCTGTTGTAGGGTTAACTTTCACATCCTCATCTTGTTTGATAAATGCGGGTACTTTTATTGTAATACCATTATCGAGTTCTGCGTCTTTTAGTGTGGTTGATACCGTATCACCTTTAGCAACAGTTTCAGTCGATATCACCTTACATGTAACAAAATTTGGAAGGTTCACATCGATAATAGCGTCATTCCAGATTGTCACATCACATTCATCACCATCATTAAGCCATCTAGGGTCAAAATCAACGGATGATACAGCTAATTCTAACTGCTCATATGACTCCAGATTCATAAAAAATAGATTGTTGGATTCTTGATATAAAAACTGCATAGACGTATTGAGTACATCTGCTTCATCAAGCTCTTCACCTATCTTTACAGTTTTTTCAATTATCTTTTTATTTAATAGGTTCTTAATTTTAATTTTAGTAAATGCTTGGCCTTTACCAGGATTGACAAAATCTGTATCAATAATCAGATAAGGTTGTTTATCGACAAGAACTTTATTGCCACTTTTTAATAGAGAGTGATCGACCATTAGCCTAGTTGTTCTTGGCTAGATGTCTCAATCTGAGAGTTTTCTAGTGCCTCTATTCTTTTTCTTAGTGGTGGATGAGTTGAAAATAATTTCTGCAATGTACTAGATTGCCCTTTATTAGATATTCCAAAAGCTAGCATTTGATCAGGAAGTGGCGCTGCAACTTGTCTTTCTAATGCTTTAAGCGCATTGATCATTTTAGTTTTTGAAGTCAATTGTGCTCCACCAATGTCTGCTCGGAACTCTCTCATTCTTGAGAACCAACATACTATTGTGGATGCAAGAATTCCTAATATTACCTGTGCAAAGATAACAGTGAAAAAATATCCTATTCCGTAACCTCTCTCATTTTTCAATATTACTCTATCAACGAAATGTCCTATGACACGTGAGAAGAATATTACAAAAGCATTAACTATACCTTGGATAAGTGTAAGTGTGACCATATCTCCATTGGCAACGTGACTCATCTCATGACCTATGACAGCTTCGATTTCATCACGATTCATAGCGCTAATCAGACCAGTGCTAAGTGCGACTAGGGAACTGTTTCTTGATGATCCTGTAGCAAATGCATTTGGCTGAGGTGAATTAAATATTCCTACTTCAGGCATCTTTAGGCCAAGTTGATCAGATTGCTTCTTTACAATATCTAGGTACCATTTTTCGAATTCATTAGATGGTGTCTGTATTAATTTTACACCTGCCATTGATTTGGCCATCCACTTAGACATATAAAGTGAAATGAATGATCCACCCATACCGAACACTAATGAAAATAGCATTAATGAATCATAATCAAGGTCAACTCCATTAGATTGAAGAATGCCTGTGAAGCCTGTTAGTGATAAAAATATACTTAGTACGAAAAGTATCGCGATATTTACAATTATAAAATAAAATATTCTCTTCATTTCTTCCCTGTATTATAAATTAATTTGACATTCTTATGGGTATATTTATTATCTATCTTTTTCCCACGTCTTGTTCTATTCATAATATATGGTCCCAAGTCCTCAAATTCAATATATTTTGACCTTTTATTTTTAGCACTAATCTCCAATCTCTCGCCGCCTTTAATTACCCCAGAGAAAATAATTTTTTCTTTTGGATCAGCTTTTGGTATATTGATTAGCTTAACGCCCTTACCTTTTGACATTATAGGTATGTCTGATATTTTTCCAACAAGCATATATTGTTTATCTGTAATTATTACATAGTGGTTATAGACACCCTTATCGAATGACAGGGGCTTTGTCAGCATTGATAATTTATTTTTGATAATTGCTTTACCCTTTCTATTAGATGAATTTAAATCATGATTATCACATAAGAATCCATATCCTGACTCAGTGCAAAGTAGCGTATGATTTGTATTTTTCGAGTCAACCATACCGATAACGTGTATACCGTCATCTATAGTAAAGTATTTTTTTAAAGATTCACCGTAACCTCGTCCAGAAGGCATATCATTAACGGTCATTGTGTATAAAAATCCTTTTTGATCAAAGAATGCAACCTGCTTATCATTATCAATGTTTAAATAATCGAGGAAGGAATCTCCTGATTTAAATGTAAGGTTATCAATTTTATCTAGTGATCCTTTATTAGATTTTATCCAACCGTTTGTAGATAAAACAACAGACATTGGTTCATTTGATATTTTTATTTCTTTCTTAATTTGCTTAGACGAGGAAACATCATCAAGTACATTGGTCCTCCTATCTGATGAATATTCATCACTTAATTCATCTAGTTGTTCAATAATCAGTTTGTTTAATTTATATTTAGATTTTAATATAGAATTAATCTCTTTATTTCTCTCTTTTAATCTTGTGTACTCTTCATTAATTTTTTTCTCTTCAAGTTTAGCAATATTTCTCAATCTCATATTCACAATTGATTCATATTGAATTTCTGTAAACTTACCTATTTTTATTATTTTTGGTTTTGGATTATCCTCATTACGAAGAATCGTGATAATTTTATCAAGATATTTATATACAATTAAGAAGCCTTCAAGAATATGAAGTCTTTCAAGTATCTGGTTATTCTCGTAATTAAGCTGTTTTTTATAAGTATCCACACGAAATGCTAACCACTGAGAGAGAATCTCTTTTAGATTCATGACTTTTGGCTTACCTTCTGAAGTAATGATATTTAGATTTACTCTGTAAGTCTTCTCCAGATCAGTTGTGAAATAAAGGTGATTCATAACATCATCCGCTGTGTTACTACTTCCTTTAATTCTAATAATAATCTTCACTGGATTTTTTTCGTCTGATTGATCTTCAACAGAGCCAATAAAGCTAATCTTCTTATCAATAATTTGAGATTGAATTTGCTCAATGATTTTTGTAGTAGACGCCTGATAAGGTAGAGAAGTTACAGTTATTTCTTTTGACTTAGAAGTATACTCTGCTCTAAGTTTTATATTTCCAGTGCCCTCATTGTAAATCTCATCAATGTCAGATTCATTTCTTAAAAGTGATCCACCTGTTGGATAATCAGGGGCTGGAATAAAATCTGTCAGCTCTTCAACACTAGACTTAGGGTTCTTTAGTAAATGTTGCAATGCAAGAATAATTTCTCCAAGATTATGAGGAGGAATGTCTGTTGACATCCCTACTGCAATACCTGAGCTTCCATTTACGAGTATATTAGGAATAAGTGATGGTAAATATTTAGGCTCATCAAGTGACCCATCAAAATTTGGAATCCACTCAACAGTACCATTTTTTAGGTCACGAAGAAGTAGATCGGAATATTTTGTTAGCTTAGATTCTGTATACCTCATGGCTGCAAAAGACTTAGGGTCATCTTGTGTACCCCAGTTACCCTGCCCATCAATTAATGGTGAGTTATATGAGAATGATTGTGCCATCATCACCATAGCTTCATAACATGCTGTATCACCATGAGGATGGAATTTTCCTAGAACATCTCCTACAGTTCTTGCTGATTTTTTATGTTTAGTGTTGTGTTTCAAGCCTAGCTCGCTCATTGCATAAATTATTCTTCTTTGCACAGGCTTCAGTCCATCTAAAAGACTTGGTAAGGCTCGATCAAGGATCACGTACATTGAATAATTTAAATATGCGTCCTCACTAAAAGCGCCAATAGAAATTTTGTCAATATTTGATGAAAAGAGATCTTTGTTTTTTGCCATTAGCTTGCCTCTACAAGGTTACCTTTTTTCTCTAACCATAACTTCCTATCTGAGGATGTCTTTTTAGATAACATCATGTTTAATAACTTCATATCTTTTGCTTTATTTTCTAAAGACAGAAGTAAAAGTTTTCGTGATAATGGGTTTAGTGTTGTATCTCTCAACTGAGATGGGTTCATTTCTCCAAGACCCTTAAACCTTGTTATGCTCAACTTTGGATCAGATGATTTTATTTTATTTTGCTTTAGAACTTCAGTCATATGCTCATCTGAGATGGCGTAAAGAATTTTATTCTTAAAATCTAGTCGATAGAGTGGCGGAAGTGAGACATATATGTGTTCATTAATGACAAGATCAGGAAAATGCTTTACAAACAAAGCGATCAGTAAAGTGGCAATGTGCAAACCATCTGAATCTGCATCAGCTAAAATGCATATCTTTTCATATCTAAGTTTTGATAAATCAGATTCACCTGGCTTCACGCCAATAGACGTACTTATATCTTGAACTTCTTTAGACTCCAAGACTTTTGTTGAAGAAACCTCCCATGTATTAAGTATTTTTCCTCTTAAAGGTAATATTGCTTGAAAAATTCTATCTCTCGCCTGTTTTGCAGAACCTCCAGCTGAATCACCCTCAACTAGAAATAACTCATTTACAGAAGGATCTTTGCTTGAACAATCAGACAATCGACTAGGGAGAATTATACTTTTACTAGTTACTTTAGTTTTCTTGGGCGTAACTGATGCTCTAATTTGTGCATTGCTTATTGCGATACTACAAATTTCCTCGGAAGTCTCAATGTGATTATTTAACCATAGCTCTAGTCTATCTTTCAGCTGGTTAGTTAATTTTGAACCTATTGATGTAGACTGGAGCTTATTTTTTGTTTGACCAACAAATTGTGGCTCTGATATTTTTATAGAGAGAAGAAACGATGTATTTTTCCAAATATCATCAGGAATTATTTTTAAATTCTTAGGGGTCAGCTTATGAGAAGTCATAAATTCTCTTATGGATTCAGTTACTGCAGACCTCAAAGCATTTACATGGGTACCTCCATCCGAAGTTGGTATCAAGTTAACGTAACTGTCCTGTATAGTCTCATTAGAATCTTGATGCCAACACAAAGTTGATGTTAATTCAAATAGATCTGTATCAAGCTCAATTAGAATAGGTTGCTTTGGTAGTAATTCAATACCTTCAAGTGAGTTTTTTAGATAAGCATCAAGAGACCCGCTGTGGCAGTAAACTTTTTCTTCTTTACGGTATTTCAAATCAATAATTTTAATCTTTAAGCCAGGTTTCAGAATTGATTTCGCTTCTAATAGCTTGTGTAACCTATTAAGGTCAATAATATCACTATCAAAATATGTTTGATTTGGCTTGAAGGTAATAGTAGTCCCATGAGATTTTTTTTGAGTTTTAGAAATTTTAGAAAGTTTTTTGCTAATAAGACCATTTTTAAAACTTATTTGATAGATATTAGGATCATCAGCTCTTTCTATATTGACAGTTAAAACCTCCGAAAGTGCGCTGACAACAGATACGCCCACTCCATGCAATCCTCCTGAATATTTATAATTTTTATTACTAAACTTAGCACCAGAGTGCAGATTAGTCATAATAACCTCTACTCCAGATTTCTTATACTCTGGGTGTATATCAACAGGCATTCCTCTCCCATCATCTTTGACAGTAAAAGAGCCGTCTTTATTGACCGTAATGTCAATATTGTTACAGAAACCAGCAATAGACTCATCAACACAATTATCGATAACTTCTTGAAGCAAGTGATTAGGTGTTGATGTATCAGTATACATACCAGGTCTCTTTTGAACTGGTTCGATACCTTTAAGAATTTCTATATCAGATGCGGTATATGTCTTTTTAACCATTGTTGTGTATAATAAGATTACACTATCCCGAATATAATATAAATGAATTATGTTTTTTATGATTTTGAAACATCTGGATTGAATTACTACTTTGATCAACCAATCCAATTAGCAGCTAAACTCGTTGATGAGAATTTCCATGTACTAGATGAACTTAATGAGAGGTGTAGGCTAAGGGATGGAGTTATACCCTCCCCTACAGCAATGCTTATTACAAAAACAAATCTTAAAGATCTCAATACCAAGCAATCCTTCTATGAATTTATGGATAAAGTGCATCAAAAACTATCGTCTTGGTCACCTGCTGTGTTTATTGGTTATAATAATATTAATTTTGATGAAAAGTTTTTAAGGTCAAGCTTATATCAATCACTACATGCCCCATATTTGACAAATACAAATAATAATTCTCGTACAGATCTATTCAAAATAATCCTCTCAATCTGTAACTTGAACAAATCATATTTAAATATACCTGTAGATAAAGAGAAAGGAAGGAAAAGTTTGAAGCTTGAAAAACTAGCTGAAAATAATAAGATAAAACATGAATTCGCTCATGATGCAATGAGTGATGTTGATGCCACTCTAGGTGTTGCAGAAATTATTAAAAGAAATGAACCAGATTTTTGGGAGCATCTTATGGTTTTTAGAAATCATAATAATGTAAGAGAATTTATAGAAGAAAATAAAGTATGTTTTCTTCCTCCAACGACTGCGACAGGCGATTACACACCAGTTTGTTTTCTTACCAGTAATCCAGACAATCCAAAAGAACTAATTTTCTTCAACTTATGTGAGGAAGTGACTGATGAAGTTCTCAGCTCAAGAACAAAAAATATAGGGTCGCTATTCAAAAATAAAATTCTAAAAAAGGTGAAAAGTAACGATTATCCTATATTGCTTAAATATGATCATCTCAGTGATGAACTAAAACAAAAGTTTTCGATAGAAAAAAATAATTATCACGCACAATTTAACTTACTAAGCTCAGCTAGTAATTTTATTATGAATATAAACCAGTATCTTGTAGACCAACTTGCAGATTATCAAGTTGACAATAGAGATTATTTATCAGCCTCAGAACATGTAGATGAGATGCTCTATAATGGCTTTACTGGGCCGAGTGATTGGGCATTAATAAAAAAAATTGATGAGCTAAATAGAATAGATGATATTTTGTTGAATTTGGAAACGGTAGAAGACAAAAGATTAGTGGAGTTATACAAAAGAAAACTTTATTCAGATAGAAAAGAGCTATTGACTGAGGAGAATATTACTCACTATAGAAACTATATAGCTAATAAGATATTTAATGATTCTGAAAAAGTACCTTGGACTACTATTTCTAAGGCTAAAGCGGAACTACTTAAAGCGTCAAATGATAGCAGGTTTGCTGACATGCGAGATGAAGTTGAAATTATCAAAAAATATATTGATCAATTAGAAAAAGAGTTTAGTTCTTAATAAATTCAAGTATTTTCTCGTGACTTTGATAGCCAGGGATAATTCTACCATCCTCTAAAAATATTGTTGGAGTGCCCTCCACTGACAGTGCGCTTGCATACTTAAAATTCATATCAAGAGGATTTATACATGTTGCGTTATCATCAATCAAATCACCTTGAAATATACTATCTATGGCCTCCATTCGATTATCAGCGCACCAGGCAGATACGAGTTGGCCATAAGCATCAACGTCTTTCCCGTTTCTGGAGAATAAGACATAACGAACCTCAATATTATTTTCAAGAAGACCAGATATCTCATTATGCAACTTCTGGCAGTATGGACACGATGCATCGGTAAAGATAGTAAGGACATAATCCGTTTTTTTCGGCTTATAGACTACTTGATAACTCTCATCAATTGAGTTGATTACTTTTAGACGTTGTTGCATTTTGGTATTTTCAGTAATGCTCTCTTTAGTATCTAAGTCGATCACACTTCCAACTATTAAATATTTACCATCATTTGTTGCATAATATATTTGATTATTAATTATAATTTCATGAAAATTCTCGTCTATTTTCTTTAGACTTTCTATTGATACATTTGGATATGCATCTGAAACAATTTTATTTATATCAGCATCTTCTTTTTTAGCGCATGATACAAATAATATTAAAGATAACGTTATAAATACATTCCTCATAATTAGCCCCTAGGATGATACTTTTGATGAAATTTTACAAGTCTATCTTTTGCAATATGTGTATAGATTTGTGTTGTAGAGAGACTAGCATGGCCCAATAGCATCTGTACAGTTCTCAAATCTGCTCCATTATTAAGTAAGTGTGTTGCAAAAGCGTGCCTGAGATTATGAGGTGATATATTTTTCTTTATCATTGACTCTCTAGCATATTTTTTTATCATCTCCCAACAAGATTGTCTGGAGATGAGGTTTCCATTTTCGGTTACGAACAACATATCAATATTTTCATTAACCTTGATCTTAGACCTGTAGGTGTCAATGTAAGAAATTAGTAAATTCATTGCAAAAGAACCGATTGGAACAAGTCGCTCCTTATTACCTTTGCCTCTAATTTTGAGAAATGGTTGCTCAGCTGATATTTGGTTGACCTTTATATTTAATAATTCTGAAATCCTAAGACCAGCAGAATATAGTAATTCTAGAATACATTTATCTCTCATACCACCAGCGCTATTTTCATCGGGGGCATTCAAAAGCCTCTCAACCTCATCCTCAGATATGATAGTTGGTAATTTCCTTCTTTTTTTTGGATTTTCGATTAGGATAGCAGGATTGATATTAATAATGTGTGTATCTTGCAAAAATGCATAGAAAGATTTTATACATGTAATTGTCCTTTGAATTGTACTTACTGTTGATCCCGAGTCTAATTTTGAGGCTAAGTAATTATTGATTATAACTCTATCAATTTTTAGTAAATTATAGTCTTTAGATACTAACCACTCTAAAAAAACTGTAAGATCAGATCTATATGCTTTTAGAGTATTTTTTGATAGGTTTTTTTTGTATGCTGCATCATTACAATAATGATCTATATATTCTAGAGCCTCTGAATTATCTAATAAAGACATAATATTTGATATAATCATATAATATAAAACATATGAAAAAAATAAAAGACAACTGTTTTAATGAGTTTGATCCAAATGCGATGAGCGTTGAGGGTGCATTAGATAATATTCTAAAAAGCATTAACAATATAAAAACTAGTGAATATGTTGATTTGAAGAAAGCGTACGGACGGATTTTATCAAAAAATGTAAAATCGAGAATAAATGTACCTAATTACAAAAACTCCGCGATGGACGGTTATGCTATAAATGTAGAGAGTTTTAATGAGAATGATAAAACTTATGAGTGTATAGGTGAATCATTTGCAGGAAATCCATTTTTAAAATCAGTAAAAAAGAATCAAGCTATAAAAGTTATGACTGGTGGAATGATCCCCTCTGGCTGTAATGCAGTAGTCATGAAAGAGCTTGTGACAAAGACTGGTAGTTTTATAAATACAGGGTCAACAATTATCGAAGATCAAAACATAAGATTTCCTGGTGAAGACATTAAGAAAAATACAATTGTATTGAAGGCTGGTAAAGAAATTGATGAAATTGATATTGGAATATTAGCATCTTTAGGAATCAGTAAAGTGCCTGTTAAGAAGAAACCAATAATCGGATTCATATCTACTGGCAATGAACTGGTAAGTATCAAAAAACCTATAAAAATGTCACAAGTTTATGATAGCAACCGATATTTATTACATGGACTTCTTTTAAAATATCCTGTTGAAATAAAAGACTATGGTGTTGTGAAAGATAAAATGATAACCATCGAAAAAAAATTTGTTGAGGCGTCATCAGATTGTGATGTTCTTATTACAACTGGAGGAGTTTCAGTAGGTGATGCAGATTATGTAAAAGATGTTTTAGAAAAAGTAGGTAAAGTGAATTTTTGGAAAATTGCTGTCAAACCAGGAAGACCCCTAGCATATGGTAAAATTAATAAATGTATCTTTTTTGGACTACCTGGAAATCCAGTTTCAGTTGTAGTTACATTTAATCTTTTTGTGAATGCAGCTTTGAATAAGTTACTAGGTAAAAGTAATGATCATCCATTATCATTAGAAGCAGAGCTATTAACGGATATAAAGAAAAGAAAGGGTCGAAAAGAATACAAGAGAGGTATCTTGATAAGTAAAAAAAGTAAATTATATGTAAGGAAATCTGGATCACAAGGATCAAATATCCTTTCATCAGTAAAGGATGCAAACTGTTATATTGAATTGAGTGAAAACATGCGAGAAGTTTGCAAAGGAACTAAAGTTAAGGTTTTGCCATTTACTTTAAAGAGCGAATACTATGAATAATAAAGTCGGGCTAATGAAAAGACTTCTAGTTAATTTTTATGATTTGATATTATTATTTGCAGTTTTGTATTTTTTTACTATTCCAATTATCATGTTGTCTAAAGGTAATGCTGTTCTTGATAATATTTTCTATCAATCTTACCTTATCCTAGTTATTTTCTTTTATTATGCGTGGTTTTGGAAAAAATATAACCAAACGCTTGGTATGAAGATTTGGAAAATAAAAATCTATAGTAGATATTCACTACAAGTAACATACCTTCAATCCTTGAAAAGGATCGTCATTTCTTTACTTGGAGGACATATCTTATTACTTATTTCCGAAGAATCACTTCAAGATAAAATTTCCAATACATACCTTGAGAGAGTTGACTAGATTGGAATATCCTTTTTTACTAAAACGTTAAATAAATAATATCCTATAAAGGCAAAAAAAATCATTGACAATAATACACTCGGTAATGCGGAGATTCCCAAAATTAATCCTAAATTGGTTATTATACTGGTCAAAACAAAGTAAGTTATTCCAAATAACACACCTATAATGACCCTTTGACTCTGATTGGTAGAGCGCATTTTAGTAAACATAAATGGTAAACCTACAAATATTATTATGCAGCATGAAATTGGAAGTAAAACCTTTTTCCAGAAAATTACTTTATGATTTTCGAAAGGTATTCCAGCATCATTGTGATACTCAATGTTTCTATAAAGATCTTGGATCGAAATATATCTTTTTTTATTGAATTGGCTTTTTAGTATTTCAAAGGGAACAAAATCTTCGGACTGCCTAGTAAAAGACTCTTTCACTGATATTTTATTTAGACTCAAGTCATGAATTAGCACATTTTCAAAAGTCCATTTATTTTCATAGGTGCCATTCTCTGCAGATATGATTGATAACAATGAACCGTTATCCAGATTATAAATAATAATATCTTCCAATTTTTTATCAGTAATTATTTTGTTAACATTAACTATATAATCTGCAGATCTAAACCATAAATTTTTGTCTGATATTGCTTTATTCAATGATATGTTTTTTATGGTCTGCGCTTCGTTTGAGTATCTAGGTGCAATCAAGTTCGATATAACAGTCAATATGAATGAAATTACAAATGTTTGGATAATTATTATGCTAATTATTTTTTTTATGCCCACACCATGTGAGTTGATAGCAACAAACTCAGAATGAAAGGCCATAGAGCCAAAAGAAATCATACAGCCTATCAATAATGCGTAAGGAAAAATGTCTAATATATTCTGTGGAATTAGTAATAAAATATAATTTAGAAGTACTGTAAACGTATAATCATGAGCTCCAATGTTTCTAAGTTCAGAAATAAATATTAGTAGAAGGTTTATACTTAGTAAAACTGTTATTGCCAGTAAAAATCCAATTAGATATTTTTTAAACATATAGAATATTATTCTATACATACTAAACTATTGCCCTGGTAGTATTTGTATATAATACAAACATAAAATACAAATATATGAGGTGCACGAATAGAGCGCACATTGCAAGATCAATCTTAGTGGAGACAGAAGTTGATAAAACGTTGATGACAATTATATAACTGAAATAAATAAGTGCTCCCATAAATATGTTTTTGTATTTATCATTTTTCTTTGCATAGTTACTTAAAGGAATTGCTAAATATGCAAGTATTAGGCCAGCAATTACCATAGATAATCTATTGAAGATCTCTCTAGCCGACGAAAAATTAGTCATCGAAAATAATTCTATGAACGACTTTGATTCAATATCTGTACTAATGAATGTTGGAATTTTATTTGATAACATCATATCTTGAGTTGAGTACTCTGTTGAACTAAAGCTTCCATCGGGATTAAAGACATATGATATTCCGTTAGTTAGACTTATAAGATCAGAATCATCGTCGCTTGAAGATACTCTCGAGGAGATATCTATGCGTGTTCCAGATTTTGAGTAGGATTTTATGAATATATTCGCAACCTCACTCTCTTCCTTATTATTAATATATATTACCTTAGAATTATCATTGCTAATATTGAAACTGCCCTCCTTAAGAGAATAGATTTTTTGCTCGTGTGATATTTGATGCTCAATTTTAGATCTGAGCTCTACTGCCATTGGCGATAGAAAGAGTTCCAAGACTAGCATAAATAATGTCACAAAAATAATAAGGCTTGATAGTATTTTAGCTAATCGTAAATTTGAAAAACCATTCAACTTAATAATGGTCATCTCATTGGTGGTATAAAATTTATTAAGCGAAATCATAATGCCAAAAAAAAGACTTAACGGGATAATTATCGAAGAATACTGAACAACCTTCAAAAATAGTAGTTGTATAAGAAAAATAGAGGGTATATCACCGTCATTGACGTCCTCAACGAGTCTCAAACCAGTATTTGCAAGAAGAATTAATAAAAGAATCACAAAAACAGCTGTAGATGTTTTGGCGCAATTTTTGTATAAATATTGGCTAATTAAATTCAATGTATTAATTACATGATCACATAAAAATGTTAATCTAATTTATTAAATATTATAACTTTATTATATGGAAATTTCATGAAATACACTAAATTTGATAAAAGTAAAAATTATGACCTTAATATTAAAAATTTAGAGATTGGTTCAGTTTCA
>CAJWPJ010000020.1 GCA_913045115.1 uncultured Gammaproteobacteria bacterium | reverse complement strand
CCAACTGTTGCCTACATCAACCCTGAATCTGAATCTGTTACAAGAGGGAATAAGTTCATACTTTGCAATATTCAAAATAAGGAAGTAACTTTTGTTTTTAATGAATCTAGTAATATGTTCTATCAGTTTGAATTCGAAAATAAAAAATATTTTGAACCTACTTTCACAGAAATTTTAATAGCAGCCAGAAGTTCCGATGTTTCAATTGACATCAATCGTGTATCAGGTTTCATTGAAATAACTACTGAAAAGTCAAAAAATAATGGTAAATGTGATATTTTAGATAGAACTAGGTTTTAAAGATGAATATTGAAAACTTAATTGCGAGTTCGCTAGATAGGTCTAAGGAAGTCATTAGTGACTCTCTTGATAGAAAAGATTTTAGAGAATCTTTGAAAATAGCATCCGAGCTCATTATCGATACATATAGCAACAAAGGAAAAGTTATACTTGCTGGTAATGGAGGCAGTGCATCTGATAGTCAGCATATATGTGCAGAGTTTGTTGGTAGATTTAATTTCGATCGACCATCTCTCCCTGCTATAGCTCTTACGGGTAATAGCTCTAATCTTACTTGTATATCAAATGATTATGGCTACAACAATGTTTTTTCTAGACAGATAACAGCATACGGCGAAATACACGATACGCTAATCGTTTATACTACATCCGGAAAGTCTGAGAACATTATTGAATTAGTTAAAACGGCTCGGCCGAAAGTTAAACATATAATTGCTATGACTGGAGAATATACTGAACTTCTAAAAGATAACTGTGATGTGATTATTTCTGTAGGCTCAGCCAAAACACCAAAAATTCAAGAAGTCCATGCAATAGCAGGCCATATGATTTGCGAATCAGTTGAGCATGTATTATTCGGGAATTCCAACTAATTGAAACCAATGAGTAGTGTAATACCATTAATAATGGCTGGTGGCTCAGGTACCCGTTTGTGGCCCTTATCAGAAACTAATAAACCTAAGCAATATCATTTGATATTAAACAATCAAATGTTGTTGACACAGACTCTTAACAGATGCAGTAGTGAGACATTTTGCGAACCAATCATATCAACTAACATACTTCATAAGCCCTTTATTGAAGAAATAGATAAGAATCAATTCAGCAAAGTTATCTATGAAAGTGTTGGTAAAAATACTGCAGCAAGTATTTTGTTGTCTTGCTTGATTGAAAATGATCCAAGTAAATGTATGCTTGTCCTACCATCAGACCATTACATTCCTGATGAAGAATATTTTAATGATACAATTGAAAATGCTCTTGAGTATATCAATGAATTTAATGTAATTACATTTGGAGTAAAACCTACTTATCTATCAACTCAATATGGCTACATACACACTCCAGTAACTCATGAAGTCGGACCTGTTGAGAGTTTTCATGAAAAACCTGATATTTTGACTGCTAAGAGAATGATTGATTCGGGCGAGTATCTATGGAACTCAGGTATATTTCTATTTAATATTTCTAAACTTTTAGATCTTGTTAGAGAGATTAATCCCTCTCTAATTAATGTATTATCAAGAATCGCATCGTCTCTGAAAAATAATACTAAAGAACTAATAGTAAATAGCGATTTGTGGTCTAAATTAGAGAGTGAATCATTTGATATTGCAGTCATGGAAAAAATAACAGGAATAGGTTGTTATAGATATGAGAAATATTGGTCAGATTTAGGCGATTGGAAACGAATTGCTGAAAACTCATCATCAGATTTACTAATAGACTCAGAAAATTCTTTTGTAAAATCTTATGATCATGATCATGATGTTGTTGGGATAGGACTCAAAGATATTATTTGTATTGTTGCCAATAACAAAACTCTTTGTATTGATAAAAGTAGATCAAGTGATATTAAAAATATTGTGAGTAAATATAACGAAATCTCTTCATTTAGTTCAAAAAAAGAATATAGACCTTGGGGCTGGTATGAATCACTTTTGAAGCTTCCCAATTATCAGATAAAAATATTACATGTAAACCCTAAAAGCGAATTATCTCTTCAAAGCCATGATAGACGCTCAGAACATTGGGTTGTATTAGAGGGAAACGCACATGTACAAAAAAACAGAGATATATTTAATTTGAAGAAAGACGAATCAATATATTTAGATAAAAAAGAAAAACATAAACTCTGTAATAAATGCACTGAGCCTCTAAAAATAATCGAAGTACAAATTGGTGATTATCTTGAGGAGGATGATATTGTAAGGTATGATAATATGTGCAATAGGGATTATTAAATATTTTTATTTATTTTATCAATTATTTTTTAGATACTAATTTTAACTTGAGATTATCATCATTAAGAGTGTTCGTTTGGAAAATAGAAAAAACTATTTTATAGAAAAATTTTCATGTCTTTTATTTTACGCGTTTATAATTAGTAACTTCCTCCCGTCTAATTTGCGAAATATTGTTGCTATTCTACTTCTTGTAATATCAATTGTTTATGTTTTCAAGGAAAAGATAAAATTTACAACTGATAGTGATGCTCTTAAATTATTGAAATCATACGTATATTTTTTTCTAATTATATTATTATTCGCTGTATATCATAATTCATCGATTCAAGAATTAGATACTTACTCGAGATTTATTTTAATTCTCCCTTTATTCTATTTGTTTAGTCAAGTTAGAATAAATCAAAAGCATTTCTACATTACAATCATAATCACCTCACTTATTGCCGGTGTTACATCATTGTATCTATATATAGATAGAGATGTCGGAATAGAGCGAATAGCAGGCTTCACTAGCGTCTCAATTAGTTTTGGAAATATGAGTATGACAATTTTCTTATTGGCACTAATATCATTGATGCAGAAAAATACAAATCGCATGAAAATCTTATTAATTATTTCTATGATTCTCTCATTGTTAGCGTGGTCTCTCTCTTTATCTAAGGGATCTTTAATAGGGTTAACTATATCTGTGGTCTATTTGATATTTTCTAAAGAATTAACGCTATCAAAAAAAAGTTTTATAACTGTTTTGATATTATTTGTTTCATTTGTTTACTTAAGTCCAGCAAAACAAAGTCTGGATAGACTTTATTACGATATAGCGAATAGTTCTGCTCATTTATCAAAAATTTACAAAGATAAAGACATTTCTTTCTCGACTAAAGAGAGAGTTTTTTTACTATTAAATGCAAAAGAAATTATTGATGATAATTTTTTTACAGGCATAGGATTTAGTAACTTTAAAGAGCATATAGCTAAAAAAACTGAATTAGTTAACAGGCAATATGGAATGGCTCAACATGATCATGCACATAATGATTTTATAGATGTCTGGGTCAAAGCTGGTGCATTTACTGTTTTAGCATTAATTTATTTCTTCTTTATTCATTTGAGAGTGCTTACCAAGTATCGTAGAGAAAAGGGAGATTTTTTCTCTCTTGTCGCAATTGTTTTGTTATTGTCTCAAATTGGATTTATGATGACGCAAAGTCAGTTTGCACACCATCAGCCAACGTTATTTTTTCTGCTTTTATTAATAGTCGCAACGAGTCAGGTATTTTTAAAAAGTAGGACATGATTATCAGATTTCTAGAGAGTAGCAGCTATATAAAAGTTCTACCTATGCTTGTCCTCTTTCTCTATTCGCACACCAATGACGACTGCTACTAAAAAGAAGGATAAAATTACTCCAGCTATACCTGATTTGATCATATTTGATAAAAGTGGGGCATTTATACTCTCAAGAGGGAGCCATTCGTAGGTAAACAGTTTTTGGTCTTTATAGTCCCTCCAGAATATATACGTTCTCAAGTCATCAAATTTAGTAAATTTAAATGGAGCATCACTTCCATTTTTTTTAAAATAATCTGACACTATTTTATTTTGTTTAATTTTAGATAAAACATATGAAGATTCAAATTCCGACAACAAGGCCTCAAGATATTTTTTAACATCTATATCTTTGCTGGTGTGAGTAATTTTCATTACTCCATTTGGAAATTGATTGAATATAATATTGTCAATTATGAATATGTCACTTTTTTTTATGTCGTTAGGCTTGACTATATCAAATGTATCAGTCATAAAAACAGCTGCTTTATAGCTAGGAGTTTTATCTGTCACAACATATCCTAAGATTATTGATAGAACTATGAGTGGAACATAGAGTTTATAATACGATAGGACTTTCCCAAAATATTCCACTAAATTGATTGAATTGTCATTATCCATACAAATAGTATATTATAATTATGGTTTTATTTATATTTTATACTTAGAACTTTTTAACACTGGGGCGGCATTTTGAATGAAAAACTGACAAACAATTCTCATTCTCATGCTAAGCTTGATGTAATTAAGGAAAAAAGTTTGAACTATGTGATAAAAACATTCGATCATGATCTGAGTAGAGTTAGCAAGAATATATTAAAACAAAAGCAATTCACTGACAAAACATTCGGGAATACGTCATTGATTTCGGTACCGATCACAGAAGTTACAAAACAATCAAAAAAAATATCAATTAAAATGCCATATATTGATGGTCTTAATGGAAGCGATATAATTCTTTACTCTCATCGAAGTAACTTTATCTCTTTCTTAAGCTTTATAGAAAGTTACTTTATCGAGTCATTCAAGAAAATAGATTATAAAAAAATAGATTCGAGCATACTCTTGAAGAAGATAGATGATATTTATTCTAATATGCGGTTTAAAATATCAATATCTGAGAGGAAAATAACAAGTAGCATAAATAAAACTAAAAATTTTACTATCCCAATAGGTGATTGTCATGGTGATTTCACACTTGATAATATTATAATGGGAAATGATGGAAGATTCTATTTAATTGATTTTTTAACAACATATTTAGAGACTCCACTTCAAGACTTTGTCAAGTTAAAACAAGATACAGTATATGGTTGGTGTGTGAGAAAACTAAGTAAATCAGATCAAACAAAAGCGAATGTATTTTTTGATAAGATAAAAGCATTACCTATACTAAAAAAAATTGAAATAGAATACACTAGAGAAGTAAAAATACTGAATCTTATCTCACTATTAAGAATAGCTCCATATGTTAGAGATAAAATTACAGAGAATTGGCTTTCATACCATCTAAATAAAGTTACAAGAGATTTATAATGACAACACTTATTCTACCAGTGGCAGGCAAATCGAGCAGATTCAAAGGTTTAAGACCTAAATGGCTTTTAACGATGCCTGACGGAAAATTACTCATAGAAAAATCTATTAGGGATATCAATTTGAATGATGTAAATAAAATTGTGCTTATTTGCTTAAAAGAACATCTTGATCAATATGTTAATAAGGATGAACTTATTAAGTTATTTTCAGATCTTAAATTATCAGTTGAGGTTGTTGTACTAAAGAAACAAACTTCATCAGTTGCTGAAACAGTAGCAAAAGGCATCATGAAAGCAAATATCAGTGGGCCAATCTTTATAAAAGACTGCGATAATATTTTTACTCTGAAATATCAAGGTAACAACAGTGTTGCAGTTATAGATTTGAATGACATTGACTTTATTGATGCTAAAAATAAAAGTTATGTCGAGGTGGATAAACTCTATCACATTAAGAATATTGTAGAAAAAAATGTAATTAGCAATCTATTTTGTTGTGGCGGTTATGGCTTTGAAGACTCTTCTAAGTTCATTCAATATTTCAAAAAGATATTTAAAACAAATACTGAGGGAGAAATATATATATCACATGTGATTTACAGCATGCTTATTGATGGTGAGGTATTTAAAGCAGAGAAAGCCAAGAACTATGAAGATTTTGGCACATCGAAAGAGTATTTTTCATATATGAATACATTCTTGACTGTGTTCTGTGACATTGATGGAGTCCTTTTTGAAAATGGAAGTAAGTTTGGTAAGAAAAAATGGAAAACAGACCCTCTGCAAAATAATATAAAATTACTTGCTGAATATCAAAGAAAATCGAAATTGTACTTGATTATCACAACATCACGTCCTGAGTCTGAGAAATCATATATCTCGAAGGTATTAGCTAGATATAATTTGATCCCTGATCAGTATGTAATGGGTCTGCCTCATACAAAAAGATACTTGATAAATGATTTCACACAATCCAATCCTTATCCAAGCGCTGTCAGTATAAATATCACTAGAGATTCTGATAATCTTGAAAAACTACTCAAACCTATTCTCAAAGATTTTTAGGGTACATAATTATGCCAACAATAGGAAAATTCATTAGTAATCTGAGACAAATATGGATTTTCATCTCTAATAAGAGAAAACAACAATTATCTCTGTTAATCGCACTCTCACTAGTATCTGCTTTTGCGGAAATTATCACGATTGGCTTGGTTGTTCCTTTTCTAGCAGTTCTAACTAATCCTCAGGTATTAACAGAGTTCGAACATATCAATAAGTTTATGAAATATTTGAATTACGACCCTACAAATCTATCTGTATTAGGCGTATCTATATTCTTTGCAGTTGCTGCGCTCTTATCCGGACTGATAAGAGTATTTATGATTTATGCAACGGTAAGATTCTCATTTGCAACTGGCTCTGACTTGGCTTTAAAGATGTATTCAAAAGTCTTGAATCAAGATTTTAAAACTCATATCAACAGGAATAGTAGTCAGATAGTGGATATTGTCTTCCAAAAGATAAATCTGGTTATACAGAATGTTATCGTCACTTCCATAACACTAATAAGCTCAATTATTATAATATCCGTGATATTTATGTTTTTATTATTTATAAAACCCTTTGTAACGATAGGAACATTATTAGTGCTAGGTTTGTCATATTCTATATTAATAAAGTTTACGAGAAATCGTGTCTATTCTAACAGCACATTAATTGCGAAAAATTCAAATCTAGTTATTAAAAATATACAGGAGGGTGTTGCAGGAATTAGAGAAATATTATTAACTGGAACTCAGAAACTATTCATTCAAAAATTTAATAATGTTGAATCTCCACTAAGGCGTTCTCAGGCAGATAATTCTTTTATCTCATTCAGCCCAAGATATATCATGGAAACTGTTGGAATTCTTTTACTTGTAGCACTTGCTTATTTTTTACACAGTCAAGGAGGTCTTGGGTCATCTATAACGCTTCTTGGCGTTTTGGCTCTTACATCCCAGCGTCTGTTGCCATTGGTGAATCAGTCATACTTCTCTTACACCAGCATAAGAGGCGAGCAAGTTTCATTGGAAGATGTTATCGATTTATTATCACAGCCTCAAATAATTTTTGAAAAGGATAGCAATGATTTGAAATTTGAAGAGAGCGTAATTTTAGAAAATATTAGTTTTAGTTATGATGCAGAGAAAAATGTTCTCTCCAATATAAATCTTAAAATCACTAAGGGGTCAAAAGTGGGTATAATCGGGGCAAGTGCAAGCGGTAAAAGCACCTTAGCAGATGTTATTGCTTGCCTATTAATTCCTGATTCTGGGTCTATTAAAATAGACAACAAATCATTAGACAAAGTTAGTTTCAATCAATGGCAAAATAAAGTCAGTTATGTGTCCCAAGCAATTTTTCTGAATGATAATACTATTGCTGAGAATATTGCATTTGGTGAAATAAAGTCAGATATAAACATGGAAAGAGTAAAGATGTGTGCTCATAAAAGTCAACTCGCTAACGCAATAGAAAAGCTACCACACAAATACAACACAGTCATCGGCGAGAAAGGTACAAAACTCTCGGGTGGACAAAAACAGAGATTAGCTATAGCTAGAGCACTTTATAGAGAATCTACTTTTCTTATTCTGGATGAAGCTACCAGCGCCCTAGACCATGAAACTGAAAAGCTCGTAATGGATTCAATAATGGGATTAGATAAAGACATAACAATATTAATTATCGCACATCGCACCACAACACTTGCAGGTTGTGATATTATAACAGAATTGAAAAATGGTGAAATAACCTACATAGGAAACTACAATAATCTTATGAGACAGAATTAATGGTGCACTTATGTCAGTTACAAAAAAGCAATTAATAGAATTTGAAAAAAAAGTAAAAAAAGTTTATGAAGCAGGTAAAATAAAAGCGCCAGTGCATCTATCAGGAAATAATGAAGATATACTTATAGAAATATTTAAGAGTATTGATAAAAATGACTGGGTATTCTCTAGCTGGAGGAACCATTATCATGCACTGCTACATGGAATAGAAGAGGACGTGCTTTTTGAAAAAATCTTAAATGGAAGAAGTATGTCAATAAACTCCAAAGATAGGAATTTCTACTCATCTTCAATTGTTGGAGGCATAATCCCTATAGCGCTCGGTTCAGCATTGGCACTTAAAAAAAAGAAAAGTGAAAATAAAGTATGGTGTTTCATAGGAGATATGACATTCGAAACAGGTATATTCCATGAATGTTATAAATATGCAAAAAATTTTAATTTACCCCTAAAGTTTGTAGTAGAAGATAATAATTTAAGTACTAATACTCCAACAGATTTGACTTGGAATAAGAAAAGCGAAATACCAAGCGATATAATATATTACAAATACGAGAGACTATATCCGCATCATGGGACAGGTTCATGGGTGTTGTTTTAATATGAAGTACAAAGACGAACTCATCAGATCTATGAACTATCTTGCAAAGAACGATAAAACTATCTTTATAGGACAATCAGTTTCCTACTCTGGAAATGCAATTTATAATACTTTATCTGAGATACCTGATGACAAAAAAATTGAAACCCCAGTTTTCGAAGACGTACAGATGGGATTATCACTTGGTTTAGCTCTGAACGGCTATATACCGGTGACTTGTTACCCTAGATTTGATTTTTTAATACTTGCACTGAATCAAATGATAAATCATTTAGATAAAATTAAATTCATGTCTGAGAATAAAATGCTACCTAGAGTGATTATAAGAACATCAGTTGGCCCAAAAAAACCTCTTGATGGGGGACCGCAGCATACAGCAGATTATACTGAAGCAATTAAAAAAATGGTTACTGAGATTGACATAGTGACTCTTGATGAACCAGGTGAGATATTCCCTGCATTTAAAGATGCCTTAGAGAGTAGTAATGTTAAGAGCACATTACTTATTGAGAAAGGTTCACACTACAACGACAAATAATAATGACAGTTAAGCATAGCATGAAAGACAAAACTGCTATAGTTACAGGTGGCTCGCACGGGATAGGATTGGCAATTGCTCGTCAACTAGGTGAAAATGGATGTAAAGTTATAGTATGCTCGCGAACTCAGGAAAGACTTGATTCAACGAAAACTGAATTCGACAAGTCAAATATCAATTGTGCTACATATAAATTTGATGCTCTTAATCCTAAGAATACCCTTGATGTGGTGAAGACTATTATTAAAGATAATCCAAAGATTGACATTTTGATAAACAACGTTGGTGGTGGAGGTAGCTGGGGAGTCTCAGATGTAACAAAAACAGACCTTTCTGTATGGAGAGAGGTGCTTGAGAAAAATACTTTCTCTGCAAGCATCTTTACTCAGCAGGTCTTACCGTCAATGATCAAAAATGGATGGGGCAGAGTAATTACTATATCTTCAATTATTGGAAAAGAAAGTCGAGCTGATTGTAGACCATGGTTTAATATGGCGAAAGCAGCACAAGTTGCACTTATGAAATCTCTATCAAAAGATAAAAAGCTTGTTAGAGAGGGAATTACCTTCAATACAGTATCACCTGGTGGCATTTTTATTGAAGAAACTGGTTTTGCGAAGCTCAAGCAAGAGGATCCTAAAGAATACAAATCTATGGTTGATAGAGATTATCCTTTAGGCAGACAAGGGTCTCCGGAAGAAGTTGCTAATCTTGTAACATTTCTATGCTCAGAATCATCTAGTTTGATTAATGGTTCTCAAATTGTAATAGATGGAGGACAGACAAATTCCTACTAAGATATCTAATGAATCAAGAGAAATAAGAAAGTTAGTTCTTGAAACAGCTCTTAATGCAAAAAAGGGACATGTTCCATCGGCATTTTCTTGGGTTGAAATTGCAGTTGTTTTATATTTCAAAGGCATCATGAAATTCGATGCGAAAAATCCTCAGATGGAAGATAGGGACAGGTTTATATTAAGTAAAGGACATGGCTGTCTAACTCTCTATGCTGCGCTTTCGAAGCTAGGTTTTTTTCCAAGAGACTTACTGAATGATTTTGGAGGAAAAGGCGCCGTTTTAGCTGGTCACCCCGATACAGAAATTCCGGGTGTTGAGACATGCACAGGATCTTTAGGACATGGGCTTGGTGTAGGCGCTGGATTTGCACTATCTGCTAAGCTTAAGAATATGAAATGGCGTACTTATGTTGTCCTCGGTGACGCAGAGTGTCATGAGGGTTCAGTTTGGGAAGCTGCAATGTTTGCTGGGCATCAAAAACTTAATTCATTAGTTGCTATAATTGATAAAAACAAACTTGGAGCAACCGACTTTACAGAAAACTACGCATCTGTAAAGAATCTTGCAGAGCGTTTTAATTCTTTTGGTTGGGATGTAGCTGAGTGTGATGGTCATGATGAATGCAAATTATTTGAATTGCTATTTGCTCATAAGTCAAAAAAATCGGACAAACCTTTTTGTATAGTAGCCGATACTATTAAAGGAAAAGGTGTAAGTTTTATGCAAAATTCAAAAGAATGGCATACTAAATTACCAAAAGATAATGAGATTGCTGAAGCATTTGACTGCATTGAGAATAATAATGATTGAATTACCAGACTATTATAAAAACAAAGATAAGATTGACTTTAGAGATGCTACTTTTGGAGCTGTTGCAGAAGTCATGAAAAATGACACCGAGTCAGTACTTCTTACAAATGATATGGGTGCGCTCGGAATAGACAAAATAGCTGAATTTGCTCCAGAGAGAGTCATCAATGTTGGGATAACTGAACAAAATATGATGAGTACTGCTGCAGGATTAGCAATGACAGGGAGAACTGTTTTCGTTCATGGGATTATTTCACACATAATATTCCGTTCATTAGAACAAATTAAACTAGATTTATGTGTTCAAAGGCTGCCAGTAATTATTATCGGTGTAGGTACAGGTTTAACTTATGGCCAAGATGGACCTACTCATCATGGACTGGAAGACATTGGAGCGATCAAATGCTTGCCTAATATGACAATCTTAAATCCATCAGATGCATATTCAGCAGATCATGCTGTTAAACAAGCATACAAAAGTCAATCTCCATGTTACATACGCATGGATAAGGCGTTACTACCTCATCTTTATGATTCAAATAATAATTTATCACAAAACATTTTTTCTCATGGAGAGACAAAAGGCGGCTCTATTATAACCTCAGGAGTTACAGTTTGGTCTGCATTATTAGCTCAATCACTCTTATTCAAAAAAAATATTCATTGTAATGTTATTGATATCTTACAAATAAAGCCATTGAACTCCTCTAAGTTATACTCTTTAGTTGAACATTCTGAATGGATTTATATTATTGAAGAATCAGCCCATAATGGTGGCTTTTCATCTGATATATGTTACTCATTAAAAAATAAAAGTTTCAAATTTTTTGAGATTATCAATTTTAAAGATCAATACTTATTGGGTTCAGCACAAAGAGAGTGGGCTTGGAAAAAGTATAAAATTGATGGAGAATCTGTTGCTGATGACATTTTCTTACTTAACAGAGGATAACTAGCATTAACTATAGATGGCATATTTTTAAAAATCATATTACCTATATTACCTAAGTATATCTATGAATAAAATCGCACTTATAACTCCTGTATTTAATCCAAATTCAGAGCAAATTAAAAATCTTGTAAGTTCATACACTTCTCTAAAAAATATCATCAACTGTTTCTATCTCGCTATTAATAAGAATTCTAAAAATATTGATTTACTTAAAGAGAAAACTAAAGACTTTGATTGTGTAATACGTGTCGAGGAAGATGATGGGCCTGATGCTGCATTAAGAGAGTTAGTAGATCATGTTTCAGAGGAATTTGTTTGGATGCTTACATGCGGCGAATTAGTTAAACTCAAAGATGATAAATTTCTAGCAAAAGTAAAAAAAGATAATGTTGTATTTGGCAATACGACTTTCATAAATCAAAATGGTAAACATTCCTGCATGAATCCAAAGAAGTTCAATAGATTTTATAAATATAAAATTCCAATTCTTAATTTAAGTTCATGCATAATGAGTAAAGAAAATTTTATTAAATCTAGCCCCATAAAAAAATATAAGGTGGCCACAGATTATGAACAAATCCTCAGGTTATATAGTCTTAATATTTCATTGATTCACACCCACTCTTTCCGCTTAGTCTTCTTTAACGATGGCAACTCTGTTCAAAACAGAATTAGAGGCTTTGCAGAGATGTACCATATAAGTAAGTACTTTTATCCAAAGCATAATATAGTGAGAACGTTAGTCTATCTCTTATTAATATTAAAGCATCGGATTAATCCCATTAAATTCTTTAAAGAACTATCTAAAATAAATGATTATATTGTTTAGTGCGGTACAATATACTATTGTTATTACTTATTTTAAAATCTTTGTTTATTCAATTGAGCATATCAATCGGATATCAAAGGAGGTTATATGATTTGCAATGAAATATTATCAGATTTTGATAACAAAAAAGTTTTGATTACAGGTGGTACAGGACTCATCGGAAGGGAGATAGCTAAAATACTTTCAGAGGCAGGCTCTAGGGTAACTGTAGTATCATTAGACAATATTAAAATTAGTAGTACTATAAAACATGTTCATGGCGATCTTACAGATTTTAACTTCTGCAAAGATATTATCAATGGAATGGATTACGTATTTCATGTGGCAGGTATAAAAGGCTCTATCGACGTAACCATAAATAATCCAGCAAGCTTTTTTGTACCGCTTTTAATGTTCAACACTAACGTTCTTGAGGCATCAAGATTAAATAATGTAAAAAAACTTGTTTATACCAGTTCAATTGGCGCTTACAGCGCTGCAGAGATATTTAAAGAAGGTGAAAATGAGGATAAAGAGCCTATGGATATGTTTCCCGGATGGGCTAAAAGAATGGCAGAACTCCAGATTAAGGCCTATGCTAAGCAATATGGATTAAACAATTATTCAATTGTCCGTCCATGTAATGTCTATGGACCGGGTGATAACTTTGATCCGAAGAATGCAATGGTAATACCAACTTTAATGCAGAGAATATTTAATAAAGAAGATCCTGTAATTGTCTGGGGAGACGGTTCAGCGATTAGAGATTTTGCATATTCGTCTGATGTAGCAAAAGGCACAATATTGGCCTTACATTACGGGACAAACGGAGGCTACGTAAACTTAGGGAGCGGAGATGGCTATTCTATTAGAGAACTAGTTGAGACATTAGCGGAATTCTTAGACTTTAAATATGAATTTGACACTTCTAGACCATCTGGCTTTCCACGCAGAATCATGGATATTAGTCTGGCGAGAGAAATGATCAAGTATAACCCTGAAACAAGTCTTTTGCAGGGCTTAAAGAATACGTGGGAATGGTTCAAAGTTAATGCCGATGAATATAAAAATAAACAAAATTATTTTGTCTCAAAATAATGAAAATTAAAAAAGCATTTATAACAGGAATCACAGGTATGGTAGGCTCACATCTAGCCGAATACTTAATTGATAATACAGACTGGGAAATTATTGGGTTGATAAGATGGAGAAGTCCTTTAGATAATATAAGTTCGTTAGTAAAAAAAATAAATAAAAACCAAAGAGTCAAACTCGTTTATGGCGATATTAGAGATCCACTATCAATAGATGAGGTAATAAAGAATAATAAACCTGACTACTTATTTCATCTCGCAGCTCAAAGTTATCCTCTTACTAGTTTTACTTCACCTTTAGATACTCTAGAAACAAATATACAAGGAACGACTGTTGTTTTAGAGGCTTTAAGGAAATACTCAAAAGAATGTATAACACATGTATGCGCATCCTCTGAGGTTTTTGGCAGGGTTGCAGAAGATAAGCTTCCAATTAATGAAGAGTGTACATTTCATCCAGCATCTCCATATGCAATTTCAAAAGTTGGTACAGATCTATTGGGCAGATACTATGCTGAGGCCTATGATATGAACATCATGACAACGCGTATGTTTACTCATACTGGACCAAGAAGAGGCGATGTTTTTGCTGAATCAACTTTCGCCAAACAAATCGCTATGATTGAAAAAGATTATATTGAACCAGTTGTAAAAGTTGGGAATTTAGATAGCTTAAGAACTATATCAGACGTGAGAGATGCGGTACGCGCTTATCACATGCTTGTTACAATTAATCCAACTAAAGGAGAGTACTACAATATAGGAGGTACATATAGTTGTACTATTGGTGATATATTGAATAAGTTAATCTCGTTGAGTTCAAAAAAAGATGTGATCAAAATTGAGACTGATCCGGAAAGATTACGACCTATAGATGCTGACCTTCAACTGCCTGATACATCTAAATTTCATGAACATACTGGATGGAAACCTGAGATTGACTTTGAGAAAACAATGCTTGATTTATTAAACTATTGGAGAGACAGACTATCTAAAGAGGGAAATGCTTTTCTAACGAGGTGACAATGAGAGTATTAAATACAGATCTTTCTGGAGTTATGAGAATTGAGCTTGAGTCATTCAGTGATCATAGGGGTAAATATACAGAAACTTACAATGAGGATGCTTATAAACGAGCAGGAATAGATGTTCACTTTATACAAGATGACATATCATTTTCAAAGAAAAACGTACTTCGTGGAATACATGGTGACCAAGAGACTTATAAGTTGGTATCATGCCTACATGGCTCATTTGTGCTAATCGTTGTAAATAATGACTCTGAATCAGAAGAGTATAAAAAATGGATTACTTTTAACTTATCTGGTGACGATGAAATACAGATTTTGATTCCTCCTAAGTTCGGAAATGGTCATTTTGTTACGAGTGATGATGCAATATTTCACTACAAACAAAATACATACTATAATCCAAAAGGACAATTTACGATAATGTGGAACGATCCAGAATATAATTTCGTATGGCCAAACAATACTCCAATTCTATCTAAGAGAGATGAATTAGGAAAATTTGAATAGACGTCACAAAAAGTGATACTATAGTGCGAAAGTGGATTTCTTGAGAGATAAAAGAGTTTTAGTAACAGGTGGCAGTGGCTTTGTAGGGACGAATTTACTGAAAAGACTTCTAGAATCTAATTGCAAACTCTCTACAACAATTCATAAAACACCCCCTCAATTTACCGATAATAGTATTGAATATATAGATGTAGATTTAACAACACCTGAGGGATGTTTAAAAGCTACGAAGAACATTGATTATATCTTTATGTGTGCTGCAAATACATCCGGTGCAGCCGTGATGGAGAATAACCCCCTTGCACATTTGACGCCAAATATTCTCATGAATTTATTATTGTATGAAGCTGCTTATAAAAATAATATAAAGAAGATATTGTTTATAAGTTCAAACACAGTGTACCCAGTTACTGATTTTCCTGTGAGAGAAGATGACGTTACAAATGAATTTTACCATAAGTATTTTATAGTTGCATGGATGAAAAGGTTTACAGAAATAGTATCAGATATGTATGCTGATAAAATAAACGATAAAATGAATATTGTCGTTGTGCGGCCAGCAAACTTGTATGGTGAGTATGATGATTTTGACTGGGAGACATCACATGTTATCCCAGCATTGATTAGAAAAGTTGCTGAAAAACATGACCCAATTCAAGTGTGGGGCGATGGGAATGATCTGAAGGAATTTCTGTATATTGACGATTTTATAGACGGTATCATTTTAGCGATGGAGAAGATTAATAGCTCCAAACCAATAAATTTATCGTTGAATAAAGCGGTTACTGTTAAAGAAATCATCAATCATTTAATAGAAATAGATGGACACACTAGCGCGAAAATAGAATACGATACAACTAAACCAACTATGATTCCAAAAAGACTTATCGATAATTCTAAAGCTAGAGAACTACTGGGATTCAATCCCAGTGTTAACATTAAAGATGGATTATCAAGAACGCTAGAGTGGTATAAAAATAGAAAATGATTATTAGTAGAACTCCATTTAGAATATCATTCTTTGGAGGAGGAACAGATTATCCTGACTGGTATAACAATCAATCAGGCGCAGTTATAAGTACAACTATTAATAAGTTTTGTTATATTACCTGCAGACAATTACCTCCTTTTTTCAAATATAAGTATCGAATTAGATACCATGCAAAGGAGGAGACAAAATCAGTTAATGCTATAAAGCATCCTTCGGTTAAAGCCTGTATAAAATGTCTAGGCATAAAAGATGGCCTTGAAATTGTTCATCATGCAGATTTGCCTGCTAGGTCTGGTCTTGGCTCGAGCTCTACCTTTACTGTAGGCATGCTTCATGCACTTAATACATACAAAGGGAAAATAATCTCTAAAAGAAAGCTTGCTTATGATGCAATCAATATCGAGCAAAATGTGATTAAAGAATGTGTTGGTTCACAAGATCAAACAAATGCTTCGTTTGGTGGTTTGAACCACATCGAGTTCATGCCAGGTAATAAGATTGTAGTTAATCCTATAGTACTTTCAAAAAAGAAACATGAAACACTTCGGTCCCATCTCATGTTATTCTTTACAGGATTTGCACGAACAGCATCTGATATTTCTAAACATCAAATAGAAGCTATTAAAAATAAAAAGATTGATTTGTCTGCAACTTACGATATGGTCAATGATGCTAAAGATATCTTAAAAAAACAGAACTTCATAAAGGAGTTTGGCAATCTTTTACATGAACAATGGTTAATAAAAAGAAGTTATACGAGTAAGATATCAAATAAAGCAATTGATCGAATATATGCGAAAGGTATCAAGTCAGGAGCTTATGGTGGCAAGCTTCTTGGCGCTGGCGGTGGAGGTTTTATTTTGTTTTTAGCTGACCCTAAATATCATAATAAAATAAGAAAGAATTTAAGTACTTTATTGTATGTGCCTATTGATATGGAATCACTTGGAAGTCAGATAGTATACTATTCAAATGCAGATCAGTAGATGTATAATATTATGTGGTGGTAAAGGCAAGAGGTTAAGTAAATTTCACTCGCATGAGCAAAAATGTCTCATACGGATTAACAATATACCGTTTATTGAATACCTTTTAGATCAATTCTCACAATATAAAATTACTTTATGTACAGGTCACCTTAGTGAACAAATTGAGAATCATTATAGCGAGCAGGAGAATATAATTATATCAAAAGAAGAGAGCCCCTTGGGTACAGGAGGCGCAGTAATTAACTCACTAAGAAATATAACTGATGAGGTTGTCATTATTGCAAATGGAGATTCTTTTTGCCAATTTGATTTAAACAAAGCCACTAACTTTTTTCTTGAAAATGATCTAGATTTTTTAGTAATCGCTACTGATGATTATGAAGAAATAGATGATTATGGATTGATTGATGATTACAACGACTCTGAAGTCTCTTTCTCGAAGCTAGAAACAGGGCTTCATTTCGCTTGTGGCACCAGTACGCTCAATGGGTTTATGGCGTGTTGGGGCGATGAGATTCCAGGCTCTTATAGCGGAGACCCTGTTGATTTCTCCATACCTCCAAACGGAAATCATGTTCTATTGATTAACGATGATGGCACCTTGGATGCTTTTGGTGCAAACAATGATGGTGAGCTTGATCTTCCTTACGGTACATTTTTATCGGTAGCGTCTGGTTCGG
>CAJWPJ010000019.1 GCA_913045115.1 uncultured Gammaproteobacteria bacterium | reverse complement strand
GCAGCAGTATTTATTAGATCACTTAACATTCAAAGCTACTACCTTATTATTCCTGATATTGTAATAACACCTAAAGGTATCCTTAGCTTATTATTAATCTTTTTTATTATTGGATATTTATACGAACGCTTCAGGGAGCTAGAGCAGAACAACCTTATCTTAAAAAAACAAATTCATAAATTAACTACAGAAATTATGAGCGCTAAAAGTTTTGATATCAATGATAACCATCAAAACAACAATGAAAGTGAAATGAAAGATATTGCACAGGAGATCAGGAACTTTCTCTCGACTCTTGCAGAATCTGTAACAATTAACCCTTCTACACCTATACGCACAAAAAAAATTAGAAGAGTGCAGGCAGAAAACCTATCAGATAGTTTAGTAAGTTCAGAAGTTGAAACGGTATCTCCAACATCTGATATCCAATCAACTTCTAAGGTTGATGATGAACCTTCCACAGATTCGAACACAAGTGATGTCAGAGAGTCAAACAAGGTTGAAGTTGAACAAAGTCAAGATGATGATAATTTATCAAATATCGATTTAGCTAGAGCCCTTATTGAGAGTGGAGAAAAAGAAAAAGCTAGAGAGATAATTATGAATGTCATCAAAACAGGATCCTCTGACGAAGCGCATGAGGCTAGACTTTTAAATTTACAAATAAGTTAATGCGAATAGCTCTATCTGTTGAGTATATTGGGAAAAAATATTATGGATGGCAGCAACAAAATCGAACATCTACAAATACCATTCAATATTTTGTTGACCGGGCTCTATCTAAAATTGCTGATCATAAAATAAAAACTATTTGTTCTGGTAGAACAGACACAGGAGTCAATGCATTAAATCAAATAATTCATTTTGATACTGAGTCAAAAAGGTCAGAAAAAAGTTGGATAGATGGTGTTAACTCTAATTTACCAAACGATATAAGAGTAAAGAGGTTCTTTAAAGTAGATAATGACTTTCATGCTAGATTCCTTGCTAAAAAGAGAACCTATAAATATTTTATCAACGTAAATGATGAGAGTACAATTTTTAATAACTCCTATACTTGGGTTTTAAGAGATAAACTTTCATTATCATCTATGAAGTTATCCTTGAAATATTTGGAGGGAAAACATGATTTTTCAAGCTTTAGATCTTCAGGTTGTCAAGCTAGCAATCCAGTTAGGAACATAAGCTCAGTTTCTCTGGAAAAAAATAAAAACATCATAGTTTTTTCAATCACTGCAAATGCCTTTTTATATCATATGGTTAGAAACATTGTAGGGACTTTAGTTGATATTGGTATAAAAAAAATACAACCTAGAGATTTGAAGATTATTATTACTAAAAAAAATAGAGTGTACTGCAGCAAGATGGCGCCAGCTCACGCCTTATTCTTATGGAATGTCTCCTATCCACAGAAATACAAAATTAAATATAATGCTGAATCTATCTTGATGTAAGATACAAATATGAAAACCTCTATAAAATTATGCGGCTTCAACAATATTGAAGATATTATTTTTGCAACATCTCTTGATATTGATTACCTTGGTATGATTTTTGTTGAAAATGCTCGAAGGAAAATTGATCTAGAGACAGCTATTGAGTCAGTAAAAATTTGTAAAGAGAGCGGAGTAAAATCTGTTGGTGTTTTTTTAAACCAAAATCCTTCAGAAATTGAAACTATACTCAATGATGTTGATCTCGATATACTTCAGCTACATGGAACTGAAAACGTTGAAGACTATAGAGTATTCAATAAAGATATTATCAAGACCTTGCATGCTTCGCAGGGTCTATTACTGAGAGGTAGAAACTTGGATACTGATAATCTAAATTATCTACTTGATACTTCTACAGATGATTTACATGGAGGGACTGGAAAATGTTTTGATTGGAAAATCTTAAAAGATGTACCTGTAGAAAAGTTATTCGTTGCTGGAGGCTTGAAACCTGATAATATAATAGACTTATTAACTACTTATGAACCTAAATGTGTAGATGTCAGTAGCGGCATCGAAAATAAGTTTGGTCATAAAGACCATGAATTAATGAGTGATTTTGTGCAAAAAATTAGAGCATTTTAATGAAAAGAAAAATTAACCTTAAAAATTATCCAAATAAGTCGGGTCATTTTGATCAATTTGGTGGTGTTTATGTTTCAGAGACACTTATTCATCCATTAAAGGAACTTTTTAGTGCTTACAAAAAATATGCAACCTCTGCATCATTCAAAAAAATATTAAATAATGAATTAAAAGATTATGTTGGAAGACCTACACCAATTTATTATGCGGAGTCACTTAGTAAGTCACTTGGGAAATCTCACATCTATTTAAAAAGAGAAGACTTAAATCATACCGGAGCACACAAGATAAACAATGCGTTGGGACAAGCGCTACTTGCTAAAAAAATGGGTAAAACTAGAATTATTGCAGAAACAGGTGCAGGACAACATGGTGTTGCTACAGCAACCGCTTGTGCAAGGTTGAACCTTAAATGTGTTGTTTATATGGGCGAACAAGATATCAAGAGACAGTCTGTGAATGTTTATAGGATGAAACTTCTTGGTGCGGAAGTAATATCAGTAGACTCAGGAACGAAAACACTAAAGGATGCCCTCAATGAAGCTCTAAGAGATTGGGTTACAAATGTTGATGATACACATTATATAATTGGATCTGTTGCTGGACCTCATCCATACCCAATGATTGTAAGAGATTTTCAATCTGTAATAGGTCACGAAGCAAGAAATCAATTCAAAAAAGATTACAACTGCCTTCCTGATTATCTTGTTGCTTGCGTAGGAGGTGGCTCAAATGCAATTGGCCTATTTCACCCTTTCTTAAATGATAAAGTTAAGATTATTGGAGTAGAGGCAGGAGGATCAGGTATTAAGACTGGGAAACATGCAGCGCCGTTGAGTGCTGGCTCTCCAGGTGTACTTCACGGTAATAGGACGTATATAATGGAAGATGAGAATGGACAAATTCAAGACACTCATTCCATATCGGCGGGATTAGATTACCCAGGTGTTGGACCAGAGCATTCATGGTTGAAGGATTTAAAAAGGGTTGAGTATACCTCAGTTACTGACGATGAAGCATTGGATGCCTTTTTTACGCTTACTCAAAAAGAGGGTATTATTCCTGCACTAGAGACCGCACATGCGTTAGCATATTCATTTCAATTAGCAAAAAAACAAAAAAACAAAAAAATTCTGCTCAATTTGTCAGGACGAGGTGATAAGGATATTGATACAATTGCAAAATTAACAAACATCAAGCTATGACTTCACGTATCCCTCATATTTTTGAATCAAATAAACTTAAAAATAAAAAAACATTTATTAGTTATTTAGTATGCGGTGATCCATCTAAAGACTTCACTTTATCTGCTATGCATACAATGTCTAAGTCAGGTGTTGATATTATCGAGTTAGGTATACCGTTTACAGATCCAATTGCTGATGGTCCGGTAATCCAAAAAAGTATTGATAGATCTTTGAAAAATAAAACATCGCTTCGTGATGTGATTTCTTTAGTGAAAGATTTTAGAAAAGATAACAAGGACACTGCAGTTGTTCTAATGGGCTATATGAATCCCGTACATAAAATGGGAATCGTTAAATTCACAAAACAAATAAATGATAGTGGTATTGATGGAGTTCTTATAGTTGACTCACCTCCTGAGGAATCAGAAGCTTTAAATAAACATCTAAAAAAATATAAAAAATCACATATTTATCTTGCATCGCCTACAACCACAGACCAAAGAATGAAAAGTATCTCTAAAAAGTCATCTGGATATATATATTATGTAACTATCAAAGGCATTACAGGTTCCAAGCTTTCGGATGTTAGTAGTATTCGAGAAAACGTGAATAAGATAAAAGAATATTCAAATTATAATCTACCCGTTGCCGTTGGATTTGGCATTAAAGATAGTAATTCTGCACGTAAAATGGCTAAATTTTCGGATGGTATTATAATCGGTAGTTCTATAGTAGAATTGATACATAAACATTCAAAAAATAAAAAGACTATGAACAGTAAATTATCTTCATATTTGTCGTCCATATCAAAAGCAATTTAATGAGTTGGCTAGATAAAATATTACCATCAAGAATTAGAGCAACGAAAGATGAGAAAGGCTCTGTACCTGAAGGACTATGGCATAAATGTTCAAGCTGCGGCGCAGTACTATATACAGCAGAGTTTGATAAGAATAAACATGTGTGCCCCAAATGTAATCATCATGAGAGAATTTCAGCTAGGAAGAGAATAAGTATATTTCTTGATGAGGGAGAGCACAAAGAAATGTTTAATGATTTATCTCCAAAAGATATGCTTAAATTTAAGGATAAGCAAAAGTATCAGGATAAATTTGAACAAACACAAAATAAAACCGGTGAAAAAGATGCATTACTAGTTTTTACAGGAAATCTCAAAAATATACCTGTGGTAGTTTGTGCGTTTGAGTATTCTTTTTTTGGCGGTTCCATGGGTTCAGTTGTAGGAGAAAAATTTAATAGAGCCGTAAATTTGTCTATTGAGCTTAGAAGTCCTCTTATTTGTTTCTCTGCAAGTGGCGGAGCACGTATGCAGGAGTCCTTATTTTCTCTTTTCCAAATGTCTAAAACTAGTGCAGCACTGGCAAAATTATCTGAAGAGGGAATTCCTTATATATCAGTATTGACTGATCCAACGATGGGTGGAGTTTCTGCTAGCCTTGCAGTTCTCGGAGATATAAACATAGCAGAGCCGAATGCATTAATAGGTTTCGCAGGGCCAAGAGTAATTGAACAAACTGTAAGAGAGAAATTACCTGAGGGATTTCAACGAAGTGAATTTCTTCAAGAGCATGGTACCATAGACATGATTGTCGAGCGTAAAGACCAACCAGAAAAAATAGCAAATATTATTAAAATGTTTGGTTTTAAAAATGACGAAAAAATTTAAAACTGTTAGTGAATGGCTCGATTGGCAGCAGACTATTCACCCATTAAATATTGATTTTAAGCTTGAGAGAATATTAAGTGTTTATAAAAAACTTAATATATCTAGTATTGCAAATAAAATTATTACTGTTGCTGGAACTAATGGAAAAGGTTCTACCGTATCTTTCTTAGAATCTGTTATTAGTAAAAAAAACTACCGAGTCGGAACATTCACATCGCCTCATATCCTTAGATATAACGAAAGAATAAAAATTAATGGTCAAGAAATTGATGATGAATCTCTTTTAGAGACATTCGAAATGATAAATGACCGAAGAGGTGATACAACACTTACATATTTTGAGTTTGCAACTTTATCAGCATTTTATCTTTTTAGTAAATCAAATTTAGATGTGGCTGTCTTAGAGGTTGGCTTAGGTGGAAGGTTAGATGCTACAAATATAGTAGATTCAGATGTTTCCATTATTACATCTATTGGTATAGATCATACTGAATTTCTTGGTAATACCATTGATAGTATTGCTCTTGAAAAAGCAGGTGTTATGAGGCCATTTAAAAAAAGCATTTATGCTCAAAACAAACCACCTGCTGCACTCTTAAAATATACAAAAAATAAGTCTGTAAATTTATTGATTCACAATAATGACTATCAGGTCAATAGGAGTAAAACAAATTGGAGTATAAATTCGAAAAATCTTAATTTAAATGAAATACCTAATTTAAAAATGATTGGTGACTACCAATACAATTACGCTGCTGCATCATTACTAGCCCTAAATGAAATATTACCAGACTGCTTAAAAGATCACGATGATGTTAAGGTAGCACTTTCAGAGACAGAGATATCTGGTAGGTTTCAATTTTTATCTAAATCGCCAGATATAATATTAGATGTTGCTCATAACGAAGATGCTGCAAAAAGTTTGGCTGAAAACATCAAAACGCGTGGATATGATAGCATTCAGGTTGTACTTGGTGTACTCGCAGATAAAGATGTTTATAGCATTGTTGAACCGTTCTCTAACCTAGTAGACCATTGGTATATTGGAACTATTAACAGCGAGAGAGGTATGAATGCGGATGAAATAAGTTACAGAATTAATTCGATATACAAAAATAAACTATCTGCAGAAACGTATGCTTCAGTAACAACTGCATTTAATCAAGCAAGGGCTAATCAAACTAAAGATTCACTTTTATTAGTATACGGATCATTCTATACAGTCTCTGAAGTTCTTAAATCACATATGTGTGAACAAAATAAAAATAATGCAGTATAAAATATTTCTAGTTCTTATTCTTCTGGTATATATTTTTTCAGGATACATTTACGAAAGCACTAATAATATAACTAATGATCACCCCATGAGTTTCCAAAAAGAGATATATATTGATGAAAGTGAAATTAGAGTTTTTAAAAGACAATCTGTTAAAGATATTTCAGTGATCGAAAAAAAAGTTAAAGCGTGGATAATTGAAATTAAATATAATGATTCAAACCTAGAAAATATTAGAAATAAGTTAATAGAAAATGGTTATAAGTTAAATAATAATAAGGTCAAGATGATCATTTCAATAGGCCCATTTACAGTAATATCCCACGCAAAAGAGGAATCAAGAAAGATTAATAAAATATTAGGCATAGATAATAAAGTTTCTAGTTTTATTTTCTAATGATTTTAATTGATTATTTATTTATCTTTATCACTATTTTGATTTCACTATTTGGAATCTTAAGAGGTTTTGTTAGTCAACTATTTTCTTTACTGTTATGGTCCCTTTTTATATATGTCATATTTTATCACTTGAAGTATTTTATAAGCATCATTGATAATCACATATCCCTAGAGCCAAATTATATGAGAATACTTACTATCGGTATTTTGACATTACTAACGATATTTTTTATTTTTATCATAAATCTGACGATATCTAAGTTGATTGCATCGACAATCTTTCAAAACTCAAATAGAGTAATTGGACTTTTTATGGCTTTTATCAAGTCGCAGATATATATTATTATTTTTATTTTACTTTTAATTGATACGTCTTTATATGAATCGATCTTTAACGGTTCTTATTTTGAGCCGTATTATCTCGAATTAGTCGAATATATCTCTAATTATGAATATTCACTCTTTAATAGTTTATAAATATAAATATAATGTCCATATATGTGTGGGATAGTAGCTGTATCTGGCAATAATGATGTGATTCATGATATTTATGAATCTCTCACTGTCTTACAACATCGTGGTCAAGATGCCTCAGGTATATTAACAAACCATAAAGGTAAAATTACACTGAGAAAATCTTTAGGCCTTGTCAGAGATGGATTTTCTAAAAAACATATAAATAGACTTAAAGGGTCTATTGGGATAGGACATGTTCGATACCCTACTGCTGGTCATGCAGATAATTCATCTGAAGCGCAACCTTTTTATGTTAATTCACCTTATGGTATTGCGCTTGCCCATAACGGGAACTTAATTAATTCTGATAAATTAAAATCTGATTTATTCAAAGAGGACCTAAGACATATTAATACTAAATCAGATTCAGAAATCTTGTTAAACATATTTGCACATGAGTTGTATCTTCATAGCAAAGAGGCATTTACACCAGACAGTATTTTTTATGCCGTAGCAGGCGTTCATAGACGTGTTAAAGGTGCTTATGCTGTTGTCTCCTTGATAACAGACAGAGGTATTGTGGCTTTTAGAGACCCAAATGGCATACGACCACTATGTTTTGGTAAAAGAAAGATAGACGGTAAAGTTGAGACTATGATTGCGTCTGAGTCAGTCGCATTAGATTCTGCAGGATTTAAACTTGAGCGTGATCTACAACCAGGCGAGGCTATATTTATTGACAAAGACGGTAATGTTCACACGCGCTTATGCTCTGAGAACAGTAATATTAGTCCATGTATATTTGAATATGTTTATTTTGCCAGACCTGACTCAATTATTGATGGGATTTCCGTATACAAAGCTCGAATGAATATGGGCACAGCGCTTGCTGATAATATTAAAAAAGCCCTTCCTATCAATGACATAGATGTAGTTGTACCAATACCCGACACTAGTAGAATATCTGCCCTTGAACTATCAACCAAGCTGAATATTCCTTTTAGAGAGGGTTTTATTAAGAATAGATATATCGGTAGAACTTTTATTATGTCACAACAAAATGAACGCTCAAAATCGGTCAAGAGAAAACTTAATGCAATTAAGTCCGAATTTAATAATAAAAATGTTTTACTAGTTGATGATTCGATAGTTAGAGGTACAACATCTAGACAGATTGTTGATATGGCTAGAGAAGCAGGTGCAAAAAAAGTCTACATGGCTTCAGCCGCACCCCCAGTTAAGTTTCCAAATGTTTACGGGATTGACATGCCCGCTAGCAAGGAATTTATTGCAGATAAGCGAAGTGTAGATGAAATAGCAAAATTTATTGGTTGTGATAAGTTATTTTACCAAGATTTAGATGATTTGATTAACTCAGTTAAAAGTGAGAGTGATGAGATATCCAAATTTGACTCCTCTTGTTTTGATGGCAAATACATCACTGGAGGCGTTAATGAAGAGTATCTTTCTGCACTTGACGAACTAAGAAATGATGCCGAAAAAAGAAAAAAAACTCAATCTGATGAAACCTTTGATGAAGTAGTTGTATATTAACCACACAACTTATGATATTCGTTAATTCATCCAATCAAACATTATATTTTTTTCGAGATGACAAAATAGTACATAAGTCTAGAATATCTACATCTATCCACGGTATGGGCTGTACTACCGACTCGTATAAAACTCCAACAGGCTTACATAATATAGCTGCTATGATTGGACATGGTTTACCAGCAGGCACTTTATTCAAACATAGAAAACCAACTGCTGAAATTGTAAAAGAAATTCCAAAAGATAATCATGACTACATTACTTCAAGAATAATCAGATTGAGTGGCCTTGAAGAAGGAATTAATAAGGGTGGTAATGTAGATTCCTATAATAGATATATTTATATCCATGGTTCACCTCATTACGATAAGCTTGGAAGTAGACAATCTCTGGGCTGTATAAGGATGAGTGATGATGATGTGATTGAACTTTTTAAATTAGTTAACAATAAAACTCTTATTCTAATTGACTAGATAATCTTTTAAATCGAGGGGATCATCAATAATTATGTCAGCCTCCCATGCATTGATACTGATTTCATCACTTATAAAACCAAAATTAGCTGCCACTGTAATCATTCCAGCTTTCTTCCCAGCTATAATATCTCTTTTGTCATCACCTACATACATTACATTCTCAACTGAAGATTGAACAAGTTCAGCTGCTTTAATAAGACTATCGCTTGCGGGCTTCGCATTTAAGACCATGTCTCCAGTGACAACACAGCTTAAATCTTTTTCAATACCTAATCCTCTAATAATATTATTTACATATCTGGAATGTTTATTAGTAACAATACCTATCTTAATCTTTTTATCTAACAAATAGTCAAGAAGTTGACCCATGTTTGGATTTAATTCAGTTTTAATAAAACAATTATTTTTGTAATCCTCTAAAAACTCAGATCTTAAGAGAGATGAGTCAATTGATTTCCCATTGACTATTGATGCATATTCTATGATGCCGATTGCCCCTCTCGATATGTACTTCTTAAGATTATAACAATTTACTTGTTCAAGATTTCTAGATTTGAGAATTCTATTTAATGAGTCACACATGTCTTGTGATGTATCAGCGAGTGTTCCATCTAAATCAAATAAAACACACTTTATTTTCATATTATCTTTCTGCATGGAGAAAATAGTTTATATCAGTATCTTTTGATAAATTAAATGTTTCATTTAAGGGATTAAATACTACACCTGTTAGGTCATTCAGCCTATATTGGTTGCTCTCTAATAATTTATCTAGCTCATAAGGTGTAACAAATTTAGAATATTGATGAGTTCCTTTGGGTACAATATTGAGAACATACTCTGCAATTATTTTGGCGAGCATAAATGATTTTAAGTTTCTATTTATAGTCGACATGAACAAATGGCATTTGTCTGATGAGAGCTCTTTAATCTTTTTAAGTAATTTATTTGGATCGCTTACATGCTCAATCATTTCAAAACAAACAATACAATCATAACTACCTAAATCAGACACATCTAAAATTGATGCATTTATGTATTTGATATCAAGCATTTGTTCATTTGCATGTTGGGATGCAATCTTGATAGATTTTTCAGAAGAATCAATCCCTGTTACTTTTGCCCCCATCTTATTTAGTTGCTCAGAAAGAATTCCACCTCCGCAACCAATATCTAAAATTTTTTTATTTTTTACATTAAACCTTGAGGTTATGTATTCAAGTCTAATTGGGTTTAACTTATGCAGTAACTTATAATTACCAGTTTTATTCCACCAGTCGTATGCGAAGTCATCAAAATGTTGTTCTTGATTATTATTTTTTTTATTCATCTTTAATATCTATAGCTTCACCTGACGACCATACATTAGTCAAGCTTGTATTGTCAAGATCACTTAGTTGTGGAAAAAAATTATTCTTAAACAATAATCTTTTCTTTTGAATATCAAATATATTGAATGAAGCTAAACCTCCATTTGAAATAGAAGTGGATAAAGAAGCTTCTTTAGAAAAATGATATGAATAGGATGTAAATGACTTCATGATATTATATTCATCAAAAGTAATATTATTTTCAAAAAATAAATTTATACCTTTCAATAAATCATATAACCTGAAAGTATTATCTAAATCAGATGCTAATACACATTTATATTTCTTTTTAATTAATGAAAAGAATAATACCAAGTTGTTTATATCAAATAAATCAGAATACCTAATTATCAAAGTAGTATTAACTTTATCAACATTCTTCTGGACAATCTTTTCGCACTGCAAAAAATCATGTACAGCATAATTGTTTGTTAGATTAATTTCTTCCCAAAACTTAAAAAGGTCATTAATTTTCTTATTGGCTAGATTAGCGAGTTCACCTAAATGTATATCAATAGACAGGTTAAGCTCATTACATATTGAAGCGATTTTTATTAATACGTCATTTTTAAAATTACAAATATTTTTAATATCAACGTTAAATCTTTTCGTATGATCCGATTTATAGAAGTCTAGAGTTTTAAGAATAGATCGTATGTCATCATATTTATATTTTGATGCGTCTATTATAATTTTGTAGCTGATGTTCATATTAGAAGGTACATCATACTTCAGAAAATTTTTGTAATTATTTGATACTACTTGTACATTTGTCACTCCATTCTTTAAAAGACTAGTTAATTTTTTAGAATAGATATCATGATTAGTACAATCATCCATATTAATATAATACTCAGAAAATGTCGGTAACATTAAATGATGTTTATAATGAATTCGTGGGATTTTACTATACTTCTTTAAGACATTATTATCAGTCAAAATTTCAGCTATAACAGATCCATCAATGAGTAATGATTTTCCGCTTTCTATTTTTCTGTTTCCAAAATAAATCCATTTAGGGGAAATTATAAACATCTTAAAATTCTATACCTATACGGCTTTAATTTATATCGTTTATAAACCCTATTTGTGCTAAAATCTAACCTTAAATATGGCAGAAAATAGACTCATAAATGTCTGAGTATTCACAGATAAAACTTGATGATGAAATGCGACATTCATATATTGAATATGCTATGTCTGTTATCGTTGGAAGAGCCTTACCAGATGTGAGAGATGGCCTGAAGCCCGTTCATAGGCGTGTATTATACTCGATGCACGAGTTAAATAATGGATACAATAAAGCTTACAAGAAGTCAGCAAGAATTGTAGGTGATGTAATTGGTAAATATCATCCCCATGGAGATACTGCAGTTTATGATACGATAGTTCGTCTAGCTCAACCATTTTCTATGAGATACCCACTTGTTGATGGACAAGGAAATTTCGGATCTATAGATGGTGATTCTCCGGCTGCCATGAGATACACAGAAGTAAGAATGTCGCGACTATCTCATGAACTGTTATCAGACATTGATAAAAATACAGTTGATTTTAATCCAAATTACGATGGATCCGAGCGCGAGCCTACTGTGCTTCCAACTCGATTACCCAATCTTCTTATTAATGGTGCATCTGGAATAGCGGTTGGAATGGCAACGAATATACCACCACACAACTTAAACGAAGTTATTGATGGTGTCACTAGCTTAATCAAGGACCCTTCACTCTCTGAGGAAGCTAACATAGATAAGTTTATTGAAGAGTCTGGGTTCAAGGGCCCAGATTTCCCAACAGGCGCAGAGATCAAAGATAATGGTGGAATCTATCAATTAATTAAAACTGGTAGGGGTTCATTCAAGATTCGTGCTACTCATATTATTGAAGAGCACAAAGATAAAAATTCAATTGTAATTAATGAGCTACCTTATCAAGTCAATAAGGCTAAATTAATAGAATCAATTGCAATGCTCGTAAGAGATAAAAAACTGGCAGGAATTAATCACCTTAGGGATGAATCTGATAAAGATGGATTAAGAGTGGTCATAGAACTAAAAAAAGGCGAACAACCAGATGTAATTCTGAGTAGTTTATATAAACAGACAAATTTACAAACGTCTTTTTCTGCTAACATGGTCTGCTTGGTTGATGGGGAACCATGTACAATCAGTGTTCCTCAGGCCTTATTAGAATTTATAAAACACCGCAGAGAGATAATTACCAGAAGGACACTATTCCTGCTAAACAAAACCTACTCTAAGGCTCATATCCTTGAAGGATTGAGTATAGCGTTAAATAACATTGATGAAATGATTGATCTCATTAAAAAATCGAAATCAGCTGAAGAGGCAAGAACACGAATAATCAATAAGACATGGTCAACAACTACTAATAAATGGAATTTATCAAAGTTAATGGAAGAGTGTTCTGATTTTATGTCAATTGACACTTCTGTAGGTCTCATAGATAAAAAATATAAAATTAGTCAAGAACAAGCACAAGCAATTTTGGATATGAGACTCAATAAATTAACTAATATGGAACAAGATACAATATTAAATGACTACAAAGATGCAATTGATTCGATAAAAGAATACCTGAAGATTCTCTCTAATCCTCTAGAATTGAATAATTTAATGATAACTGAGCTTCAGGAAATTAAATCTTTATATGGTCAAGACAGAAGGTCCTTGATTTCTCATGATGAGGGATTATTAAATCGTGAAGATATGATAAAAAAAGAGGATGTAATTGTTGTACTGACAGAGGCAAATTATGTTAAACGGATGCCCAATACAGAATTTAAAAGTCAAAAGCGTGGTGGACGTGGTGTCAACGCAGCAAATTTCAAAGAGGGTGACAAGGCTAAAATACTGGTCTGTGCTCATACCCATGATACAATCTTATGTTTTTCAACTAAAGGAAAGGCATTTTCAATTAGAGTCTTTGATATACCTGACACTAGTAGACAAGCACGAGGGAAGTCAATAAATAATATATTACCTCTTGATAATGATGAGTCAATATCTGCATTATTAGCGATTAAAAGTTTTGATGAAAATAGTAATCTATTTCTGACTACTCGAGATGGTATGGTCAATAGATTATCTTTATCATCATTCAAAAAAGTAAGAAATAGTGGATTAAAAGCAATCTTGCTAAAAGATGGCGACTACTTATTCAATGCGCTACATACATCAGGGAATGAAAAAATAATACTCTCCTCATCATCTGGAAAATCAATAATGTTTGAGGAAACTCAAATTAGAGAAAGATCACGAGGAACACAAGGAGTTACAGGGATAAAGTTAAGTAAGAATGCAAAAATTATTTCATCACTAAATGTGTCTGCCGAACAGTTAATATTTGTCACTGAAAATGGATTTGGAAATAAAGTTTCAACTGATTCATATAATATACAAAACAGGGGCGGTCAGGGCGTTATATCAATTAAAACCTCAGATAGGAATGGTAAAGTTGTAGGAGCTGTAAATTTAGAAAATAACGATTTTATTATACTAATAACCAATAAAGGCAAAACAATTAAAATATCTGCATCAGATATGAAAACGATCAATAGGAATACTCAAGGTGTTCGTTTGCAAGATATGTCTGATGATGAGAAAATATCTGCGATATCATCAGAGCGAACTGAAGATTAAAGAATGTTAAAAAAGTTTCGAGAAAAAATAGATCTATTAGACCAAAAGATACTCAAGCTTCTAAATCAGCGTGCTAATATCGCTAAAGATGTCGCAGAGTACAAGAAAAACTCAAATAATACGAATATTTTTCGTCCCGAGAGAGAATCTCAGATTATTAATAGTCTCAGATCGTTAAATGACGGCCCTTTATCAGCTGAGCACATACATAATATATATCGTGAAATTATATCATCGTGCTTATCACTTGAAACAAATCTTAATGTTTCATATCTAGGACCTGAGGGTACCTATAGTGAAATTGCAACTAATAAATTTTTTGGAAAAAGTGTTACCAAGATTAGTAAAGATAATCTATTCGACGTTTTCAATGATGTTAAAAATAATAGTAGTGATTTTGGGGTCGTACCCGTAGAAAACTCAAATCAAGGAAGCATTAAAAGCACACTTGATTTTTTGATAAGATATAAAATAAATATTTGTGGAGAGCAAAATATTCCCATCAAGCATTGTCTATTGTCTAAAAATAAATCTATGAAGTCTATTACAAAAGTTTATGCTCATAACCAAACATTATTGCAATGTGACGAATGGATATCGAAAAACTTATCAAATGTACAAAGGTTATCATTAGACAGTAATGCACAAGCAGCATTAAAGGTAAAGGATGATAAAAATGCAGCGTGTATTGCAAATGAAGTATGTGCAAAACTATATGGGTTAAATGTTTTAGCCAGGAATATTCACGATATTAAGAATAATACAACGCGCTTTCTCATTTTAGGAAATACACATGTTGGAAGTTCTAAGAATGATAAAACTTCATTTCTTATGTCCCTAGAGAATAAAGCTGGCGCACTGTCTAGATCATTAGAAATTTTAGCTAAGAATAAAATATCTATGACAAAAATTGAATCAATTCCTACAAGGGAGAAAAACTGGGAATACTTATTTTTAATAGATATCTCCGGACACATCAGTACAAATAAGATATCCGAATCATTGAATAAAATATCTAAGAGTGCAAAGTATTTTCAAGTATTGGGCTCATATCCAAAGAGCATAGATTAGTGGCTACAAAAAATATAACTAAATATAGCCCTGGATTTAATATCACTGATGTCCAAAAAAAATATAATCTCAAAAAAATCATTAAATTGTCATCTAACGAAAATCCATTTATATCCTCAAAAGTTGAGAACTATATAAACAAGATAAAGCACAAGATTAATCTTTACCCAAATAGTAAACCCATAGATCTTCAATCGCTTATCGCAAAAGAAACTGGATACAGGTTATCTCAAAAAAATATTATTCTAGGAAATGGTAGCAATGAGATATTAGAGTTTATAGCGAGACTTTCTCTAGATAGATCAAGTGAAGTTATCATCCCTAAACATTCATTTCTAGTATATGAAATCATATCTAAGCTTCAAGATGCTAAAGTTGTAGTTAGTAAACCTGATTTAAAAATATCTAGCCCTAACTATCTAGGTATTGATCTTATATCGATAAGAGAAAAAATCACACCTAAAACAAAATTAATATTTTTAGCGAATCCAGCAAATCCAACTGGAACCTTTATTAAATTATCCGATATTGATGCATTTATTAGATCTATACCACCAAGTATAAATATTGTCGTCGATGAGGCATATTACGAATATCTAGATACAAAAATAGACAAAAGCGCAGCATCCCTAGTTAAAAAATATAAAAATCTATTTGTTACTAGATCATTTTCAAAGATTTATGGACTCGCATCAATGAGAATCGGATACGGTATATCATCTGTAAAAAATATTGAAAAATTAAAATTATATAAACAACCATTTAATACAAATCTATTCGCTCAAGAAGCCGCAGCGATAGCAATTAGAGATCACAAATTTGTAATAGAAAGTAAAAGGAATAATAATATTGTATCAGAGATGGTTACAAAAGCATTTCATGATTTATCAATAAGATATTTAGGTACTTTTTGTAATTTCATTACATTTGAAGCTGGGTCTAGATCTTCTGAGCTATTCAAATATTTGTTAAAGAATGGCGTTGTTGTCCGTCCACTAGCTAATTACAAGCTTGAAAAATACTTAAGAGTAACTTTGGGAACAAAGAGGGAGATGAATATATTCCTCAAAACACTTAAATCTTTTTATAACAATGTTAAATAATGTATTAATTATAGGCTTAGGGATGATGGGTGGATCATTATGTAAAGCTATAAAAAATAATAAGATCTCTAAAAAAATCTCAGCTTTCGATAAGAATAAGTCAACTGTTAAATATGCCCTAAAGAATAATCTTATTGACTATGAGGTAACTGATTTTTCCAAGATGCAACATCCAGACTTGATCATTTTATGTACACCACTCAGTTCTTATTCAACTGTGATTGATAAGCTAGTTACAACAGTAAATAAAAAAACTCTTCTCACAGATATAGGTAGTTCAAAAGGTGCTGTTCATAAGAAAATTATTAAATTAACTAGCAATACTTATATAAACTTTATTAGCTCACACCCCATGGCTGGTTCGGAAAAGTCGGGCGTGCGACACAATAAAGTAAATATGTTAAAGAACAAAGTTGTTTTTATCATTGACAAAAATACATCAGTCAAAGCAAATTACATCAAATTAAAAAATTTTTGGGAATTAATGGGTTCGACAACATATGATATTGATTCTAAAACTCATGATATATTAATGTCTCAAACAAGTCATATTGCACATTTAATGTCGTATGTTTTCATTCAATCATTACCTCAATCTATAATTGATAAGAACTTACAGCTACTTTTAGGTGGCGGGATAAAAGAACATGTTAGGTTGAGTAAAAGTGATCCACAGATGTGGACTGATATATTCATGAATAATAAAAAAAATATCCTAAATTCATTGAACAGAATACAGAAAAGCACTTCTAACATGAAAAAAATACTTCAATCTGATAATAAAATTAAGATCAATGCTTTTCTTGAGGATATACAAATCAAGACTAAATGACTTCATCAAATCATCTTATAGTTAATAAATCTGATCCCTTAATTGGAAAAATTCAGATACCCGGTGATAAGTCTATTTCACACAGAAGTATCATTTTAGGATCATTATCAGAGGGACAATTAAAGGTATCTAACTTTCTGACTTCCGCAGACTGTATTGCAACGGTAAATGCTATGAGGCAATTAGGAGCTGATATTACTATGGATGGTAATCAAGTACTTATAAGAGGAAATGGACTTTATGGTTTAAAAAAGCCAAGCGATGTTATAGATGCAGGTAATTCCGGAACACTTATCCGTCTACTATCTGGGATCTTAGCGGCTCAAGACTTTAACTCATCTATAACTGGTGATGAGTCACTGAAGAAAAGACCAATGGCAAGAGTGATAAAGCCTCTAGTTTCTTGTGGAGCATCAATTGAATCGGATGATTGTAAAGCACCATTGAAAATAATAGGATCAAAATCTTTGAGTTCTATAAGTTACAATCAAGATATTGCGAGCGCACAAGTTAAATCATGTTTAATGATGTCAGCATTGTACATTGAAGAAGAATCAACATTTTATGAAAAAACCCCAACTCGTGATCATACAGAAAATTTACTGGAACATCTTAACTATAAAATTTATAGAAACAACAACTCTTCAAGTTTTAAAGGCGGTCAAAAATTGATTGCTAAAGATATCGTTATAGGTTCAGATATATCATCAGCATCATTTTTTATTGTCGCGGGTCTAATTCTAAAAGATTCATACGTTGAGTTTTCCAATGTTAATATAAATAAATATAGAACAGGCATTCTATCTGTCCTAAAACAGATGGGCGCGCAAATAGAAATTAGTAACGTTCATAAGATTTCTAATGAGTATGTTGGTGATATAAAAGTTAAATATTCAAAACTAAAACCTATTAACATAAGCGGAGAAATAATCCCATCTTTGATAGATGAGCTCCCAATATTATTTATTGCATGCTCAGCAGCATCTGGGGTCTCTAAAATAAGCGGCATAGAGGAATTGAGATACAAAGAAAGTGATAGAATAAAGGCTATGGAGAACGGTTTAAAAGCAATCGGTATCAAAGTATCTTCAACACAAGACTCAATTGAAATTACAGGAGGAAAAATAATAGGAGGCAAGATTGATAGCTATGATGATCATCGTATTGCTATGTCTTTTGCTGTTGCGGGTTTAATCTCAGAAACATCTTTGATAATTATGAATACAAAGAACATCGCTACATCTTTTCCTAACTTTATAACTACTTTGAAAGATCTGGGCGGGGAAGTTTATGAAATCTAATTCAACATATATTATCACAATTGATGGAACAAGCGGCTCTGGTAAAACAACGATCTCCAAATTGCTTGCGAAGAAACTCAACTTTACTCTCCTAGACAGTGGGAAACTCTATCGTTCAGCTGGCTATGCTTTCCTGCAGTCAAAAAATAAATTCACAGACAGACGAAGCGTAAAAGAACTAGTTTCTAAAATAGACATTAGATCAAATAATGATAATGAGTATGAAATTTTTTATGAAAATAAAAAGATTGATCACCTGTTATATAGTGAGAAAGTTGGCGAAAGCGCCTCTATTGTTTCAAAAATCCCTGATATTCGACAGCGCATGTTTAAAATACAACAGTCATGTGTAAAAGGCCAAGGATTAATCGCAAATGGCAGAGATATGGGGACTGAGGTGTTTCCAGAAGCCAACTTAAAGTTGTATATCAGTGCTTCTCTCGAGATACGTGCAAAGCGAAGACTAGAGGAGCTCAGAAAGAAAGGCGATGATGTGAATTATGATAGTGTATACAAGTCACTAAAGAAAAGAGATGAAAGTGATATGAATCGAACACTTTCACCTCTGAAAGTCCCCGATAATGCCGAAATAATTGATACATCCGAACTAAAACCTGATGCAATTGTTGATAAAATATTAAAAATGTATACTATTACAGAGAATTAATTAAATATAGCTTATGGCAACATTATCAGAATTTGAAAAATTATTAGCATCGAATATTTCGCAGTTGAACATGACGCCTGGTGAAATAATACCAGCAAAAGTAATAGATATAAAAAATGACTTTGTTATTACTAATGCAGGCTTAAAATCTGAGGGAATCATCCCAAAAAATCAATTTATGAATTCAAATGGAGAACTAGAAGTCTCTATAGGGGATATTGTTGATGTAACATTGGATTTAGTAGAAGATGGCTATGGCGAAACAATTCTGTCTAGGGAAAAAGCTAAACGCAAGAAAGTCTGGTCAACTCTCGAGAATTATCTCAACAATCAAGAAATTGTATCCGGAAAAGTCTGCGGGAAAGTTAAAGGTGGTTTTACAGTAGAACTTATGGATGTTAAGGCATTTCTTCCAGGTTCATTAGTTGATATTCGACCAACAAAAGAAACAGACTATCTTGAGGGTAAAACTCTAGATTTTAAAATAATCAAAATGGATAAAGTTAGAAATAACATTGTTCTTTCTAGAAAAGCAGTTTTAATGGATCAAACATCCAGTTCAGAGGAAATAAAAGAAAAATATGCTGAGGGTAATGTAACAAAAGGTTTTGTTAAAAATCTTACTGATTATGGAGCATTCATTGATTTAGGCGGAATGGACGGCCTACTTCACATAACCGATATATCATGGAAACGAATAAACCATCCACAAGAAATTTTAAAAGTTGGTGATGAAATCGAAGTCTCTGTACTAAAGTATGATGAAGAGAAAAATAGAGTGAGTCTTGGGATGAAGCAGTTATCAGATG
>CAJWPJ010000018.1 GCA_913045115.1 uncultured Gammaproteobacteria bacterium | reverse complement strand
GCCCTCAAAGACGACATAAAAAGCAATTAAATCTCTTAATAATCTTTGGTTATCTTTATGTGTGCCAGTTTTAAATGTTGGATCTCCAAGGCTTTGTGTAAAAGGCAATGCCCATTCAGCTTTAGTTGCTACTGCTGGGAGCTCTCGATACATATTGAATATCCTTGCTTCATCCAATCCTAAGGACTGTACACAATATTGATATGCATGTGTATGTATTGCTTCCTCAAATGCTTGTCTCAATAAGTATTGTCTACATTCAGGATTAGTTATATGTTTGTAAACGGCTAATACTAAATTATTTGCGACTAAAGAATCTGCTGTTGAAAAGAATCCGAGATTTCTTTCAACCATTTCTCTTTCCTCAGGTCTAAGTGCCTCAGGATCATTCCAGCACTTAATATCGTCATGCATAGGTATTTCTTCTGGCATCCAGTGATTAGCTGAACCATCTAAATACTTTTGCCATGCCCATTTGTACTTAAATGGTACGAGTTGATTTAGATCAGCTCTACAATTGATAATTGCTTTATCATCTACCTGTATGCGTTTAGCGCCATGTTCAATATCTTCCATACCTGTTGAACCAACTCCAGTTGGTTTAGGTTCGGGCATATGGTCGATATTTGAATCTGACACACTATGATTACTAATTGTTTCTATGTGTTGTGCTTCTTGCACTTTTTTCTCTGGCACTATGTCTGGTTTACTAAGTGCATCATTTATTGGGTCATCCCAGTTATACATAATTATCTCCTTTTAATTTTTCTCAACTTCTCTTAGTGTTGCAATTCTTTCATTTTCAAATTTTTTTAGTTTCATAATCACTAATATGGTTGCTGTAACAGCTATTAAATAGATTACGAAATCAGGTATATATATACTCATTATTGGCATGCCTCGCAGTCTGGATCATCTATTAAACATTGTTTGACTTCAGAGTTATTTGACTTAACTGCGTTTAAGTTTGAACCGCTAGTATCAGAAGTGCTTTTCTCTACATGTGTTGCGCCCAATGAGCGTAAGTAATATGTAGTCTTAAGTCCTCTTATCCAAGCAAGTTTATATGCACTATCAAGTTTTTTACCGTCTGAGTCAGGTATATATAAATTCAGTGATTGTGATTGATCTATCCACTTTTGTCTTCTAGCAGCTGCTTCAACTAACCATCTAGTATCTATCTCAAAACAAGTTGAGTAAATAGCTTTTAAATCATCAGGAACTCGGTTGATAGGTTGAAGCTGTCCGTCAAAATATTTTAAATCTTTTATCATAACTTCATCCCATAAATCACGTGATTTCAAATCATTAATTAAATAAGGATTAATGACCGTAAACTCGCCTGATAAATTAGATTTGACATATAAATTTTGATAGGTCGGCTCTATAGATTGTGAGACACCACAAATGTTTGAAATAGTTGCAGTAGGTGCTATGGCAAGTGTGTTTGAATTTCTCATGCCGTTCGCTTTTATTTTATCTCTTAGTTCATCCCATTTAAGGCTCTCGTCTAAATTAACGTCTAAATATTTACCTCGAATCTTTTTAAGTTTCTTGAGGCTATCTATCGGTAGTATTCCTTGGCTCCATAGTGAGCCGTCAAATGATTCATATGCTCCTCGCTCTTTCGCAAGTTCCATTGATGCTTCAATCGCAAAGTAGCTTACGTATTCCATACTCTTGTCAGCAAAATCAACCGCTTCTTCCGATTCATATGGGACACGGATTTTATAGAGTGCATCTTGGAACCCCATGATGCCCATGCCTACTGGTCGATGCTTTAAGTTTGAGTTTTTAGCTTTATCGACGCTGTAATAATTATATTCAATAACATTGTCCAGCATCCTCATTGCAGTTGATATTGTGGCTTTCAGCTTTTTAGTGTCTATTTTTCCTTCGCTTGTAATGTGGGCAGCTAAATTGACAGAACCTAGGTTACAGACTGCTATTTCTTCTTTAGACGTATTGAGAGTTATCTCAGTACATAGATTAGATGAGTGAACTACGCCTTTGTGTTGTTGTGGTGATCTGATATTACATGGGTCTTTAAAAGTAATCCATGGATGCCCTGTCTCAAAGAGCATGCTCAAGATTTTTCTCCATATATCTACTGCGTTAACAGTTTTAAAGTTTTTTATACCGCCTGTTTTTGCTAAGTCTTCATATTCGGTATACTTTTCCTCAAATTCTAGTCCATATAAATCATGTAAGTCAGGGGTATCAGATGGTGAAAAGAGTGTCCACTCTTCATTGGCATGAACGCGTTTCATAAACAGGTCTGGTATCCAGTTTGCAGTGTTCATATCATGAGTTCTTCTTCTCTCATCGCCTGTATTTTTCCTGAGTTCAAGAAATTGTTCTATGTCAAGGTGCCAAGTTTCTAGATAGGCGCACATCGCACCTTTTCTTTTGCCACCCTGATTGACCGCAACGGCAGTATCATTAGCAACTTTTAGAAATGGAATAACTCCTTGGCTTTTTCCATTAGTTCCCTCTATATAAGATCCAAGTGCTCTAACCTGCGACCAGTCATTTCCTAAACCACCTGCAAATTTTGAAAGCATGGCATCGTCACTTATTCCCTCAAATATTCCTCTTAGATCATCTGGTATAGTGGATAGATAGCATGATGACAATTGAGGTTTCAGTGTCGCTGAATTAAACAACGTAGGTGTACTAGACATAAAGTCAAACGAGGACAATAGTTTATAAAATTCAATTGTTCTTGCTTCACGGTCCTCTTCGTTAATTGCTAAACCCATGGCTACTCTCATAAAAAATGCCTGAGACAATTCAAATCTTGTTTCGTTGTGATGAATGAAGTATCTATCATAGAGTGTTTGTAGCCCGAGATAGGTAAATTGCATATCTCTTGTTAGATCGATATTCTTTGCAAGTAGCTCAATATCGTAGTTCAGTAATTCGGGATCAAGGTGTTTGAGTTCAACGCCTTTTTTAATATAGTTAGTGAAGTATGCAGAGTAAGATTTTTTCATTGCACTCATGCTTAAATCACTTGTGTTAAGTCCAAGAAACTCGTAAGCCTCTTCTGCCATGGAATTAGACAGCAATCTTGCAAGAACATAAGAGTAATTGGGATCTTTTTCTATAAGCGGTCTTACTGAAATTAAGATAGAGTCAGAGAGATCAGATTTTTTTATTCCATCATAAATATTTTTGTCTATGGTCTCAAAAATTAATTCTTCTGAGACATCTTCAATGTCTAAACAGCTTTCAGAAATAATATTTCTTAGCTTGATAAAATCGATTGGTGTTGATGAACCGTCATCAAGTATCATATTTTTTGATATTGGCATATCATCTGCCTGTTCAACGCCAAGCTTTCTTGCTTTTGCTCTATCTTCTCTATATATGACGTATGCCCTTGCGACATCTTGGTATCCAGCTCGCATAATTGCTAGCTCAACTTGATCTTGTATGTCTTCTATATGTACAACACCTCCGTTTGGAAACCTTCTCCTAATTGTTTGGTCTACTTTATCAGTAAGATTTTCAACTTCATTATGAATTCTGGATGATGCGGCCGCACTGCTACCTTCAACACTTAAAAATGCCTTGGTCATAGCAACGACAATCTTGTGTGGATCATAAGCCGTCACCTTTCCGTTTCTTCTCATCACTCTATACCTGCCAGGTACTGGCTCAACTTGCGATGCTTCCTCAGCTACAGCTGCGTTCAAAGGCGTTTCTATATTAAGTTCTTCTATTTTTTTTGACATAATTTTCTCTGGTATGAGAAGCTATGGAATAATTATACCACCAAATATTGTGGTTTGATAACATTAAAAACACTATATATTGTGTTTAAGTCTGTGATTTGGTTGTGGATAACTTGTGAATTCGTTGAATTTACTTATATATAAGATTATTGAAATATACTAATGCTCACATTAGAAAAGTTGCAATTCCCAGTAAAGATACAAATCCAACAACATCTGTGATTGTTGTCAAAATGACACCGCCTGCAAGCGCAGGATCGATATCTAGTTTCTCTAAAATAAGTGGAAGACTCACCCCGCTGATAGCACCAATGATAAGATTGATCATAATAGCAGCTGCAATCACACCTCCGAGGAAGACACTATCGAACCAAAAATAGACAATTGCTGCAATAACGCCAGACCAAATTATTCCATTGAGTAATCCGATTGCAGATTCTTTAAGAATTAAAAGTTTTGAGTTTGATGAACCTATTTGATCAAGTGCTTGTGCCCTAATAACGAGTGCAAGACTTTGACTTCCAGCTATACCTCCCATACTCGCAACAATTGGCATCAATATCGCTAGCGCTACAACTTTCTCAATCGTGGCTTCAAAAATTCCAATCGCTGCAGCTGCAAGAAGTGCTGTTAGAAAATTAGCACCTAGCCAAAGTGTGCGCCTTTTAGTACTTTGTATGACTGGTGCAAATATATCATCGTCTTTTTTTAGACCCGCCATATTCAACACACTCTCATCAACCTCCTCTCTGATAACATCAACAACATCATCGATCGTGATCCTACCAAGTAAGAACCCTTGACTATCTACTACAGCTGCTGAGACAAGATCGGCATTTTCAAATCTTCTAGATACTTCATGTTCACCAAGATCTGGGTCTATTGGATCATCATCTTTTTGCATGATTTGAAAAACGTATTTTGATGGTTCTGCCACCAGAACATCTTTTAGAGATACAAAACCATGGTACATATTAATTCTATCAGTCACAAAAATTTTGTCAGTTTGATCTGGCAGGCTTTTCATACGTCTTAGATAGTGGAGAAGGACATCAACTGTGACATTACTTCTGATTGTAATTGTATCAGTATTCATTAGCCCGCCTGCTGTACCATCTTCAAAGGACAATACTTTTTTAAGCCTTTCTTGATTTTGCTTAGTTAAACTTTTTAATGCTTTTCTTGTTAAGTGATCAGGAAGTGATTGAATGATATCTGCCAAATCATCGGTATCTAATTTCTCAGCTATTTTGACAAGCCCTTCTGTTCCATCTCTATCGATAAGTTCATCAATAAGATACTCTCTTACTTCATCATTGAGCGCAGCAAGTGTCTCACCTTTGTTTTCATCACTTACTAATGTCCATAGAAGATCTCTTCTGTTTCTTGGCGTACTTTCAATTACATCTGCAATCTCAGATGGATAGAGAGAATTTAATAAATTTTTAGCTTGGATGACAGCGCCGCTATCTAGAACTTCTGAAAGTTGATCGAGAGTGACAGTATTGTCTTTGTGAATGCTTTCTGCAGGCATTTTAACTGACCTCTCTTGTTTAGTTGATTTATTACATATTCCTGCCTATAAGATACCACAAAAGACCCTACTTTGGTAAGTAAGGTCTGTATATATATGATTTAGATGAAAAATCTTAATAAGTAATAACTAACTAATTATTACTTATATAAAGTGTGTTTTTAATTTTACTAAAATTTCCATTTGGTCTTGATTTCAATCTTATGCGAATTTTTGGCATTGTGATTCTCTATTCCTTCCCACTTTCCTTTCCAAGAAAATGCATCGGTAATTTTTTTACTGAATCCAAACTCATATGATTTTCCTGCAACTCCATCTAAGATATCTTTACCATGGCTAACAGATTCAGCTGCACCAATTTCGCCATATAACTTTAAGCCACCCTCTGTTTTCCAAGAATGTCCAAATCTTATATGATTGATAGTACTGCTGTAATCTGTATCTTTCATTTTAAATTCATGCTTAGTCATCAAATATGGTCCTGCAAAAACAGAATTTGAAATTAAGAAAACTAGCAACAAAGTAAATATATTTTTCATGTTGACTCCCTTTTTATCTAAACAGAGATCTCATAAAGATCCTGTTATTTCAATAGCACTAATAATACAAGTTCATTATTCTGATTTTAATAAAGATAAATGAAATATTTATAGTAGAAATATTTCAGTTTTATGAATTTTTACTAATCAAGCTTCAATGTCTAAAGAATATCCTGAAGATCTTATTGTTCTGATTACTTTGCATTCCTCAGTCGTACTCAAAGCTTGGCGTAATCTTCTAATATGTACATCAATAGTTCTGTCTGATACATAGACATTAGTTCCCCAAACTGAATCAAGGATTTGTTGTCTTGTAAAAACTCGACCTGGTTTTTTCATTAGAAATTCTAATATGCTGTATTCTCTAGGACCTAATTTCGCCTCTTTATTACAACAATATACTCTGTGAGTATCTGTATTCATCTTTATGTTTTGAAATTCTAGAATACTTTCTTTATTTTTATTTTTACTTCTTCTTAATAAAGCATTTATTCTTGCAATCAACTCTTTTGGACTAAATGGTTTTGATAAATAATCATCACATCCAATATTTAGACCTGATACCAAATCACTCTCTTCACCTTTTGCGGTAAGCATTATAATAGGAGTTTCTGATAAACTTTCATGACTTCTAATAAATTTACAAATCTCTGTACCAGGTTGATCGGGAAGCATCCAATCTAATAATATTAAATCTGGTTTAACTTTTTGTATATCAATCATCCCCTGATAAGCTGTGCCCGCATGATAGAAATCATACCCAGAAGACTTAATATTATATTCAAGAAGAGATACTAAAGATTCTTCATCCTCTACAGAGAAGATTTTAGCTGTCATTTATTACTACCTTCTAAACTCTTTTCAATAGACTGACTTGGTTTCTTTGTAGTTGAAATATCATCGCCAGTTACGATGAAATGTATTTCCTCAGCTATATTACAAATATGATCTCCTGCTCTCTCAAGAGTTTTTATAGCAAATAGTAATTTAGTGTAAGTAAGTAGTTTCAATTTTGAAACTTTGTCTTTTATCTGATCAACAATGATATCGTAAACAAGATTATACTTTTCATCAATTATCAGGTCATTCTTTCTAACAAGCTCTGCTTTTTTTGTATCTTTAGATATATATGCATCGATAACATCCTTCATTTGTGTTTGAACAAGTGTGACTAACCTAAGAATATCATTTTTAATATTCGTATCAGGAACAGTTTCTAACGCAGCGACCCTCATGGCTATATTTTTTGCATAGTCACCCAACCTCTCTAAATCAGTCGATATTCTCAACGCTGTCAAAGTTGCTCTCAGGTCTATTGCAATTGGAGCTCTCAATGTAATTATTGTAATAACCGCGTCACGAATCTCAGCATCATATTGATCCAATCTAGGTTCATTTTCTAAAATATCTTCAATTGTTGCAGGTGAAGCAGTATCAATTACATGATATAGAAGTTTAAATTGCTCCTCTACAAGAGTAGCCATCTGGGTGGTCAATTGATTAATATTCTCTATATCATCATCAAAAGACTTTACTATATGTTCTTTGTACTCACTCATAATATCTCATTATATATTATAAAATTCTAAATAAACTATCCAATCCTTCCTGTGATATAGTCCTGAGTTTTTTGATGCTGTGGATTCGAGAAAATATTCTTAGTGAAACCAGATTCAACAAGCTCACCCATATGCATATATGCAGTTCTATCTGAAACTCTAGCGGCTTGTTGCATAGAATGTGTGACAATCACAATGGTATATTTTGTTTTTAGTTCCTCAATTAATTCTTCGATCTTAGCAGTTGCAATCGGATCCAAAGCAGAGCACGGTTCATCCATCAAAATTATTTCTGGGCCTACAGCAAGCGCTCGTGCAATGCATAATCTTTGTTGCTGTCCTCCAGATAGTCCGGTTCCCGGTTCAAATAATCTACTTTTAACCTCCTCATATAAGCCAGCTCGTGATAATGATTTTATAACTATCGAATCAAGTTCATCTTTAGACTGAGCAATTCCATGTAGTTTTGGCCCATAAGCAACGTTATCGTAAATCGATTTAGGAAAAGGGTTAGGTTTTTGAAACACCATTCCTACTTTTGACCTAAGCAGAACAGGATCTTGATCAGAATCATTAATGTTTGTTCCATCAATCATAATTTGACCATTAATTGAGCATATATCTATTAAATCATTCATTCTATTGAGACATTTAAGTAGTGTTGACTTTCCGCATCCAGAAGGACCAATTAATGAAGTGACTTCCCGCTCCATTATATTAAGATTAATATCATATAAAGCTTGCTTGTTAGCATAAAACACATTTAAGTTTTTAATTGATATTTTTAGTTTTTCAGTCATTTATCTACCACTTCTTCTCAAGTTTATTTCTCAAGTATATTGCTAATAAATTTAAAAGCACTAGAAAAATAAGTAATACCATAATTGCAGCAGATGTTCGTTCAACAAATGCTCGCTCTGGACTATCTGCCCATAAAAAAATTTGTACTGGAAGTGCAGTTGATGGATCTAAAGGTGTCCCTGGCACATCAACAACAAAAGCAACCATACCTATCATTAATAAAGGTGCAGTCTCGCCTAGCGCTCTTGCTATTCCAATAATTGTTCCAGTCATTATTCCAGGCATTGCTAAAGGTAATGTAAAATTAAGTAATGTTTGAATTCTACTTGCGCCTAAACCTATAGAGGCCTCCTCTATAGACGGAGGGACGGATTTAATTGCAGATCGTGCCGCTATTACAATTGTTGGAAGAGTCATAACAGCTAAAGTTAGTCCGCCAACTAGTGGCGCAGACCTTGGAAGAGAGAAAAAATTTAAAAATATTGCTAAACCAAGAAGTCCAAAGACTATTGATGGTACGGCAGCTAAATTATTAATGTTGGTCTCGATAGTGTTAGAAAATTTATTTTTCAAAGCAATCTTTTCCATATATAGAGCTGATAGAACACCTAGCGGAAAAGATACTATGAATGCAATTAATATCGCATAAAACGAACCTATAATAGCTCCCTTAATTCCTGCCAATTCAGGCTCTCTGCTATCCGCAGAATGGAGCAAATATTCATTTGCTTGTAGTTTAATTAGGTTTTGTTCTACTAGAACATCAACATATTGCATTCTAGAGGGGTTTATTCTCCCTGCTTCGTTGCCTTGCCTCTCAACGGTGCCTTTGATATACATATCAACATCTGCATGTGCTAAAAACCAATGATAACCATTGATATCTTCCTTGTTAGAATTTTCTAGTAGTTCTTCAAACTCATATATAGCGCCTTTACTGAAAAGTGACATCAAGTTCCTTTTGTCGCTCCTTGTTTTAACCTGTGGAAACATCTCATAAACTTGTCTTTTAAATTCTTTTCTTGGATTAATATCGCTTCGTTCACTTTGAGCGGGTAAGTTTATATTAACTCCTATATAACTTGCTTTGAAAGCTGAAATACCAGTTGAGAATATATTAAAAAGTAAAACAAAAAGAAAAGTGATTGCAACTAAAACAGCGAGGGATCCATAAATTTTAAATCTTCTCTCCGCTTGATTTCTCTGAGATAGATTATTCATATAATTCCCTATATTTTTTTACCATATTTAATGCAATAACATTTAAAATTAATGTTAGAAAAAACAATACAAACGCCAAAGCAAAAGCTGAGAGAGTTTTAGCACTATCAAATTCCTGATCACCTGTAAGTAAACCCACAATTTGAACAGTAACAGTAGTTACACTCTCGAATGGATTCAACGTTAAATTCGCAGCGAATCCTGCTGCCATTACTACTATCATTGTCTCTCCGATAGCTCTTGAGAATGCTAAGAGAAAACTGGCAACGATTCCATGAAAAGATGCTGGGATTATAACTTGCTTTGTAGTTTCAGAAACAGTTGCTCCCATTGCTAATGAGCCTTCCTTTAATGAACTAGGTACTGCATTCATAGCATCATCTGTAAGTGATGTTATAAATGGTATAATCATAATTCCCATTACAGTTCCAGCTATGATTGCGCTCTCACCGCTCAGAGCGCCTGGAGCTATTTTATCTCCTAAGTCTCTAAAGAAAGGTGCTACGGTAATTACAGCAAAAAATCCATAGACAACTGTTGGTATACCAGCCAATATCTCAATAATAGGTTTTGCAAAAGTTCTTACTTTATAAGGGGCATATTGTGATAAATAAATTGCTGAATATAAACCTATTGGTACTGCAACAAGCATAGCTATGAGAGATATCAAAATTGTTCCAGCAAATACAGGTATGGCACCGAAACTACCTGATGATGCAACTTGGTCTGCACGAATAGCTGTTTGCGGGCTCCACTGTAATCCGAATAGAAAGTCAAAAATATTTATCATTGAAAAGAATCTTAACGTCTCAAAAAGTAGTGACAGTACAATACCTACTGTCACAACTATCGCCATAATGGATGACAATTTCATAAGCATGACAAATAATCGCTCAACATATTCTCTTGCCTTAAATTCAACTGTGACTGTTTTCATTGATAATCTTAGTAAAGTTACAGACAACCCGATTGCGACTATAATCTTCAAGATACTGTTTGTATATGTTAGAGATGAATATCTTTCAACTGCAGGTAAAAAACCACTATGCTCAATGATTCTTGTCGATACACCACTTGAGTAGTCTATGACTGAATTAATATAAAATTTAACTAATCCTGGATCATTTATATCACCAAAGTAATCTTTTATTGTTAGATTAGTTAGAATATTTTGAATACTCGTCCATAGAATCAACAATGTTATAGCTGGTAAGAACATAAAAACAGCTGAATATATTCCATGGTAGTAGGGTTGAGAGTGAAGATTGCTAAACTTGGCTAATGAAACTGCTCTACTTTTATTGATTATAAAGCTATAGACGGCAAGTGCAAAAATCGCAAGATATGTAATCGTAGTCATCTACAAAGAATATATTATTTCAATGTTACACTTTTGTTACAGTTCGTTTAATTTTCATGTATCACATAAAAAATTCTGTTCTAATACCTCATATTAGCCAATGATTTTGCATCATTTTCATACCTTAATAGTTCATCTTCAGGAAGTGGGATAAGGCCTTTATCAATTAAATATCCATCTTCACCAATTGCATCTTCACTTACAAAATGTGTAAGAAACTCTTCAATGCCAGGTATAGAGCCTATATGAGCTTTTTTAACATAAAAATATAAAGACCTTGATATTTTATAATCTCCGATAGCTATGGCATCGAATGTAGGGTATACACCATTAATTTTTGTACCTTTTACCTGATCGCTATTTTGATCAAGAAAACTGAATCCAAATATTCCAAAAGAATTTTTGTTAGAGTTAAGTTTTTGTATTATCAGATTGTCATTTTCGCCCGCCTCGATATATTTTCCATCTTCTCTAATAGTTCTACAGAGCTTTTTCCATTCATTTTTATTTTTCTTTTTAAGGTCTTTTATCCAAGAAATCGAATTACATCCATCAGTCATAGCAATTTCAACAAATGCATCTCGTGTTCCTGATGTAGGTGGGGGACCATAAACCATTATCGGAAGTTCTGGAAGTTCTGAGTTAACATCACTCCATAATTTAGATTGATTCTCACATGTAACATCATCTTGAGCACCACATGGTACTTCCTTAGCTAAAGCAAGATAAATGTCTTTTGTAGTCAGTTCTAAATCTATGCCATTTTTAGAATTTGCGAATACAATTCCATCAAATCCAATCTTAATTTCAATAATATCTTTTACGCCATTAGATTTACATAGAGAAATCTCCTTCAATTTAATACGTCTAGATGCATTCGTAATATCTGGAGTATTAGGCCCTAATCCTGAACAAAATAATTTCAGACCGCCACCAGAGCCAGTTGACTCAACAATAGGTGATTTAAAAGATGCATTTTTTCTTCCAAACTCCTCAGCTACAGTTGTCGAAAAAGGGTAAACAGTTGAAGAACCCACTATAGATATGCTCTCTCTTGCACTTAGGTCAAATATAAAAATAAAGGTAAAAATTATTGTCAAAATTGTACTTCTAATCATGTCTACTCCAGTTTGATACATCTTTTTGATTTTAGTATTAAAACTCTTAAAAATTAAACTCGAATTAAGGATTTATTAAAGATTTGTTAACGATGCTATTTTTCGATATAGACAGGCAAGAAGACCTTAAATATACTTCCTGTATTCTCTTCACTTTCAATGACTAATCTTCCTGCATGACGATTAACAATATGTTTAACAATTGAAAGTCCTAGGCCAGAGCTAGATTTTTTAAATTGAGCTGCATTCTTTGATCTATAAAATCTCTCTGTGACTTTCAAAATGTCTTGTTTCGGAATACCACATCCTTGGTCTTCTACTATAAAACATATCTCTGAAGACCCTACTTCAAAATTAATATTTATTGTCGTCGACTCTTGGCTATAGGTTAATGCATTTGAAATTAGATTTTCGAATATTTCTATAATTTGATCATCATTGCCACGAATAAATAATTCATTTTGACTGTAAGAACTAGATAATTTTATTTGAATATTTTTTTTATCTGCAGTTTGTTTCGCCGCATCTATAGCTGAAGATGCGCAGCGGTAAATATCTACTTTTTCATTAGGAATCTGATACTCAGTCTCTTCTACCCTTATGAGTGCTAATGTATCGTTAACAAGCCTTTGCATTCTCTCAGCTTCAGTTTTTATAATACTAAGGAATTTGCTTTTTTGTTTTTCATCATTTTTAGCTGGTCCATCAATAGTTTCAATAAAACCCATAATGGCAGTTAGAGGTGTTTTTAGCTCATGTGTAACATTAGAAATGAAATCTGATTTTATTTTTTCAGAGACTTTCTGGCTTGTCTCATCGGTTAATATAACGAGCACGAATTTTTCTTTTTCGATTTTGATAGGAAATAATTGTGCTTGTACATATCGATGAACTTGATCATAAATAATTAAATTTACATCAAGTTTAAGATTCTTCTCGAATGCTTTGTTCAATCCTTCATTAAGCTCATTTGATCTCATTGCTAAGGACAAATGTATATTATTAGAATCTTTACCTACAAACGAGTTAAATGCTACATTGGACTTTTCAATAATAAAATTCTTATTAACTATAAACATAGGAAATGTATTTTGATTGAATATACTCTTATCGTATTCAGAAAAGAATATTGCTTTATTTTTCTGTTTTTCCTTTTCTACTCTGACTGAGGGCTCATTAATAAGCCTACCCTCTCTGGATAAAAATCTATATATAACAAAGTAAGAGAAGATTACAAAAAAAATTACTACTATGGGTGAATTAACTATGTAAAGTATAAAAACAGTTGCAATGGAAATAAGTAATAACAGTATCATAGGTATTTCTCGAATTTAACTATTGATAGTCTAGACTTCATGATAAAATCTACCTCTATAATATCAGATATATGACAGATATAATATTCCATAAATCAAGCAAATACATTGAAGACGACATTGATTATTATGCATCAGATACTCGTGATAAGCATGGTGCTGTAAAACCAAGTAAAAATATAAAAAGCTATTCGTTAGACTCATTTAACTTCGACAATGAATCGGAATTACCCTCACTATTTTATCCATTTCCAAAACATTCTCTTGATAGGGTTTATCTAGGTATAAGTTTTCCTCTATATGCAAACAACTGGGGTGCAGAGTTTTTAAGATACCTGATGTACATTATTAAAAAAGATGGTGCAGTTATTTTTCCAGTCTATGCAGAGAGACAAGGTGTCGAAAAAAATTACTGGTCAAGGAGTATTCTCGAAGTAGCTTTCCAAAGCCGTCAGAAATGGTGGGGTATGAGTAATATCTGGGCAGAAAACGATGGTGTGATGTCAATGCGAATTGGAAAAAAGGAACCTAAAGTTAGAAACAGTACATTTACTTATTTTATTGATAAGAAACTTCCCGCTCTTTTTGAGAATAATGATAAAGATTTAATTGAGAGTGAAATAAGTAATCAGGTTGAAAATATGAGGCTCAGTGCTGTTATTGAAAAAATCATACTTGATCATCATGGTAGGAATAAAAAAGTTCACTTAGGTGTAATAAGTGATAGTGCTCTTCTTGGAATGGAGCTCTCTTGTAGTGATTATATGAATATAAAAAATGTCGAAGTTTACTCAGACAATCGTGTTGATAGTCCAATGTATCGCGAGTATCTTCCAAAATCGATTCCATCAGATTACAAGCAAATACTTACAGATATTAATAATTTTGATTTGAATAAATTACATAATGCCATATTGATTGATGAAAAGTATTTTGATGAAAAAATGAGTGCTGAACTTATTGATAAGTCATTAAGTGCTCTAACTGAGGATGGGTTTATTATTCTAGTTAACAGACATGTAGATAATGATTATAAATCTAAGCATCACTCTCATACTGTAGGCACCCAGTTAAAAGAAGGATACGACATACCCCACTATTCGGATCTCATCTTCAAAGAGCTCCAAGAAGAAAACGAAAATAGAACTACTGCAGTTCAAGTAATTCACAAAAAAGATAATGTATGACATTTTAAATTATGTTAGTGGTTTTATTTGGGGTCCTTTTACGCTAATTCTGATTCTTGGAACAGGTATATTTTTAAGTCTTGGTCTAAAAGGTTTTACTCTCACTTATATAGCTGTTGCTTTCAAACAGTTATTTTCAAAAGAGGAAGATTCATCAAGTGGAGAAATCTCCTCATTTCAATCACTCACAACCGCACTTTCTGCAACAGTTGGGACAGGTAATATTGCAGGCGTGGCAACAGCAATATTCGTCGGTGGACCAGGTGCAATTTTTTGGATGTGGGTTTCTGCAGTATTTGGAATGGCTACAAAATTTGCTGAGGCATTTCTTGCGATCAAATATAGAGAGAAAAATGAACTTGGTGAGACTATCGGTGGACCAATGTATTACATCAAGAATGGTCTGACTTCTAAATTTATAGTTTTTGCCTACCTCTTTGCTACAGCAGGTATGATTGCGGCACTAGGAATTGGCAACGGTGTTCAAGTTAATTCTGTATCACAAGTAATTAATAATGAATTTGGTTTTTCAACATTTTCAATTGGAATCGTTATCGCTATATTAGTAGCACTTGTAATTCTTGGTGGAATTAAATCAATTGGAAACATCACATCGAAGTTAGTGCCTGTAATGTCTCTTGTTTATATTCTTGGTGGCTTGCTGATTATTATTTTAAATGCAAATCAAGTTGGATATGTATTTAATTTAATCGTAACATCGGCATTTACTACAACTGCTGCTTCTGGTGGTTTTGCAGGCGCTACAGTTTGGATGGCTTTGAGATATGGTGTAGCCCGTGGCGTCTTTTCAAATGAAGCTGGACTCGGTAGTTCTCCGATAGCTCATGCAGCCGCCAAAACAAATAATCCTGTTAAACAAGGGATGATATCAATGCTAGAGCCACTGATTGACACGCTCATTGTTTGCACAATAACTGCTTTTATAATCCTAATGAGTAATCAGTGGGTTGGAGAGATTAATGGTGCGGTGCTGACAGTCGCATCTTTTGAAAACCTCCTAGCTAATGGTAAATATATTGTAATTTTTGGTTTAATACTGTTTTCCTTCAGCACAATTATCGGATGGAGTTATTATGGAGAAAAATGTGTTGAATTTTTGTTTGGATCAGGAGTTATTATTTATTATAGAATATTGTGGATTGTCATTATACCAGTGGCAGCATCTGTAGAGTTAAATCTAATGTGGTTGATTGCGGACATCATGAATGGGTTAATGTCTATTCCAAATTTAATCGCATTGATACTTTTAGCTCCCGTAATTTTTAGACAGACAAGCGAATCAATAGGAAGTTTCAAGGCCTAAATGGATAGACAGCAGCACATAAAATTAGCCTTATCTGAAGATCAATATAAAAAAGATATTACGACAAAGATTTTGCAACTGGATAAAGAGTGCAAAGCCATAATCAAGGCAAAAGAATCTTTTCATATATATGGTTTAAAATGGTTTTCGGATGTATTCAAATCCGTTAATAAATCTACAAAAATAAAACTTAGAGTCAAAGACGGAGATCTTGTAAAAAAAAATAAGATAATAGCTGAAATATATGGGACTAATCATGCTCTCTTAAACTCTGAGAGGGTAGCACTAAATTACCTTCAAACTATGTCTGGCACATATGATAAATGTATAAGGTTTAGAAAGAAAATCTCTAATAAAAAAATACAATTACTTCACACTAGAAAAACTATACCTCTGTATCGACTTCCGCTCTCAGAAGCTTGCAAAGCTGCAGGCTGTCATCCTCACCGATATGATCTGTCATCATCAATACTAATAAAAGAAAATCATTTGAAGTTGGTATCAAAATCACTTGATTTAATCACTAAAGCAATCAAACAACATAAAATTGTTATAGTAGAGGCAAAAACACTTAAGTTTGCAGAAATGGTCTCAAATTTAAAAATCTCAAGAATTTTATTGGATAATTTTACTCCAGCTATGATAAAAAGTTTTATTTCAAGTAAGCCAAAAATTAAAATTGAAGTTTCTGGTTCAGTTAATCTAAATAACATAAATAAATTTTCGATTAAGGGTGTACATTTCATATCTGTTGGAGATCTAACGAAAAATATTGAATCAAAAGATTTATCCATGCTTATTGTTTGACTGTATGGTAATCTTACAAGCTGATATAATAAAATTACATGGATAACTCCTTTAATATTTCACAAGCAATTAAGAACTTTTTTTCTAGAGAAGAAAAATCAGGAATACTTCTCCTCCTTTTCGCAACACTTGCACTAATAACTGTTAATAGCCCATTACAATCGCTTTACTACGATATTAAATATACTGATATTCCTATAAACCTAGGTGATTTCGAATTTACCAAATCGGTTTCACATTGGGTAAATGATGGCCTGATGGCTATCTTTTTCTTTGTTATTGGCCTAGAGCTTAAAAGAGAAATACTCGAAGGTGAGTTATCAAGTTTAGATCGAATGGTATTGCCAGCCATTGCGGCTATCGGTGGAATGGCAGCACCAGCAATAGTATATGCTCTAATCAACATCAATAATCCAGAGAACATGTCTGGATGGGCTATACCTACAGCAACTGATATTGCATTTTCACTGGCTGTGCTCTTAATTATTGGTAAAAGTGTTCCTCTGAGCTTGAAAGTTTTTCTATTATCTTTGGCGATTATTGATGATCTAGGCGCTGTTTTGATAATTGCTTTTTTCTACACTGCAGAGATAAGTAGTGTCTACTTATTATATTCATTGGTAGTTTTCGTACTCTTAGTAATTGTAAATTTATCTGGCAACCAAAAAATGTATATTTATTTAGTATTGGGAGTTTTCTTATGGTACTTTGTTTTGAAATCAGGTGTTCACGCCACTATTGCAGGAGTTCTTTTAGCTACTACCATCCCAAATAATGCAAAAAATAACCTGGAGCACTCTATGCTCAAACATCTTGAACACAAACTTCATAATTTTGTGGGTATTTTAGTGTTACCCGTCTTTGCCTTTTTCAACAGTGATATTAATTTTAGTGATGTAACGATCAGCAGTGTTTATAGTCCTCTATCATTGGGGATTATTTTAGGATTGCTGGTAGGAAAACCAATCGGTATTACATTATTTACTTATGTTGGCATGAAAACTAATCTTTTCAGTTTGCCAGATAATGTGACACTTACAGATGTTTTTGGCCTGTCACTGCTGTGCGGGATTGGATTTACGATGAGCTTGTTTATCAACGGGCTTGCATTCACTGATGCTTCTTTAATTGATAGTAGTAAACTTGGAATCTTTATTGGATCGATTTTATCTGCAATAACGGGTTATTTAATCTTAAAATCTAAATACGGGAAATAATCAATCGATCGTACAGTCCATTGTTAATGCTTCGGAAGCTCTAGTGGGCATCACATTCATAATGAAATTATGTGAGTCAAATTTTACAAGGAGATCAGGTGCGACTAATTCTATGGAATCTTTTGTCCTCTTGACAACTGCCAAATTCATATTATTAAGCTTTTCGTTATCTTTCTCTAAATCAAGAATGAAAACGATACGTTTTTCATAATTGTAACAGGTAAGTTTATCTGTCATAGTTCTTCCATCGGATGCATTAACATTTGAAACGAAGAGTACTAGAAAGATTGAGGTTATAATTTTATAGATAGGCATGTGTTTCACTATTACATGTATTGTTGTTTTAAACAAATTATTTTATTAATTTCCACCAATAGTCATGTCTTTGATCATTACTGAGCCACAACTGATCTTTGAGTTTTGATAAAAATCACACCCTATCTCATCAATATTTTTAAACATATCTAACATATTAGATGCAATTGTAAAATTTGTGACTGGGTGAGAGATTTTACCTTTTTGTATAAGGTAGCCAAAAGCACCTCGTGAATAATCGCCTGTTAAAAGATTCGCACCCGAACCCATCATTTCAGTTATTAAGATTCCGTCATCTACTGATTCAATGATATTTTCACTCATTTCTTTTGATGACCTTATATTGATATTTGAATATCCGCTGTTTCCAGTTGATTTGAGGTTTAGTTGCTTAGCAGAATATGTATCTAAAAGATAAGTGTCAAGTATACCCTCTTTTATAATATCCTTAGAGTATGTTTTTACACCCTCCGAGTCGAAAGGTCTAGTACCCAAGCCCTCGTTTAGGCTTGGTACCTCTTCAATAGAAATATGGTCTGAGAAAATTTTTTCACCAAGATGATCAATTAGAAAACTATTTTTTTTATATATATTATTTCCATTGATTGCAGATAGAAAGGATGAGAACAAACCTACAGATAGTTCAGGAGTCAAAATAACAGGGCACTTTCTTGTTGAGATGGACTTGGCGCCAAGTCTTGAGATTGCTTTTTCAGCACTTAATTTTCCTATCTTTTCTGCACTCTCTGTTTTTTCAAAGTTTCTTCTTGTTGAATAGGCGTAATCCCTCTCTTTCAAATCACTATCCTCGGCAATGACTACACAGGACAGGGTATAGCTCGTTGATGAGTATGAACCAACAGCTCCGTGAGAATTTAAAATTAAATTATTTGATTGCGAGTAAGCATATTCAGAACCTTCACTGTTTTTAATTTTGTTATCAAATTCTAAGGCTGACTTTTCACACTCTACTGTCATTCTAATAAGTTCATCTGTTGTAAATTGCTTTGGAAAATTTATGCCGCATTCAATTTCAAGCTCATCAATTAGATTTTCTTTTGGCAATCCTTGGTAATCATCAGATTCTAGAAATGAGGCGATCGACTCACTTTTTTTTATTGTTGAATTAATACTCTCCTCAGACAGATTATTTGTGCTGGCCACACCTTTTTTATTATCATCAATGCATGTAACTGTTAGCGACTCGTCGTTATGATATTGAATATTTTCTAAATCACCAAATCTAGATGTCACATCTGTTCCGCTTGCAGAGTTGAAATGGAATTCATACTCTTTATTCTTATCGAGACCATCTATTATATTTTTCAATCTAGATGACATTTCTTTGAAACTTTTTGACATACTATACTTCTGTTCCTCCAACAGTAATGTCGTCAATCTTTAGAGTTGGTTGACCAACTCCAACAGGGACGCTTTGGCCTTCTTTACCACATGTGCCAACGCCATCATCTAGCTTCATATCATTGGCAACCATAGACACTTTTTTGAGTACATCAGGCCCATTGCCTATTAATGTCATGCCCTTAATTGAATTAGTAACTTTTCCTGATTCTATTTTATAAGCCTCAGATGCTGTAAAAACAAATTGGCCACTAGTTATATCGACCTGTCCTCCAGAGAAATTAACTGCATAAATACCATCTCTAACACTATCTATAATTTCATCTGAGGAGGAGGTGCCGCCCAACATATAAGTATTTGTCATACGTGGCATTGGTAAATGTGCGTAGCTCTCTCTCCTACCATTACCTGTTGGCTGAACGTTCATTAGTTTGGCATTCATCAAGTCTTGCATATAACCCTTAAGTATACCGTTTTCTATAAGTACGTTTTTCGCTGTAGGTGTTCCTTCATCATCTATAGAGAGAGAACCTCTACGATTATCTATCGTCCCATCATCTATTACGGTACATAATTCTGATGCCACTTGTTTGCCTATCTGATCTGAAAAATTGGATGTTTTTTTTCTGTTGAAGTCACCCTCAAGGCCATGACCGACAGCTTCGTGAAGAAGTACACCTGGCCATCCAGATCCTAGGACAACAGTTGTATTACCTGCTTTACATGGCATTGAATCAAGATTCACTTCTGCAATTCTTATAGCTTCATCTGCCAACTCGTAAGGTCTTTTTGTTTTGAGTATACTTTCGTAGGTATACCTGCCACCACCGCCTGCACTTCCTCTCTCAACACGATCTTTTGATTTCAAAATCACCATTACATTAAATCGCACTAGCGGTCTATCATCGAAACAATATCTTCCTAGAGAATTAGCTACAAATACTGAATCATGGCTTGCGCTTAAGTTAATAATGACCTGCTGCACTCTTTTGTCTTTAGTTTTAATATAGTTGTCAACTTCCCTTAAGAAGTTAACTTTTTCCTTATCACTTAATGAAGTTAATGGCGATTCGGAAACGTAGAGTTTTTTAAAGTCATCATATTCTTTGAGGTTTACTTTTTTTTCTTGTTGGGTATCAACTATAGACTTTGATAATCTTGCAGCTTGAATAATTTTCTCAAAATTGAAATTGTTGCCATATGAAAAGCCAGTTTTTTCATTACTAATCGATCTTACCCCGTAACCACTGTCAATGTGTTGTGATCCACTTTTAACAATGCCATCCTCGCAAGTCCAGCTTTCAACTGTAGTGTATTGCATATATAAATCTGATAGATCTATAGCTCTACCTGATGCCTCTGAAACAATTGCTTCGATCTTTTCTGGGTTCAATTCATTGTCAGGAAAAATGTAGTCTCTAATAATATTCATTATTTTTTTATCAATTTCATATGATCTAACACAGGAAAGTTCTGTCTGATAGATTCTAATTGCACTAGATCGATTTCACTCGTAATAAAACCTTTTCCATTC
>CAJWPJ010000017.1 GCA_913045115.1 uncultured Gammaproteobacteria bacterium | reverse complement strand
AAATCCAAATTTATTTCTTAGATAAAAGCTGTCTTCTATAAAATCGCCATTGGTAGAAATTTTTGCTGTTGAAATTATAAGTTCATTTTTTATTAAAATTTTTGAGATATCATAAAGAAGCCTTGGTCTATTATTTGTTACGACAACTAAAATGGAATAAGTTGAGGATGTAGTATTATCTAGGCTAATCTCTATTTTTTGATGAATGTTTTTTTGTAACAAAAGATCATTGTTAATATCCAAAAACTTGTCATTTCCAAAATTTTCTAATTTTATTTTTAATTTATCAATTTTACTTTCAATTTCTTTTTTTTCTAAATAATCACTTCCATCCAAAGATATCTTGAATGTATCTATAACACTATTGTCATCTAAAGTAAAAATCCTTGCCTCCAAAACAGAAACTTTTTCCGAAACAAAAATTGAAATTATATCTAAAAATAATTTAGGCCTGTCATTAGTAACGATTGTGAGTTCAATTATTTTTTCTTTTTTTATTATGCTGAAATTAAAGTCCTTTTTCTTTTCATTCCCCTGAAAAAACTTTTCAATCTGAAAAGCTATAGTTTTTGGAGTTTGAAGCAACCAAAAATTTGGATAAGTTATTTTCGAAAAATCATTTATAAGGGATTCTAGTATTAATTCTGCCTCATATAATAAATCATGGGTCAAATCTTCATTTATGATTCCTCCTCCTGTAATATACTCAAATATAAGAATTTTTTTCATCATGAATATTATACCCGCAATTGATCTAAAAAAAGGTAAAGTTGTAAAAGCTGTTCGAGGCAATAGAAGTTTATACATGCCCATAGATCTAAATACCACACATTCATCAAATCCAATTACTTTCATTAAGAATCTAATAGTCACATACAGGCCATCTATAATATATATAGCGGATCTAGATCTGATAGATGGAGATGGTAATAATATTGATATTATCTGTAAAATAGCTCATATATTCAGAAATAGAATATTTTGGGTAGATTTAGGAGCAAAGAAAATAAAAAAATTAAATAAGAGAAATATAATTCCTATATTAGGTAGTGAGTCATGTGATGACATCAAATTAATTAATTATGTATATAAAGGGTATATTCATTCTTATGATTATAAAAATGGATTCCTTGGAACTAAATATTTTAAAAAATTTAACTCATCGTACAAGAAAAAAATTATTTTTATGAATATTTCTGATGTAGGTAATAACAAAGGTCCTGACTTTCGGTATTTACGTGGGATGTTTAAATACTCTGATGCAGAATACTACGTTGGGGGCGGTGTTAACTCTATATTCGATTTATACAAGTTGAGTAAAATGAACATATCTGGCGCTATAGTTTCTTCGATTTTGATGAATAAAAAAACAAGTAATTATTTAATAAAAAAAAGAGCCAGCAGGGAGCTGGCTCTAATTTAACTAATCAAAATTGATTATTTTTCAAATGGGTGTTCTGTAGCTTTCTTAGCGACAACATCTTGCGCTTTAGGCTCACCACTTACTGCATTTTTGATAGCCATTTTTGTAGCTTCAAAATTGTAATCATAGATACGTTTATTATCATCAGCGTCCCAATGAATAAATACACCTACGCATATGAAAATGTCATCAGCCTCATCAGCTGGAATAGTTCCATCTTCCACACATTCTGTAACCGCTCTTGCAACAGCTGCTTGAGCTGGACCAAACATTTGTACAGCTTGTTTAGCACCTTTGATAGTTACTTTGTTGAACATAGCTGTGCTTGGTTTACATGGTAAGTTAGGTGAAACTACAGCTAATAAAGATGTAAAACCATCTTTGTTATTACAAAGAGTATTACAAAATGCATCTTCTACTGCAGAACCACGTGGTCCCATTAACAAGTCGATATGTGAAATTTCGTTATCCCCACCTTCGGTTACAACTAGTGCCTCACCAACTAATACTTTGTCGACTACTGCCATTATTATCTCCTATTTTTTGTTTATTAATAAACGGACACAACTCTATACATTGTCGATTCCAATAAAATAATCATAAATCATCACTGAAATGACCAATAGATCAGCTGTTGTCCCTGGATTCACCCGAGCCATTTTAAAATGCTTATCAAGAGACATTAGATTTTTACCCCATGACTCATGTCGAGTATCCCCGTCTAGTATTTTTATCAAATCAGAGGCCTCTTTACTAGTCTTTTTTGCAATTTTATGACCATATTTACGAGTAATATGGGAATCTGGGTAGTTTTCTAGTATTTTTAGAAAACTATATGATATGGCAAGTTTAGTGTCTTTAATATTCTGTAAAGATTGGTGAATCATAGGTATTATAAAACTAAAAATGTCACTGAAAAAACTAGAAAATTGCTTTGATATTTGATCATAATCTGAAGAAATTCTCATTACTTCAAAGAGGCTTATATTAGGTTTAGACCTAACATCATAAGTGTCATGTGAACTAAGCCCGCCTGGGTTAGCAAGTGAAATCGCATCACATATATCGCTCACATCTTGAACAGTAGAATTCATCACTACATTTTTTATAGATTCAATAAGTGTGGAGTTGGTATTATAAAGAAGTGATTGTGAGAAAACTGAGCACAAAAGGATTATTCCAAGGTTTGTATTATTATCAACCGCTAGTTTAGTACTCTTAACACACTCATATACTCTCGCCCCTAATGACATATCTGGCATAGAAATTATATCAGAAGTAATATTATAACTCTTTATAAAATCATCGATTGATGTATCATGATGGCCAGATAAATAATTAACATTGCCAGGTTTAATGCATTGCACATCATAAGAACATGCAGTTAAATACGATAATTTGACCTTTTTTTGATTAAATTTTATTTTAACATTAGATAAATTCATTTAGTGTTATTGGAGTAAATTTATAATGTAGTCAGATATTTGTTTTGATTCAACTTCCTGCAATCCTCTCCATGCAGGAATACTGTTTACCTCAATAACATAATATTTATCTTTATACCTAATTATATCAACTCCACAAAAGTTAATATTAAGAAGTCTAGATGATCTAATTGCCATTTCAATAATCTCATCATCTAATTCTTCTCTAGTACATGTTGCTCCCTTTGAAACGTTATTAATAAATGTTTCACCATGTCTAGTCATATAAAAAACATTAGTATCATCCTTGTTATTAATCACTAGAACGCGATAGTCATAGTTTGGAATATTCTCAAGGTATTCCTGAAAATAATATATATTTGTAGCATTATCGAGTTTATTAAAATCATCCGATCCTCTGATTAATCTAATATTGTCACCCTGTGATCCAAATAGCGGCTTATATATTAACAAGGAATCAAAATTATAATTTTTGATGAACCTTGATGAAGATTCTGATCCTCTCATTACGAATGTCTTTGGAGTATTAATGTTATTTTGATTTAGTAAATATGATGTATATAACTTATCAACAGTACGCTCGATAGATCCTGCATCATTAATTACCCTGATATTCATAGACTCTAATATTTTTAGAATATTTAGATAAAAAACAATCTCCTCTAGAGTGCCTCCTGGAATGAACCTGACTAGAATGTTATCTACTTTAGGAATTTCTTCACCACAAATTTTTAGTATAACTTTATTTTTATTCAATGAAATACTGAAATCAGATAAGCATGCAGATTGTACTAAATGATTTTTTCTAGTAAGAGATAACTTTAATTGTTGAAAATGCCATCCTTCCTTTTCAGTAAGAATTAGTGTACGTGTCATTTATTGAAAGAATTGTCCATTAGTGATAGATCAATATCTCCAGATGTATAAGATTTACCGGTTTTCAGACTTGATACTATAACTTTTGCTGGACTGAATAACATTTTATCTATTTGATAGAAATCATATTTATATTCTTTAAAGACATCTGCAAATGGTTTCCCATAATCCTTTGATGTTGAACTAGGGAGTCTTTTTGCTAACTCCTCAGCATCATCATTTGGGGTATCAACATAAAGATGAACGAGGCCACCATATAAAATAGCATCATTAGTTCTGCCCATACCTATCAAAAAATCAGGTGCAGGAGGAGGCAACGGTGCTGATCCGAAGCCATCAATAACTTTATCTATTGGGAAACCAAGCTCATGGACTTTGTGAAGTCCTACTTCTAGGACTCTTCCAACTACTTGTGTAGTACCACATAGTGATCTTGTAGGCGTTAATATCACAGTTAGATTCTTTTCAGATATATTACAGTCAGCGACAATTTTATCGAGTATTTCTTGTGGCGGAGTTTGATCAACTTCTAAAACAACAACAGTAGAAAAAAATTTATCTTCATATCCAATATCTTTAAATATTTCCTCTTTACCCGCTAATGCTCTGCATGGACCAGACCCTAACGCAGAGAAGTTGTCATCATTTTGTACAAATGATAATGACCAGCCTGCATACTGACTTCCAAGACAAGAGAGTACCGGATCTGTACTATGAACATGTATAGAAAGAGGCCAATTAGGAGCTGAATTTGTCATAGATAAGCTTACTGAACCAAGCCCACCCATACATATTTCTGTAATAAGCCGACCTGCTTCCAAACAACCTTTTGATTTTATTCCAGCATCAATGATTTTAGCTCCACCATCAGATTCTGAGATTCCCAAATTAAGTTTCTCATGAGACTCTATAAGTTTTTCTACTAGAGGTTTTACTAATTTATTGACACTAATATTATTCATATTCTAGCTGAGTATTATAACAGTCAATTATTTTCATAGCACTTTTAATTCGTCTTTTTATTATCTTATAAAGGTCATCTTGGTTATCTGCTTTTATATTTAGCGTAATTATCGGCATATCTTTTTTAATTACATCGCCAATATCAGGAATATCTGATACATCTGGCAAAGTTTGTATTTTATCATCAACTTTAATATCATTTTTTGCATAGAGAATAATATAAGAGTGATAATGCATACTCTTAATATCGAGGGTATTACTCAGCATCATATGGTTACTCATAAGGTTATTATATTTTCTTGTATATAATCGATAACTACCTGAAAGACGCGGGTTGATATCCAATATTTCTATGCTTTTGTTATATATTTTAAAATCTATACTGATGTAACCAGTAAGTTTGAAATATTTTGAAATTTTAGAAACCCAATCCTCAATATACCCTCTATAAGGTTGATCAAAATCAATAGTCATACAACCAGCATGAAGGAATGGAAACTTTATATTATTTTTTACAGTGAAAAGTTGATTGAAACCTAGAATAGTTGGATTACTAGAACTTGCGATAAAAGATATTGAAAAGGTCTTTCCTGGAATAAATTTCTGGAAATACGTAGATGAAAGAGTAAGATTATTGCCTACCCCCATTCCTCCAGAACTATAATAGTTTTTACTAAGAAATTTATAATTGAACTCATCAGACATTTCTGGGATTTTAATTTTATCACTAAGCAAGGAATCATCTATTTTATTAAGATTGCTTATGTTATCAAATTCAGTTAATGGAACACCTAATACATGGAAGTTATCTTCAATGTATTGATGTATTTCTTTTTTTCCCTCTAGGCCTGATGCGTATACTACCTTTGTTCCTTTATCTAATAAATTATTACTATGAACATAATTCTTAAAGGAATCCAGCGAGTCTAGATGATCCTCTTTATCAGAGTACGAGTCTATATGGTGTATACTGTCAACATGTTCACCTAGGTCTTTGAGGTATACCTCATGACCATTGGCTATTAAAAGAATATCTCTAAACGCTTTTTTGTGCGAATTTAAATGCATCTTCAAAATCAAGATATACGGGTTTCTCAGATGTGTACATCAATTTTAAGCATTCATGTTGAGATTTATATTTGATGTTTCCTATTGCTAGAGCACCAATACCGAGACATTGACTTGGAGACATTTCGATGACTTTACCATTATCCATCACGTCTACGCCTGCAATGCCTGATGGTGGAACTGCATTTGTATCAGCACATATTTTTAAAGTACTACTACTTTTGATGTGTTCCTCAGTCATCAATTGAATACCGGCTGCACCAGTATTGAGAACTATATCTGCAGTGTTAAAGTAATCTCCTTTATCTGCATCTGCGCCACCTTGAACATTTTTAGATTCATAGCGATCATTGCATATACTTGCAATCTTTTCAGCTTTTTCTAGGCTACGTCCAACAAGCGTTACATTAGCACCAGCTTTAGCACATATCACAGCTGACGCAACGCCTACAGGGCCTGTCCCACCAAGTATGACAACATTTGATTTATCTAATTGTTGGTTAAATTTGTCATTTAAATGTTTTTCGGTTATAGCAACCATGCCAGCTGCTGTTGTGAATGCTCCACTTGGATCAGCAAATACTGAGACTTCGAAAGGTGGAACCATGTGCTTTTTAGCCTCTTCTATCATATCCATCGCTTCATGTGTGTCTCTACCGCCAAAAAATATACCTGTTCTCGTAAGCGCTGAAGTTGATCTAGAAAATATTGCATCTTGAACTAACGCTTGTATTTCAGATTGTTCGACATTCGTATAGGGAGTAATGTTTGTCCAGCCAGCATCATAAGCCATGTTTACATCAAATGGACTTGCATTTTTCTCTGATGTGATTAGGTGTAATAAGTGTGGTTTTTCCATTTTAATCTCCTATTTATATGATAGTTTTCGACCATTATTTTTGGCTGTTACGATTTCGTATGACAGGTTATTATACATACTTATTGCATTATCTAAAATAGATATAATTTCATAATGTTCATTTTTAGGATCGATTAACATATAAGAAGTTGGTCCCCATGAGCTTTGTCCTGCAGCAATATTGAAGTTCATTGAGATTTTTTTTATAACCTTGGCGATATCATGACTAAGGTAGCTAGATTTTTGAATAGAAGAATAAAATAATGAATTAAGTTCCTGAAATTGTGTAAGGCTTCTGGCAAAAATATCAAAATCTTTGTAAATTATTGACGGTATTATCTCATTTAGTGTTAAATCGGAAAGTTTTTTCCTTAATGATCTAGTGGTGTCTGTTGAAAAAAATTTATTTTCAGAACTGCCATGAAGTCCTTTAGCCTTAGAATCGAATATCAATATTATCTTCCACTCTTTGGGAAAACTGGTTTTGAAAATTATCTCATTGGACTGAAGGTTATTCTTTGGTGCATCAACAATAAATCCCCCATTCTTATATGAATTTACACCAACTCCTGACCTGTAGTTCCTTTTAAAAATATTAATGCTTTGTTTAAATCGATAAAATTTAGATAATGCCTCTTCGATTGACAGTATTAATTGTGTCCCGGACCCTAACCCAATGTGCTTTTGTGGGCTATCAACACAATCAATACGTATTTTCTTACTTAGTTTATTGTCAGCTATGAAATGAAGTATTTTGTCACTGAGAGTTTTATTTAAATTAGATTCAAATTTTGAGGCTTTTGAGACAGTTAAAATAGTGGGGTGTTTATTTATGGATAGTCCCATCCCACCATAAGAGTAAGATTTTGATGACTTTAAATTCAAAAAACCAAAATGAAGCCTAGAATTAGTGATGATTTCAACTTCATTGAATGACTTATCCACAACCATAAAAAATAGGATATATTAATGTTTATCCATGTAAAGTTATTTATTATTGATGTAAAATAATTTATGCCAAAGATATCAGATTCTCTTAACCACAAGAATGTCGTCTGTCCTTTTTGCTCTCTCCACTGCGATGACCTAGAAATAACAGTTGATGACAGTAAGCTGTCTGTTAGAAATAATATTCCCAAATCATGTGTTTCGAAATTTGAGCAACTTAATCTTGCAAAGTTTAGAGAAATATCCTCTTCAATCAAAGGAAATCCCTGTGATCAAAAAAAAGCATTTCAGCATTCTAGACAGCTTATAAAAGAATCGAAAGAGACAGTTTTTTTTAATTCCAGTGTTGATGTAAATATAACTCGAGAGTCATTATCTGCTGCATCAGAGCTTAATGGTATTGTTGATCATGTTAACAGTAGTGTTTTTTTGAAAAATATTAGCATCTACCAGAGGCGAGGATACATGGCTACATCACTCACAGAGATTAAAAATAAGTCTGATGTCATTATTGTGTTCTCAAATAATCTATTTAAAACTTATCCCCGTTTAATGACAAAGTTTTTAGCTACTAAGGATAGCTTCAGTATTAATCCAAAAAATAAAAAAATATATGTAATCGGAAATAAAAAAAATAATAAAAGAGACTGCGATATAAAGGATAAGAGGATAACGTATATAGATTTTGATAATAAAAATATATCTGATCTCCTGGATAGTTTTACTGATAAAAAAAATATATCCTCGGTCAGTAATAAGTTTTTTGATGAGTTGCTTACTAGCATTGAATGTTCAAAGTATTTATCAATTCTGTGGGCAACCTCAGAGCTTAATAATTACAAAGAGTGTAATGAAATTATATATAATATTTCTGCATATGTTGTTGCTCTAAATAAGACAATGAGAGCTGCTTGTTTGTCTCTTGCAGGTAATGATGGAGATGTTAGTTTTTCACAAACTATGGGTTGGATGACAGGATTCCCATCGAGAATTAAATTTACTGGAAAATTCTTTGAGTACGACAAAGATGCATATAAAGCAACTCAATTAATCAATTCGGGGAATTCAGATTTAGTAATATATATTAATTCTCTATCTGAGAAAAAGTTAAATCTTAATAAAAAAAATAAAAATATAGTCATTGGAAGTCCATCCACTAAATACAATATTGAACCTGATGTTTTTATACCATGCGGTACTCCAGGCGTAGATTACAAAGGGCATGTATTCAGAACAGATAATGTTGTGAGCTTGCCATTGTCCTCGCTGCGGCTATCTCCCTATAAAAGCGCTCAACAGATACTAAGAGAGATAATCAAATAATGCCTACTCTTTGTTTAAAAAATGGTAATGTCTTTGATCCAATAAATAAAGTTTTCAATAAAAAGAAAGATATTTATATCAAAGATGGAAAAATCACAGAAAAGTTAAGCGAAAAGATAGCTGAGACTATCGATTGTAGGAATAAAATCATAATGCCAGGCGCTATTGATTTACATACGCATATAGGTGGTGGCAAGGTAAACATAGCTAGATTAATGCTACAAGAATTTCATAACAACAGTGATAACGATTATGATTTAACTGCTGATTTTGTCCCCAGCACACTTAAAACTGGTCTTCAATATATTAAAATGGGCTATACATCATGCTTTGAGCCTGCTGTGCTTCCAATAAACGCAAGACAATCTCATGCTGAAATGGCTGACACACCCTTTATAGATAAAGGTGGTTATGCGCTTTTAGGAAATGATGATTTTCTATTAGATCTAATTTCAAGAGGTGCTAATCAATCTGAGATTAATGATTATGTGGCATTTATATTAAAAGCAACACAGTGTATCGGGATAAAAGTTGTTAATCCAGGTGGAATAAATGCTTTCAAGTTTAATCAAAGAGCACTTAATGTTGACGAAAATTCGGTAAGATATAAAATCACACCAAGAAAAATAGTGCGCATACTTGCTAGAGCTGTTTATGAGCTAGGTGTACCACATCCTTTGCATGTCCACTGCAGCAACTTGGGTGTACCAGGTAATTTTAAATCAACGATAGAAACAATTAAAGCTGCTGAAGGTTTGCCTGTTCATATTACTCACATACAATTTCATAGCTATGGTAATAATGGAGACCGTAATTTTTCATCTGCTTCGGCTGAGATAACGGATTATGTCAATAAAATACCAAATCTTACATGCGATGTTGGTCAAGTATTATTTGGGCAAACAGCAACGATGTCAGGTGATAGTATGAAACAACACGCTAATCATAGTCATGCACATCCAGATAAATGGCTTTGCATGGACATCGAGTGTGAGGCTGGTTGCGGTGTAGTGCCATTCAAGTACACAGACCAAAGCTTTGTAAATGCTTTGCAATGGGCAATTGGGCTTGAAACATTTCTTTTAACAGAAGACCCAGATAAAATATTTCTCACTACTGACCATCCTAATGGAGCGCCTTTTACATCATACCCTCATTTAATAAAGTTGCTGATGGATAAGACATTCAGAGATGATTTACTAGATCAGATGTCAGTCGATATCTCAAAACATACAATTTTGAAAGACATTAAAAGAGAATATACAATGTCAGAAATTGCAACTATGACACGATCTGCACCTGCTAGGATCTTAGGTTTAAAAAATAAAGGTTCATTATCCAAGGGAGCTGATGCAGACATAACGGTCTACGACAGTAACATCATAGACATAGAGGATATGTTCGCAAGTCCTACACATGTTATTAAAGATGGTCATGTTGTAGTCAAAAATGGGGAAATAAAAAAATATACATGGGGTAAAACACAAGTAGTTAAGCCAGAGTATGATGCATCAATAGAAAAAAAGTTGAAAAAATACTTTGATAAATACCACACTATAGAATTGCCGAACTATACTATTAGTAATGATGAGATGTCAGAGGTTATAGGATCTCATGTTAATGAAATTAAATGTGCAAGAAAGAGAATATCATGAAAATAAACGGGCTAGCCATTGAGAATACGTTTGCTGAAGCTTTTAATATGAAGGCAAGCAGAATCATTGTAACAGCGGACAATGTAAAATGGGCTAAAAACGCAGCTATATCTTTTACTGGATTTGCAACATCTGTGATTGCTTGTGGAGTAGAAGCAGGCATAGAAAGGCAGTTGAAAACTAAGGAAACTCCAGACGGGAGACCTGGATATTCTATACTTCTTTTCTCAATGTCACGAAGCCAATTAGAAAAACAACTTGAAACTAGAGCTGGACAATGTATTTTAACTTGTCCAACTACTGCATTATTTTCAGGTTTAGACGGTGAGGACATGATTCCACTCGGTAAGAATTTAAAATACTTTGGCGATGGCTATCAAATATCAAAACGTATCAATAAAAAAAGATTCTGGAGGATACCTGTAATGGATGGGGAGTTTATGTGTGAGGAGATGACTGCACGTGTACCAGCCATTGGTGGGGGTAATTTCTTATTATTAGCAAAGTCTAGGAGTTCGTGCCTATCAGCTTGTGAGATAGCAGTAGATGTAATGAGTAATATTGATAATATAATTACACCATTTCCAGGTGGAGTTGTTAGATCTGGATCAAAAGTGGGCTCAAAGTATAAAGCGTTAATTGCGTCCACAAATGATGCTTTCTGTCCTTCGCTTAGTGGCATAACAGGAAGTAAGTTGCATAAGAGTGTTAATTGTGTGATGGAAATTGTTATAAATGGACTCACTAAAGAGGATATAGATAAAGGCATACGAGAATCATTGATCGCTATATCGAAATCAAAATACAAAAAAGATATAGTGTCAATTTCAGCAGGTAATTATGGTGGAAAATTAGGGCAACATCACTTCCATTTAAGGAAAATATTGAAATGAAACCCTTAATCTTCAAATGCAAAATCAAAGATAAACAAAGACTCGATATGAGTTGGTTATCTAGAATTAATACAACAAGTCTATCAGACATAAAAAACATAGCTGTTAGTTACGGTAGTAAAATATATAAAATATCTAAACTATTTGATGTATCTGGAAATAACTACAAAAATATTATTATTAAGAACTCGAATCAGCGATTAGATAATATTGGTAATAATCTAAAAGATAAAGAAATTACTATATTCGGAGATACAGGATTTGGGCTTGCTAGAGGCATGTGTAGTGGAAAGATTACATTACATGGTAATACTGGTAAAAATGCATGTTCTGGAATGAGAGGTGGCTCTGTTTATATTCTAGGTAGTGCGGATGATGGCTTTTGTTGTTTACCAACCAGCATGAACGAAGGATTAGTAGACGGTTTTATATACGTTCAAAAAAATGTTGGAAATAATTCCATTATCAGGATGAGAAGAGGAAATATTGTTATAGGAGGTGCTATAGGTAAAAACTCATGTTTGGAGTTAATATCAGGATCAGTAACAATTCTAGGGAAAATTGGCTCTAATTTTTGTAAAAATGCTCGACGAGGTACATTCTTTATAAAAGACAAGTCCGTTTGTAAAGAGTATATCAAAGCTAACGATACAGACCTTACTTTTTACAATTTTTACAAAATAAAAATTAATTCAATACTGAAAAAAAATTTATTAAAAAGCTCGTCGCCAAAGAGATATTTTGGGACAAAAAATAATAGGCAGTTAGTTGAATTATTTATAGTTTGATACTAGCCTAGTTGACTTACTTTGAGCAAAATCATAATTATCAATAACTGACTTTAAAAAGTTAATCATTTCTTCAGACGCAAACTCTCTTTTACCAACAGCTCTATAGACTAATTTGCCTTCAGGATTAAGAAGGAAAGTTGTAGGTAATCCTGGAACACCCCAATTGACTTCCAGGTCCATATCAACATAAATTGGAAATGATATAGGCATAAGTTTTTGAAACTCCTCTATATTCTCTGGTCCAGGTCCAACATGTAATCCTAAAACAGTAAATTTATCTCCTTCAAGAGTCTGATGTAACTTCTCCAATAAAGGCATTTCAACTTTACAAGGATTGCACCATGTGGCCCAAAAATTTACTAGTACGAATTTCCCTTTCAAATCCTCAAGTGTATGAGTTTTCCCGTCCATGCCCATTAGGTTAAAATCTGGAGCTGGATTCGCAGCAGGCATCGGATCCATTAGCATATCATTCGCCTGAACAGGACTAATAATTAATGTGAGCATAATTATGCTCGATTTTATTAATGTTTTCATATTAGTATTTTAGTTTGTTATCGTGAAACCAATTTGGATCCTTAAGTGACACATCACCTACTGGAGCAGCAAAGGCATCAAGCACAAGAGTATCCATGTTAGATCCAGTTAATGTTTTTAGAAATTCAACTACATCATTAACCTCATTATCAGTTAAGTTCAATGGGAACATTAGTGGACTGATAGTTTCATTTTTCATCTTACCTACCTCTTTTACTCCACCCTGATTATAGAACTCAACTACATCTTTAAGTGTTGATAGTTGTCCATTATGCATATAAGGACCAGACAACTCCACATTTCTCAGTTGAGGTGTTCTAATCTTCCAACGATCATTAGGGTCTTGCGTAATAAGGTACAAACCAAGGTCGTTTGGCATAATCTCATCTTTAAAAGCAGAATCGTTGGCGTATACAGATGTATCTACATCAACTTCAATACCAGGTGCTAGGACAACTTTCTTTCTTGGGGGCTCAACATACATAGATGATTTAAAGCCTATACCTGTATTATGAAGTTTCTCATCAGTAAATAATGCGTATTCATCATTTACAAGATGGCAGGCAACACAATTACCTTTTCCTTTGAAAATTTTAAAACCCCTTTTTGCAGATTTAGATATTGCATTTGACTCGCCATTGTAATACCACTTATCAAATGGTGAGTTTCCACTTACAAGAGCGTATTGATATGCTGCAAGCGCACGACTTACTGAGTCCATGTTTGGACCAACGCCGTAAGCATCCTCAAATAAACCATCATAATCTGGTATTGATCTTATCTTATTTAGAAGGTAGCCGGGTGATGGATTGGCCATCTCATTATGAGCGAGAAGTGGACCCCAAACTTGATCTTCAAGAGAGTTCTCCCTTGCATCATGAAAAAATCTTGATAAGAAACCTGCATTGACTACAGTTGGTGCGTTCCTTGGAACAGAGCGTCCTTCAGTTCCTACGGCTGTTGCAAGTTCATTATGTGCAAACCCCATTTCAGGAACATGGCAAATTGCACATGAGATTGTATCTGTATGAGATAAACGTCTATCAAAAAATAGTTTTCTACCTAATTCAATTTTCTTCGGTGTTAAGTTTGTTCCTTCAGGAAATTTAGGCTCAGGTAATCCAAGTTGTTTTGTTGTTGCCATAGTGTAAAGATCAGCTGGTTTACCAGCTCTATGGAGGCTTTTACTAGCACTTTCATAGTCTCTATCATAATATCCATCTTTGTTATCGCCCGGTTTAGACAATTTTGAAGTTTGAGACTTTACAGCATCAAGCTTCGAGCTAGTATCTGCGGCAGCTACAAGTGTTCCATTTTTTGTATTCGGATCTAATAAAGTTTTAATGTCATTTATGATTAAATCTGCATGAAGGAAAGATACGCTGTAAATGTTTCTAACTTGTTTTTCTTCATCAATAAGAAATACTCGAAGAATGTGCGATATAGAACCTATATAGTTTCCTTGATCGTCATATTCTTTAATAATTCGTTGTTGATATCCGTCTAAGATAGGATCTAAGACATCAGCATTTTTAGTTGTAATGAATTGCCAGTCAACAGAATGTTTTTCAGTTCCTGCACCATATAATTTCATTATTTCTGGTGTATCATTTTTTGGGTCAAAGCTTAAACTCAGTAACCTAACTTTATCTCCTATCTCAGGATCTTTTGATAATTTTTGTTGTATCTTATGGAATACTGCAGTTGCTAACGGGCACCCATTAATATCAGTACATGTTGTATACATAAAGTTAAGTAAAGTAACTTTGCCATCATATAAATCATGCAATGATGTTTTTTGTTGTAACTGATTGATAACGTTTCCATCTTTAGCTGGTGTGAAACTTGCTAGTGTGTAGGATGATGGGCTAGGTGGAGTAAATGTCAAACTTGTCCAGCCTGGTGCTAGTACAGAATTGTCATATGTAACCTCTTGCGCTGATACAGCCAGTGGTAGAACTAATAAAAGTAGGACTCTCCTTAACATCTCCCTAATATCCTTAATATCCTCTAATATTCTAATATTGTAGATTATTTTGATGAGCAAACAACCTTTATTTTAGTACGTAAAAGGCCGCTTAAACTTAATTAAGCGGCCTCAACGTTTTCAGCCATTTCACGTTATTAACCACCTATGAGGGTGTCTAATAACTTAGACAAAACTTTACTCAGAAAGTTCTGCTAATTTAGCTCCATCTTTTGGAGATTTAGCATATAAAGAATATGCACCGAATCTCATTTGATGTGGTAAGCCTAGTTTTTCTTTAAGGAAATCTATAGCAAATTGTTGCTCTAGTTTACCATCTGTATAGTGGTAAGCCTTAAAGAATTGAGGCATTTTTTCTGGTCCATCTGCTTTGTCCCAGTTAGCTAATAGTGATGATGTGAAGTAAACACGCTTTCCATCCCAGCTTTGAGATAGCATGTTAACTTGGTCACCAATTTTATGTGTATACACTTCTTTAGCGTTATGAGGATTTGAAATATCAAATACTCTGGTCATACCATCATTCCATGTATTTACCCATAAGTGTTTGTCATCTGCTGTAATAGAGATGTCAACAGGTAAAGGAATCTTAGCAGGATCACCAATAGTTGCTACAGATTCTGTGTTCCACTCACCATCTTTCTCATAGATTAACCAAATTTGTGAGGTTAATGCAGTTGTGGTGAAGCAGTAGTTATTTTGTGAACCCCATGCACATCTAATTTCAAGTGGTGCACCTGGTACATCAAATACTTTTTTAGGTTTACGTGAATGTAAATCCCAAACTACGACTGTGTTACCAAAACGTTTCATAGCTTCAGAATCACCCATAAGTTTACCTAAGTTCATCATGTAGTTATTCCAACCAGTGAATGAAGATGTAATCATTACATTACGACGTGGTAATGCACGAATATCATATCCATAACCGTCTGCTATTTGACCTGTTTTAGTAGCACCGTATAAATTCTCATCATGAGGCATGTGATATGTAGCTACATATGTACCATCATTTGTATATTCAACAAGTGCTGTTCTTCCACCAAAGTCTTGGTTGTTAGAAAGACCAGAAATCATCATTCTTCCTGGTAATGCATATGTTGTGTGTGGTCCAACAATCCCACCAGAAGCTTTTACAAAGTCAGTGATAACTTTATGAAGTTTTGGTTTATTTGGGTTTGTATGAACATCAAATATGAAAATTTTACTGGTGTCGAGTGTTGCTGCCCATAGGTAATGTCTATCATCTGTAAATCCAGAGTGATGAGCCTCATTACGACCACCGACAGAAACGTGTCCAATTACTTGACCGTAGTATGGAGAGTTTGGATTAACTGATATTGTAACCAGTTTATCTTGTTCATCTCCAACGCCCACTTGACCTAGTGTCCATACATAAACATAGTCCTCTTGGCCTACGATTTTAGCCATGTATGGTGACATGCATGTCTCGTCTGAGAATGCTTGTGTTGGTACAAGTGCTACTGCAAGAAAAGCTGACATCAACATACCATATAAAGTTGATATAAGTTTTTTCATTATTTGCGCGCTCCTTTTATTGTTTAATATTAAACATCGGAGGGAAGATTTTAGTCTCCCCCCCAATTCTTTTTTGTATTACGTCATTGTAATACTTTTTCATCGCCTAACTTAGAAGCTCCAAGTTAAAGCACCACCTAAGTGGAATGATGAAACTGTTGCTTTTGTATGGTCACTTGCTGTACATCCGTCTGATGCAAGACCACCAGCTAATGCAGTACCTACGGTTGCATTATTATAGTAGCCAGTAGATGTAGATTGACCTGCTTGGCCTGAGCCAAAGCATTTATCTTCTTCAAGTTGAACTGCAACATGAGAATCTAAACTTAGGAATGGAACACCTAAGAAATTCTCAACTCCAAGTCCAACTGCGATTCTATGTTTATAAATCACAGGTGTTTCCATAGCTTGGAAATAAGACATGAATAAGCCATACATTGGAGATGTATATGCATTACCGTGAGAGTTTACACCACCGATAGTTGCCACTTCTTGACCAACTTTTACAGTTGAAAGAAGAGGATCATCTGCATAACCATAACCAGCACGTAGCTTCAAGTTACCCATAGTCTTTTGAACACCAATTGATATTACGTTTTGATCATCATAAAACTCATTAAAGAATTTTGCATCTGACCAAGCTTTGTGTGTGATATCGCCCATTACCATGAGTCCATTGCCCATATCCATAGAGACACCTAGTCCTACGTTCCAAGGCTGTTGAACTTCAAGATCTTGTCGACATACGCCAGTTGTTGTGCCAACACTATCACCGTTACATTTTACTGTAGCCATAGTAGATGTGATAGCTGGTGTATTACCATTAAAACTTGTCACATGAATGTTATCGTACTGATGTTCTTGTTCTGTTTGATAATATAGACCAACGGTCATAGCATCACTCATTTTCTTACGAGCACCTAAAGTACCTCTAAAACCTATATCATGAGTCATACCACCAGAACCTGTAAGACCAGCTTCTAACATAGCGTAAGTGATAGTCATAGCTACACCAACATCTAATGTATCAGACATTTTCATACCTATACCAGCATTCACACCAAGGTTGATAAGTTCAGCAGCTGCACCTAGTGAATTTGATGAGTGCTTGTAGTCAACACCAATACCAGATGTAGCAGATACACCAACACCAAGTACAACAGGTATACCAAGTCCTGATAAATCCTGTGTAACAGCGACAGTTGGAACTGCATATACATCAGCTTTAGATGTTGCGTCGAATGCGTAAGATGCAGCAGTGTTACCCGCCGCACCCTCATCAATATCAACAAGTGACGCAACTTCGCCCACCGCATATCCGGCTGATCCATCATGCTTCATAGTTGCACGTGGCATATAGAATGTAGCACCAAACATAAAGTTAGTACCACCATAATATGTTGTTAATGTTGCAGGGTTACCAAACACTGCGGATACTGGATCCTCAACGTGAGCAATCGATGTACCAGCAAAAGAGGCTGATGCACCATGTAACACGTTATGAAGATCGAACCCATGTGGTCCTGCGATTGCGCCAGCAGAGCCTAGAGACAGCGCTGTCCCGACGGCAGCTCCTAGCTTCCAATCTTTTTTAAAAGTTTTCATATAACTTTTCCTCATTTTATATATATATATAACGTCTTATGGCTGGGGACATACGTCCAGTATTGAAATTAAAACAAATTTCCCCCGTTTAAATCCCTTTTGTAAGACTCCTTAAAGTATTACAGCTCCCGCTGCAATTCTTTTACCCTTCGTCTCCTGGTCCGTAGACTCCATCTTCAAACCATTCCCATGGTCTGTTACCTGCAACTTTGATGAAAAGATAGACACTGATCATGTTAGCTACAATTAACAAGAAACCTATAAGCAATGCTATAGGCCATCCCGCTAAACCAGGCGCTGAGCCTGCTGCGAAATGCCACTGTGGGAACATGCTGCTGAAGAAGTAGTAACACGCTATCCAGAAAGCTACAACGACATAAGTGCCTTGCGCTGTTTTACCGAATAGAAATCCCATATTTACTCTCCTTTTATATTAGCATTTCACGATATAGTGATATTTATTAATCATTTATCGTAGATTTAAGTTAATCTAATTATAGGGTTTTGTAAAGAATTTAATGGAAAAATGAGGAAAATAGTAGAGGCTACGAATTACTCGCATCTGTGAACTTATCGTAGAATATTTCATCCTCTAAAATACCATTTCTAGTCAAACATTCACCTGCAGCATCCACCATAGGAGGCGGTCCGCAGAGATAAGCTTGCCAGCCTTCTATATTTAGGTTCTCTTTTTTCACAACCTCGTCCTCAAAATAATCCGTAACCATGCCTCTTGCGCCTTTCCAGTCACTGTCTTCTGGCTCCATATTCAAAACAGGAATGAATTTAAACGATGATTCTTTATTCCAGTTATTTTTTATTTCCTCGATTTCTTTAAGGGAATATAAATCTTGTTGAGTTCTTGCTCCAAATAAAAATATTACATCTCTTTTAATCTGATCATTAACACCGCCCTCCAAAATTGCTTTAATTGGTGCTAAGCCACTACCACCAGCTATACACACAATTGGTGTTTCTTTCTCTCTTAAATAAAATGAGCCAAATGGTCCATTGATGGTTACACATTCTTCTGGATCACGATCCTCACTGAACAACCATTCAGTAAATTTACCACCAGGAACTTTCCTAATAAAAAATGTGAATTCATTTTTATTTTCATTTTGCGGTGCAGAGGCAAAAGAATATGAGCGAGGTCTATCTAGTCCAGGAACTGATAACTCTGCCCACATACCAGGCAAACCTGGTCTATCTTTTCCTTCTGGAATATCGCTATCTGTGCCAATAGTTACTGACATAATGTCTGATGTAAGCATAGTTGTTGATTTAACTTTAGCATTGCATGTTCTTGCAGGGACTCTTATTAAGTCACCGAGCTCAACTTCAAACTCACAATCCATAGTGAGTCTAGATTGACATGCAAGAATATAATCATCGTCAAGCTCTTCTTTAGTGAGAGCTTCACTAAAATCTACCATTGGCTTTATCTTTCCTTTGATCAATTTACATTTACACTCACCACAAGAGCCAAATTTACAATTGTGTGGCCAGTCATGTCCATCTTCTAGAGCTGCGCTCAATAGTGTTGTATTTTTAGCTACGTGTACACTTTTACCAGAGGGTAAGAGTCTAGCAGTACTATCTTTGGGCTTTGTTCCGAAGAACCATAAATATTTGTATATATTCATTTACTGTATAAAAATTAATGTATAAGCATTTGGTTATATTCGCAAATACATTATCACTTTGATAAAAAAAAAGAAACCCCAATTAAATAACTGGGGTTTCAATATTTGAATTAGCTTTTGCTATTAAGCAGTGTTAATTCTTACTTCACGCATATTGTTTCCATCATGATCAGCTTTAGTAGCCATACAACTAAATGGGTTGATAGCCTCTTTACTTGTTGATGGATGTGATTGCACCGCAGCAAACCATGAATTGACTTTAGCGCGTGAACTTATCGCTGAGCCTTTACCCATATTTGTTGCTACTTGACAAACACCAGCCCATGCACAGTCAGCCAAAGTATATTGACCAACTACATAGTCGCCTTTCATGTTGCCTAATGGTGAATTTAGAGTTGCTTCAAGTTGATCTAGAGCAGCTGCAAGTGCAGCATCGTCAGAACAATCTGTCTGAGCAGCTATAGTAATTTCTTGGAACATTCTAGCTCTTGTTACGCCATTTCTGTGAACTAATGAAGGGCCAAAGCCTTTATCGTCAATATATGACATACAGCACATAAGACCTATGTTTGTAGCAGAACGATCTTTTAGAACCGGACCGATACCTAATGGACTCATGCTTCTTACTGATGAACTAGGACCCCAATCGTCTTCTACGTGACAGTTAAGGTCTACCCCTTTTTCACCTGCAGCTATAAGTACTGCGTTTGTGTGTGGACATTTAGGACTACCATATAGATCCTGAACGTCTCTTAAGTGATCTCCAATTGCCATAATTACCCCCTAATTATGAATTGTTATATTTTAATTATTACTCTTCGATTACAAGAGCGCCTGAAGGACAATTCCCAACTGTAGCTCTAATGTTATCTTCACTGTCTGCAGATGTATCAATTACAAATTGTCCATCTACTACTTTAAATACATTTGGTGCACCTTTTACGCATTCCCCAGCGTGTGTACAGACGTCTGCATTATAAGTTACTTTCATATCAGTTCTCCGATTATTGTTTATTCTATTAAGACTTCGTCTTAATATCCCTTCCCTTTATGTAGATGAAGGTGTCTAGACCGAAATCCAGGCACCTTCAAATTTACTTACTGCTTAGGTGTAAGTTACTTCTTAGCTGATCTTAAGCCAAGGTCAACATTACCAGCATCTGCTAATACATCGCCAGCGAAAGGTGTGCCTTCATACCCAACTTCTTTGTTAAGTCTTGCAGCAATAGCTCTCTCTTCGTCTGTTGCAAAATGCTCATCCCATGCAGCTAATCTTTTACGCATGTACCAGTGCCATATTGGTGGTACTAGTGCGATGAAGAATACTACAAAGTATCCCCATCCTGTGTTAGGGCAACCTACGTTTTCAAGTTCCCAGAAATGTGTTTCTCCACGATCATGGTGGTCAGCTT
>CAJWPJ010000016.1 GCA_913045115.1 uncultured Gammaproteobacteria bacterium | reverse complement strand
AAGTTTTAGATTATCGTCTGAGGCAATCTTCACAGTTGGTAAATTTTTTGCGTCAATTTTTAGTAAAGCTAGATCACTCCTCTTATCAGAACCAATCAATTTAGCCTCATAAGAGGATTTATCATTCGCAACAATTAAAATTTTATTAGCTCCATTAACAACATGATGATTAGTCATGATGTAGCCATCTGAAGAGAGTATAAAGCCTGATCCTGAGCTTGGCGCTCTTCTCTCTGGTCCACTTTGGTTTTCATCAAAGAACTTTTTAAATAAATCATTAAACTCATCTGGCATGCCTGGTGGAGCTTGAAATTGATTTTTATTAACCGAATTTGTAGATGTTCTAGTAGCATTAACAATTACAACGGCTGGCATGTTTTGTTCGACAATATTTGTAAAGTCTGGATAAGATGCAGATAAAGTATTCGAAGCATATATAATTAACAAAAAGGGTAAACTTAATAAAAGATGCTTCACTCTACTTACATTCATTATTTTCATTAATAACATTTTCATTTTGATCAAAACATGGATCTTTGTCTATTACTTTCTTAATCAAAACTTCTTTAACTGGTTCTTCAGGTTGTGAAATATCATTCGATACAAACTTATCTTCCATTGAATCATAGCTCACAAGAACAAAAGAAGTTATTACCGCTAAAACTACGGAAGCAGCTATATTTAGGTACTGGTTTGATGACTGCTCATTTATAACTTTATTATCCTCATACAGCTTGTTCATCACACTGTCAGTAAAATTTTTAGAGACCCTGGGGAGGTAATCTTTATTTAGTGCTCCCAATATTTTCCCGTATATATTATAGTCGTTATTCATTGTTTATGTTCTTAAAATCAGAGATTAACATATTCCTTGCACGGTGCAACCTAGAGCGGACCGTTCCAATTGGCATAGACAGTTTTATTGATATTTCCTCATATGTATAGTCATAAATTTCATATAATTCTATTAAAGCTCGCAAATCCTCAGGTAACTTGTCTATTAGTGGCTGTACCCTGCTTGCAAGTTCTACCAAATCATAATAATCCTTAGGATCATTATTATGTGAATTATCATCTATTTGACAAGATTCTTCAGAAATAGTTTCTTTTTCTCGTCTTTTTTCTTTTGAATTTATATAATTTAAGCTGGTATTTACTGCAATCCTGTATAACCAAGAGTAAAATTTACTATCAAATTTGAAATTACTGAGATTTGAATATGCCTTTATAAAAACCTCTTGAGCTACATCCTCAGCATCATCTGAATTTTTTGTATACTTGTAACACGTGTTGATAATTCTAACTTGATATTTATCGACAAGATGTCTAAAAGATTCTGTATTGCCTGATAAGCAGCTTTGAATTATTTGATGGTCGTCTTCAATATTCATATTTGTAGTCAACATCCAATATGTTATTTTATAGTATATGTCTGAAAGGCTTAATACTGAAGTTTTAATAGTTGGGACTGGAATATCAGGGCTTCTTGCAGCGATTGAGTTATCAAATAAATATTCTGTAACTATCTTAAGCAAATCTAAACTGCATGAGTGCTCGACGGCATGGGCACAAGGCGGAATAGCCGCTGTTATGAATAATAATGACCATATAAAAAATCATGTAAAAGATACAATTAATAATGGCCACTCCATTTGTAATGTTGAGTCAGTTGAAAAAATAATCAAACAAGGTAAAGCCAGTATAAATCTGTTGGTACAGCATGGTGTAAATTTCAATAAAAATGGCAGCGACTTTGATCAAACATTAGAAGGAGGTCACTCACAGAGAAGAATTGTTTATCATAATGATAACACTGGAGAAGAAATACACAGCTCATTATTAAGAAGTGTAAAAAAAAGAAGCAACATCCTCATAAAAGAAAATTTAATGGCTATTGATATGATTGGAAAAAAAGATAATTACTGTGAAGGACTCTACGCATTCGATAAAATAAAAAAAGCAGTGATTACTATCAAAGCTAATGTTGTAATTATAGCAACAGGAGGCGCAAGTAAGATCTACCAATACACTACGAACCCAAATACCTCGACAGGCGATGGTATTGCTATGGCTTGGAGGTTTGGATGTCAGATTAGCAATATGGAGTTCATCCAGTTTCATCCAACATGTCTATATCATCCTACCGAGAAAAGTTTTCTCATATCAGAATCTTTGAGAGGTGAAGGAGCTAAGCTGAAAGACCCTCAAGGTAATTGTTTTATGAAAAAATATGATGATCGATTAGAACTTGCTCCGAGAGATGTTGTCGCTAGAGCAATAGATTCTGAAATGAAAAATAATAATTTTAATTATGTTAATTTAGATATTTCATTTAAAGACAAAAATTTTATCCTTAAAAGGTTTCCTAATATTTATCGGAGATGCCTAGATCTTGGAATAGATATATCTAAACAAGCTATTCCAGTTGTTCCTGCTGCCCACTACACGTGCGGCGGTATTGAGACAAATGTTTCTGGGGAGACTGACTGTGCTAATTTGTATGCAATTGGTGAGGTTGCTAATTCAGGATTTCATGGAGCTAATCGCTTAGCTAGTAATTCACTTCTTGAGTGTTCGGTAATGGCGATGGAGTGTTGTAAAAAAATCTATGAAAAGAATTTTCAAACTAGGAATGATAGAGAATTACCTCTTTGGGATGATACTTATGTGTCGACACCGACAGAAGATAATATTTTAATTTCACATAATTGGGCAGAATTAAGAAAAATAATGTGGAATTATGTTGGCATTCTTCGCTCAGATAAAATGCTAGCATATGCGAATGAGCGCTTAAATGTAATTCATAGTGAAATAAACGAGTTTTATCATACCCACCATATCAATATGGACTTACTTGAATTGAGAAACATTATAGATGTAGCAAATGTAATAATCTCTTCAGCGATGGAGAGAAAAGAAAGTCGAGGCCTTCATTTTAATAAAGACTACCCATATAGAGATCAAAAGTTTAATGGACCTACAAAGCTTGTTAATACCAATAAGGACTTTTATATGAGGCTAGTATCTAAAGCTTAAAAATGGTTTTGCGATAGTATCTTAGTTCATTAATAGAGTCTCTTATGTCGTCAAGCGCTCTGTGATTTGAGTTCTTCTGAAAATTATCAACATCCTCAAAATACCATCTTTTACCAAGCTCTCTTATAGAGCTAACATCAATACTTCGATAATGACAAAATGATTCTAATTCCGGCATACATCGAGCTAAAAACCTTCTATCTTGGCATATCGTATTTCCACAGAGAGGCGACGTGCCTTTCGAAACGTATTTTGACAAAAAGCTTATAGTCTCTCTTTCTGCTATAGATTCTGTTATATTACTCTCTTTGACTTTTTGAACAAGGCCACTACTGTTGTGATGGTTAGTATTCCACGCGTCCATAGAATTAAGAACTTCATCTGGTTGATTGATAACCAAGTTAGGTCCCTCTTCAAGAATATTAAGATTTTTATCAGTAACAATAGAAGCAATTTCAATTATATAGTCTCTTTGCGTATCTAGGCCTGTCATTTCTAGATCTATCCAAATCATGTTGCTTCTATCTTTCATGGGCTAAGGTTAGTATAATTATATAATAAAGTAAAACCACATTATTTATGAGTGAAGCAATTGTAATAGTAATTATGTATCTGGCAGCTAAGTTAGCGCTCGATGTTTTACAGATACAAACAGTAAGAACAGCGATTATTGATAAGCAGTCAGCAGACCTGATGGGGTTATGTAAAGATGATCAGGAAAAGTCTAGGCAATATAATATATCAAAGTTGAAGTTATCTATATTTAGAAACATCATATATGTCATCTGGATGCTTTACCTTTTATTTGGTGGTTTTGTAATTGATCTAAATATCTATCTCGAGGAATACGAACTTAGTAAATATTTCCATAATATATTTTTAATTTTGTTAGTCTTTCTATTTGTTCATATATCGATGATACCACTATCATATTTTTCTACATTTGTTATTGAGGAACAGTATGGATTTAATACCTCGACTAAGAAGCTTTTTTTAGTAGATAACTTAATCTCAATAATCATAGTATCGACAGTTGTTACAATTATAAGCTCTATCTTTTTTTACATCGTCTCATTTAAAGAAATATGGTGGTTACTGATGGCATTGACAATTTTTTCATTAATAATAATAAGTGTATATGTCTACCCGACATATATTTCTCCAATTTTTAATAAATTTGTAAATCTGAGTGACGAGAATATAAAAAATGAAATTGAAGAACTATCTTATCAGACAAAATTTAGTATCAAGAATTTGTATGTCATGGATAAATCAAAAAGGACAAAACATCCAAATGCATATTTTACGGGCTTTAAGAATAATAGGCGAATTGTCTTTTATGATACGCTCATAGACCTTTTGTCTCCAAAAGAAATAAAAGCTGTGTTGGCACATGAAATAGGTCACTATAAACATAATCATATTGTTAAATCATTAGTCCTCTCTACTATTGTCATATTCATAGGAATGTTTTTTTTATCAATACTTATCAATGATAGCTCTTATCTTAGACTTCTTAACTTACCTTTTAACGAATCTTCACAGCTAATAGCTTTAATTTTCACATATCAGATAATAAGCTTTTTTATTGATCCTGTATTTTCAATTTTTTCACGAATGAATGAGTATGAAGCTGATAATTTTGCCTCTAAGCAAGTTGATAAAGAGTATCTAATATCCTCATTAGTAAAACTCTATAAATCTAACTTAACTTTTTTAATACCAAATAAATTATACGCAATATTCTATTTTTCTCATCCAACTGTGCTTGAGAGAATATATAACTTAAGAGGAAATAATAATGGAACTTGATAAAAAAAAATGTGTGCCATGTGAAGGTGGCTTAGAGCCATTAACTGAGGATAAGGCTAAAAAATATTTAGCAAGCTTAGATGATGACTGGAAATTAAATGAAGATTCAAAATCTATAGAGAAAAATTATAGTCGAAAAAATCACTTTGAATTATCCTCGCTCATAAATATTATAATGCATATATCTCATTCAGAAGATCATCATCCTGAAGTAACATTTGGATACAATACTGCAAAAGTCAAGTATTTTACATATGCTATCGATGGACTATCTGAAAATGATTTCATTTGTGCAGCAAAAATCGATAAGGTTCTTTCTGTCTAAATTATTTTTCTTTCATTAAAGGCATGAGATATGGTTTCGTTGTCTAAGAATCCGATCTCACCATTGATAGGTAATCCGAAAGCAAGTCTAGAGACATTGATACCCTTTTCAGATGCAATATTTTTAATGTAATGTGCTGTTGCTTCCCCTTCAATAGTGCTGCTAGTTGCAAGAATTAGTTCTTTTATATTTTTATTCGTTAGTCTTTTATCAAGTCGATCTAAACCAATTTCAGCAGGCCCTTTTCCATCAATTGGCGATAAGTTTCCTTGTAGGACGAAGTAGTAACCATTGTAACTCGTACTCTCATCAATAACATATACGTCACTTGCTGAGCCGACAATACAGATTATTGATGTATCACGATTCTGTCTCTCACATACATGACATGATTCGTTTGTTTGTTGTTCGACTTCCTCGATATCCATGAATAAACCACATATTTTACATTTTGAAATTTTTGAATCAATGTTGGTTAATTCTTTTGAAAGATGAAGAGATTTTTCAGGGTTTGAATTCAGTAGTTCAAAGGCCATTCGTTGCGCACTTTTTCTTCCTATACCAGGAAGTATTGTTAATGCATCAATAAGATTTTCAAGATATTTTGATTTAATCATTATAACTAAAATGGAAGCTTCATACCTCCTGGTAAATTCATCACGCTGCCCATTTTATCTTTTGTTTCTTTTTCTAGTTTGTTCATTGCATCATTACAAGCGGCAACAAGATAATCTTCTAGTATTTTTTTATTTCCTTTGTGCGTATCATCATCAATACTGATACTAACAATTTGATGGTTGCCTTTAACTACTACCTTAACAGCTCCTGCCCCAGATGATCCCTCAACTTTTATTTTGTTTATCTCATTTTGGGCCTTCTTAATATTACTATACATATTTTTGGCCTCTTTCATCTTATCGAACATTCCCATTATAATCTCCGTTATAGTTTACTGATGTTATCTTTATCTATCTTAGCATCAAAGACATTTTCAATCTCCTTTACAAGATTATTATCTTTAATAGAATCGTACATATCTTCTTTTGATTTAATATTTTCACTAATAGATTTCTTATAGAGTGTTAGGATCTGATCTTGATATTCTATAATAATATTATTAGAGGATATATCAAAGTTTTTGGTAATAATCTCAATAAAGTCGTCGATACATTTTTGTGGGTATGTATTTTTTTTTGAACTATCAATAACAAGAACACTAGTTTCCTCTTTCTTATAAAGAGAAGAGTTTTGTGATAAATCTAACATCAAACCTTGAAGATCTTGATCATTAACAAAAGATTCCCATGAATCAAGTGAGACGTATCTCGTTGTTTTGTGCTCTATGTCTTTGGTCTTATCTTTTTTTTTAATCGCAATATTTTCTTTTTTTTCGTTTTGATTATTAATGATTTCGTCTTGACCATCGGATGAAACTCTTTCGCTATGACCGGGTGGATATTCTGTGAATAATGTAATTCTTAGTAATATCATTAATAGATGATCAGGTTTTGATGTAACTTTATCGAAGTCTTCTTTAGCTTGTAAAAGCATAGAATACCATAATTGCAAATCCTCAAGCTTTATAGAACCTTTAAGAAATATATCTGGTAGATTATCATTATTTTTTATTGTCCGAGCTATCGAAATTTGAAAAACTCTTTCAATTAATTTATCTAATAATTTAGCGTAATTATTTATCTCTTTTGTTTCTAAAATATTCTTAATATCTACTATATTGTTTTGATGTAAGTTTACAATTATTTCATCAACGACTTTCTCGTCAATAATGCCCAATAAATTAGAAATATCCTTTTCAATTAAATTTCCATTTCCATAAGAAATGCATTGCTCAAGAATAGACATTGAATCACGTGCACTACCTTTGGCAGCTTCTGCAATTATTTCAGGTGTATTTGTTTCAAAGGCAATATTCTCTTTTGTAAGCGTGTGTTTAATATGATCAGAGAGAATCGCATGAGAAATAGCTTCCAGTTTAAAATGCAGACATCTTGATATAACAGTTTCTGGCAGTTTATCTGGATCTGTAGTTGCAAGAAGGAATTTTACATGTTCTGGTGGTTCTTCGACCGTTTTAAGGAGCGCATTAAAGCTCTTTGTTGATAACATGTGTACCTCGTCAATTAAATAGATTTTGAATCGAGAAGATGTTGGGGCATATTGAACATTTTCCATTAATGTTCGTGTATCCTCTACTTTAGTCCTTGATGCCGCATCTATTTCTATTAAATCAAGATTATTATTATTATCGATCGATAAACATGAATCGCACTTTCCGCATGGTATTCCCGATATACCCTCTTTGCATAGTAAAGATTTAGCGAAAATTCTTGCAATAGTTGTCTTCCCAACACCTCTAGTACCTGAAAATAGATATGCATTATGTAATTTATTAAGATTTATAGAATTTTGAAGTGATTGAACACAAAAATCTTGTCCAATTACTTGGTCGAAGAATCTAGGGCGATATTTGAGAGCTAGTATTTTATTATTCATTTATTTATCTTAAAAGGTGTCCGGTTTTTACAAATATCAGAGCACCATCGTCAAGTGTGTAAGGTGTATGCTGGCTCAAATGAGGACTCCTTAACCAAGTATACTTCGGATAACTTCCATACTCATCATAAAAAGTTCCTTGTATTACAAAGATCTCTTCACCACCAAAATGTTGATGTGGAGTAAATCGGGTATTAGGTTTCCATTTCACCAAAGCTGTATTCTCATGCTCAAAATTATGCAGAGGCATAACACTTAACCCGTCAACTAAACCGGGAAGCCATGCCTCATCCGAAGTATTAATAATAATCTTCTTATTATCCATTTTGTTAAACTGCCTAAGCTTGACAAAAAGCTTACAGCCTTCTTTGCTAAATGGTTTATGTTTTGTGTTATGTGGATTTCTGATATAAGTACCAGCTGCATAGTCACCGGATTCATCTGAAAAAGTTCCTTCCAAGACAAAGAGTTCTTCTCCGGAATCATGAATATGCTCATCAAAAAAAGAACCTGCCTCAAAGTCTACTAATGTTGTTGATATGGCATACTCGCTATCTTCACTTCTTTCTAGTAGTGTTCGCTTAACACCTGAGCACGGAGAAGAAATCGTATCTAAACACGATGAATGCATAACTACTTTCTCATTGAAGTTTTGATTAAGCATAATTATTTATCTTGTCTGTTATCAACTAAATGAACAGTAAGTCCCTCGTAAACATCATATATATCCATCTGACAACATAATCTACTTCTATTTTCATCAAAGTGCTCCGATCTCTCAAGCATAAATAATTCCATCGAACCAGGATCCATTGGTTCTATTTTATCAACCCACTCAGGATCTATATGAACATGACAAGTACCGCAATTACATGATCCTCCACATATTGCAGGAATCTCAGGAATTTTAAGTTTTTTTGCTGCATCTAACAGTGTCCTACCAACACTCATTGTGGTTGATAGAACCTCATCGCCTCTAACAAAATTTATTTTAATAGACATCAATTTTCTCCAAAAATATCGCGTGTGTAGACCTTGACTGAAAACTTATTAAGTTTTTTCGAGAATCTATTTGTAACAATCAATTTTATGTTTTTAATAAATAAATCAAGGTTATTAACTAATGGGCATCCGAATAAAGATTTTTTATCTTTTATAAGGGGTTCATGTATGAAAACGTTTCTCCCATTTTTCTTAAGCATTCTAATTATATCAATAATACTAGATTCTCTAAAGTTATCTGAATCTTTCTTCATCGCCAACTTATATATGCCAATATTTTTTACTTTATGCTTCAGGATATCACTGACAATAAATTGCTTTCTACGGAGATTTGATGACGTTATTGACTTAATGAGTGCGTTAGGTATTTTTCCAAAGTTAGAGTTAAGTTGTTTTGTATCTTTTGGCAAACAATAACCTCCATAACCGAATGATGGGTTGTTATAGCCCTCCCCAATTCTTGGATCTGATGATATGCCCTCAATTATTGATTTAGTATCTAAACCGTTTCCAAGGCAGTATGAATCTAATTCATTAAAAAAAGCAACTCGTGTAGCGAGATAACTATTAGAAAATAGTTTCACAGACTCAGCTTCTTTGCTTGTCATGTATATTGTTTTAATATTTTTTTTACGGGAAACGTCTTTAATAATTTTTACGAATTTGATAGAGTTTTTATCTTTGTTGCCAATAATAATTCTTGTTGGGTGAAGGTTATCATATAGAGCTCTTCCTTCACGAAGAAATTCAGGTGAGAAGTATATTTTAAGATCTTCAAATTTCTTATTCATTTGCTCTGTATAACCAACAGGTAAAGTAGATTTAATAATTATTATTGAAGAAGTATTCATTGATGATAGCTTTTTTAAAATTTTGTCAATTGATTTGGTATCAAACATATTAGTTGATGGATGAAAATTTGTTGGCGTTGAAATTATGATAAAATCAGATTGCGATACTTCAGTGGTTATATCTAGAGATATTTTCAACTTGAGTTTCTTTTTCTGAAAATATTCAGATATCAAATTATCTTTAATAGGCGATCTTCTGTTTTCTATGGCTTCTAATTTAGATTTATCTATATCACAACAATTGACGCTATACTTAGTGGATAGCATCGTGGCATTTGATAAACCCACATATCCCATTCCTATTACAGATATCTTCATATAAAGCTTTTTCCTTCAAGGATGAATTTTTTGTATACATCAGTTACTAAATATGGGCTCTTGTAGTATTTTAAGAACTGCTTCATTAGTATATTACTTATATGTTCATTATCAGAATTTAAGTCATCATGTATATTCATGCCTTTGTTAGTCTCCATAAACGTAAAGCCAGAGAAAGTATGAACACCATCTACTTTTAAAACAAAGCTACGCGTACCAGTATAAAGAAGTGAAAATGTAAAGTTATTATGTTGAGCTGATGCTTCTATCCTCCCGTGATCTTGTGAATCAATATCGAAGTATAGATTAAATATCTCTTTTTTAAAGTCCTCTATCGGGAGATCTACTTCTGAGGAGATCTTCACTATGGAATGAACATAAGGTACCAAAAAATCAACAGCAGATGTTACATTAATCTTCTCGACATCTGTTAATTTAGATTCATTTTGATTCATGAGTAGTCCTATATATTATCATGCATTAGTTTCATAAGTATTATAATTATTCATTGATGGATCTATCTGATCTAAGGTAGGTAAGGGATTCGAACCCTTGTAACGATTACTCGTTAACCACCTTTCCAAGGTGGCGCATTCGACCACTCTGCCAACCTACCAATGATAAATTCTCAGTATTAGATGATATTACTTTTTAGAGTGAACAAAAAGAATAATTCCAACAATAAAGAAAATGCTAATACTAAGTATCCCTATTCTAGGATCATTTGTTAAAAAAGTAATTAAGCCAACTATGAGAGGTCCCAAAAGAGCGGCAAATTTACCTAGCATGTTATAAATTCCAAAATACTCTGAATGCTTATTGTTAGGTATAAGTCTTGCATAATATGATCTACTTAAAGCCTGAATACCTCCTTGAACTAATCCGATTAATGATGCAATTAAATAAAATTCTAAAATTGTATCGAGGTAATAAGCTAAGATAGAGATGATAATGTATATTGATAAACATCCAATTATAGCTCGTTCACAAGAATAAATTGATGAAAGCCAGCTAATAAATAATGTACCTGGAAACGCAACGAACTGAGTTACTAACAGCGCGATCAATAAATCAGTAGAGTCAAATCCTATCGTTAACCCATAGTTAATTGCCATACGAATAATGGTGTCTACACCATCGATATAAATCCAATAAGCAACAAGAAAATAAAATATATTTTTATCTAATTTTATTTCTTTAAATGTATCTATTAAGCTTGTTGTTTGAGTTATACGCTTATCATCTTTCCAAAATATTAAAAGTGGTATCATAAATACAAGCCACCAAAGTCCTGCGAACAAAAAGACAATTTTTTTAGAATAGATTAGTTCTATTGTAGAATTAGTTTGAAAATATAGAAATAATAATGAAATAACAAAGGCTAAGCCTCCTCCTAAGTAACCTAAAGCATAGCCAACAGATGAAATAGAATCATAATCTTGGGAATTAAAATTTAGCAGCATCGAATCATAAAATACATTTGACATCATGAAACCTAGTAGAGAAATTGAAAAAAATAATGATGCAATTACATAACTGTCTTGAGAAATAATTGACAGCAGAGATGTTGAGAGAATACTCAGTATAGCGAAAATACTTAGGAATATTTTTTTGTTGGAGAATTTATCAGATAGAAGGCCAAATATAGGCGCAATAAATATCAGAATTATACTTGCAATAGAATTTGATGCCCCAAGATATAGTGTGCGCTCTGAATCGCTTAGAGAAGATGCAAAATATTCTGCATAGATGATAGGAAAAAAACCTGCAAGAACGATTGTTGCATAAGCTGAGTTAGCCCAATCATATAAAACCCAACTATAGTATTTTTTAGATTTCAAAATTCTTTGCAGGAGACGGTGGGATTCGAACCCACGAGGGCTTTGACACCCTAACGGTTTTCAAGACCGGCCCATTCAACCACTCTGGCACGTCTCCATAAGCCGTCATTATAGATGAAAAGTAATAACTATTACAATTCAATGGTCTTAAAATCTAAATATTTATGAAGACAGTTTGGAATATTGATTTTTGTACCATCAAAATTATTTTCAACTAATGCTGCTAAAGTTCTCCCGACGGCAAGTCCAGAGCCATTCAAGGTATGGACAAAATCCTTTTGTTTGTCCTCTTTAAACTTGATATTGAGTCGCCTAGCTTGAAAATCACCGAAATTACTGCATGAGGAGACTTCTCTATATTTTTTTTGGCTCGGAAACCAAACCTCAAGATCATAGGTTTTTTGGGAGGAGAATCCCAAGTCACCAGTACAAAGCTCAATGACTTGATAGGGCAATTCGAGATCGTTAAGTATGGATCTTGCATGAAGTGTGATTTCATCTAATGCCTGCTCTGATTTATCTGGGTGAACCAATTGGACTAGTTCAATTTTTTCAAACTGATGCTGTCTGATTAATCCTTTTGTATCTAGGCCATATGAGCCTGCTTCTGAGCGGAAGCATGGGGTATGTGCGGTCATTAAAACAGGAAGATCCTCAGGTGAGAGTGTAACACCTCGGTAAATATTAGTCAGAGGAACCTCAGCAGTAGGTATTAAATAAAGATTAGCATTTGATAATTTGAATAAATCCTCTTCAAATTTTGGCAGTTGACCTGTCCCAATTAAACTATCAGAGTTACAAATATATGGTACATTATATTCTTGATAACCATTTTTAACTTGTTTACTAAGCATGTAATTAATAAGTGCTCTATGAAGAGATGCAACTTGTCCTTTCAGAACAACAAAACGATTCTGAGTTATCTTTACCGCATCCTCGAAACTTAACATATCCAATTTGTTAAGGATGTCGGAATGCTCATCTGAGGTTGTATTTGAAATTGCACCATGCTTTTCAATTAGTATGTTATCTTCTTCGGAATTACCTATTGGGCATGTGTGATGAGGAATATTTGGAATTTGAAGTAAGTGGTTATTTAATTTGTCTTCTACATCACTTAATTGCTTTTTGAGATCTGCCACTCTTCCTTCAATTGACTTTGACTTCTCCATAAGGATTGACTTCTCAGAATCACTAGATACTGCTCTAAAAGAATCAGATATTTTATTTTTTTCACTAGCTAGGTCTTCCTTCTCTTGTATGAGTGTTTTTCGGATATTCGAGTTCTCATTAAGAAATCCTAGATCAAGACTGAAGCCACGTGTTGAGAGTCTTTTTGTAACATCATCAGAATTAGCAAGCATCTCTTTTAAATTATTCATATAATTTTATAAAATCTCTCTATTTCCATTACTCTGTGGCTCGGACAGTATTCCTTTAGACTCCATAGCTTCTATAAGGTTTGCTGCACGATTATAACCAATTTTAAGTTTCCTTTGTAAAAAAGATATTGATGTTTTTTTTGTCTCTTTTACAATTTGAACAGCCTCATTATAAAGTTCATCAGATGTTTCGTTGACCTCAATATCATCCTCTATTTCATCATCTTCTAAGAGAATGGAATCAATATCATCATTAATTTTCTGCTCTCTTAAGTAATCTGCAACTTTATTTATTTCTGTTTCACTCACGTATGCGCCATGAATCCTCTGGAGCACATGTGTGCCAGAACCTCTATATAACATATCACCGAGCCCAAGGAGTTGCTCTGCTCCCATTGAATCGAGTATTGTTCTTGAATCAATATTTGAAGATACCTTTAACCCTAGGCGAGTTGGTATATTAGCTTTTATTAATCCAGTAATAACATTAACTGAAGGTCGTTGAGTTGCTAAAATAAGATGAATTCCTGCTGCTCTTGCTTTTTGGGAAAGACGGATGATTAAATCCTCAACCTTCTTACCTACAGTTTGCATCATATCTGCAAATTCATCGACGACAACTACGATATATGGAAGTTTTTGGTGATATTTCTCAGTATTACCCTCAGTAGGTGTATATATCTTGTTCACGCCCTCTTCTTCACATTTTTTTATCTCTTTGTTATAAGATTGGATATTCCTCACATTTAGATCCATCATGTATCGATATCTTCTCTCCATTTCTTGGACACACCAATGCAAGACACTTTTAGCCTCATTCATATCTGTCACAACAGGATGTAATAAATGAGGAAGCCCCTCATAAGTGCTTAGCTCTAACATTTTAGGATCAATCATTAGAAATTTTAAATGATCAGTGTCATGCTTATAAAGTAAGCTTATAATCATTGAATGAACTGCAACAGATTTACCTGAACCGGTTGTTCCAGCAACTAATAGATGCGGCAGTTTATGTAGATCAACACAAATTGGAGTCCCTTGGATATCTTTACCTAAAGCCATCGTCAACGATGCTTTTGAATTTTCAAACTCTTTTGAGCATATAATATCTCTTAGCGATACTGTTTCTCTATCATCATTTGGTATTTCAATACCTATATGAGCAGTTCCTGGAACAGTCTCGACTACTCTTAGACTTGGAACTGTCATTGTTCTGGCTAAGTCTTTACTGATGGTATTAATAGTTGCAGCTTTTGTCCCTGCCACAGGCTCAATTTCAAAGAGAGTTACAATTGGGCCAGGTTTGACAGCTTTCACCTTCGCACTGATACCATAATGGCTTAAATTTTGCTCAAGCATTTCAGACATAAGCTTAAGAGAACTCTCATCATGATTAATAATCTCGGAGTTATGTTTATCGAGAAAATCTATCAATGGAAGTTTATTATTAGTATCCGTAAAAAGTGTCTGTTGTTTCTCTTTAAAAGCTCTCTTACTCTCTTGTGGTTTTGGTTTGACTATATCAACTTTTGTATCATTAGACTCTTTTTTTATGTTAGTACTTGCATTTGTTTTTTTCTGTCTAAGTAGATTAATTTTGAAATTGGTCTTCTCATACAATACACCTAATTTATATTTAGCTTTTAAATAAACATAAGTAATGATTTTTATAGCGTTTCTAGATAAATTGGCAACAGATACATCAAAGTAGTAAACAAATGAATAGAGCAATGTTAGTAATCCGGCTACCAACACTCCATAGGAACCGATATAACTCGAAGAATAGCTAAAAATTATATGCCCAATATATCCACCTGAACTAGAAGAGATATACTCTAAAAGAGTTGATAAACTTAAGAAAAAAACTGCAATAAGTAAAAAATTAGTTATTACTGTTTTACGTACATGGATAAGTGTACGGTACTGTGAGAGAGAATAAAATATTAGGAAGGCAGCAAGAAGGTATGAGGATTTCCCGAAAATCATAAAAGTCATGTGCGAAATATATGAGCCTATTACACCAATATAGTTGTTAATGGTGCTCCCGAGGCCAGTTTTAAAAAAATTTGGATCAGCAGGATCGTGAGAGATTATAGACAGTGTAAAAAGAAGAGAGAATGTTAATAAAAAGAAATTAAAAATCTCTTTTGGTAGATAATCAAACTTTGATTTAGAAAGTTTCTTATTTCTTTTTAGCTGAGACAAATGAACCTCATTTAGTAAGAATTATACAAATTTTTTATCAGAATATATACATATATAACGATAACAGATTATTGTGTATAATGATCTGGTTGAATTTACAACCTAGGGATATTTATGGATAAAAAACATGTGAAACTTCTAGTCTTGGGGTCAGGGCCAGCTGGTTATACGGCGGCGTTATATGCCTCAAGAGCAAATATGAAGCCATTGTTATTAACTGGATTAGAAATCGGTGGACAACTAACTACTACGACAGATGTGGAGAATTGGCCTGGTGATGCCAACGACCTTCAAGGTCCAGATTTGATGGAGCGAATGAAAGATCATGTGAAGAAATTCAATACTGAGATTGTGATGGATCAAATTAAATCTGTAAATCTTGAGACAAAACCCTTTGAGTTAACTGGTGATGATGCAGTATATACCTGTGATAGCCTTATTATAGCAACAGGTGCATCAGCAAAATATCTTGGGCTAGAATCTGAAAAAAAATATCTTGGTAAAGGAGTATCTGCATGTGCAACATGTGATGGTTTCTTCTATCGTGATCAAGAGGTCGTTGTTGTAGGTGGTGGGAATACTGCAGTTGAAGAAGCTCTGTACTTATCAAACATAGCATCGAAAGTAACTTTAATTCATAGAAGGGATACACTCAGAGCTGAGGCTATACTAGTAGACAGAATCAAAGAAAAGGCAAAAGCTGGCAAAGTTGAATTTGTATGGAACCATACACTTGATGAAGTTCTTGGCGATGATGAAAAAGTGGAATCAGTTAGAGTGAAACATGTAGAGTCTAATGAGACGATGGAAATTAAATGTTCAGGTGCTTTCATAGCAATTGGACATAAACCTAACACAGATATTTTTAGAGGTTCCCTGGATATGGATGAAACCGGGTATCTAAATATCAAGGGTGGTTCTGCTGGAAATGCGACACAATGTTCTGTTGAGGGAGTTTTTGCTGCAGGTGATGTGTCTGACTCCATTTATAGACAAGCAATTACATCTGCCGGTGCTGGATGTATGGCGGCACTTGATGCAGAAAAGTATTTAGATAAATAGTTAGATACTATTTCCTAAAAAATGCATGCCTAATATATAAATGAATAAGAATATCAGTGCATAAAACGCTATTTGTAGTAAGTGTTGAATGAATTCATATTTATCATTAATTTTTTTTCTCAGAAAACCTATGAATAATATTGCAAAAAATAATATTAAAAGAACTCTCATGCTACCTGCTCATCAATCAATTTTTTAATTTCACTACTGCTATTGTTTGCAATAATCATATGTTCCTCAAGTTTATCTAAAGATCTTACTTTCTCAGTAACAAAAGACTCATCAGATATAATTTTCGAAACTGTTTCTTTAAATTTTGCAGGATGTGCCGTAGACAACGTTACCAAAATCTCTTCAGGTTGTTTTTGCTTTTTACCACATGCTATACCAACAGCTGTGTGAGGATCTAATGTAACTTTGTAAGTATTAAAATAATTAGAAATGGTCTCTTCAACTTCTTTCTTAGTTGCGGTATCTGATGAAAAATAACTTTGTATATATTCTCTCATCTTAGTTGGTAATGTATATGATTTTTTATTTTTCAAATTTGTCATCAGCTCCGAGACAGTGCTTGCGTCCTTACATGCATCGTATATTAACCTCTCAAAATTGCTAGATATTTGAATATCAATACTTGGAGAGGATGTACTAATAACGTCTTTAATTGTATGCTCACCCGTTTTAAGCGTACGATCAAGAATATTATTTTCATTAGTTCCAATTATGAGTTTGCTGAAATTTAGTCCCATTTTTTTTGCAATATAGCCAGCTAATATGTCTCCAAAGTTTCCGGTTGGTACAGAAAATACTATTTTTTCAGAATCAGAAATTCTGCTGGCTGAATAAAAATAGTAAGTAATTTGACACATAATCCTAGCCCAGTTAATAGAGTTAATTGCCCCTAGTTGTTTTGATTTCTTATATTCCTCATCAGAAAATATCTCCTTAATAAGATTCTGACAATCATCAAAGTTTCCCTTAATAGCAATATTTATAATATTTTTTGATGACACTGTGGTCATGAACTTTCTTTGTGTAGGCGATATTAGATCATATGGATGGAGAATAAATACATTGGATGACTTAACAGATTCAAATCCATATATAGCTGCTGACCCAGTATCACCAGATGTTGCACCGAGTATGTTGATTTTTTTATTATCGAGTGTGAGATAATAGTCCATCAATCTAGATATGAACTGCATTGCAATGTCTTTAAATGCATAAGTGGGGCCATGAAATAATTCAAGGAGATACTCTTTTTCATCTATTTTATTTAGAGGTGTTATTTCGTCATTTGTGAAAGACATATATGATTCCCTGATTATTTCCTTTAGTTTTTCATCAGTCAGTGAAGTATCGATGTAAGGCTTAAGAACATGAAAAGCGATTTCTTGATAAGACATAGTCTTAAATGCGCTAATCAAATCATTGTCTAACTCTGGCCAAATGGATGGAATGTATAAACCGCCATCACTTGCTAAGCCTTCAAAAATGACATCTTTGAAATAAAGTTCTTTTGCTTGACCTCTTGTACTTTTGTATATTAGCGGTTTCGTATTTTTAGTCGTCATTGAACACTCTAATAAGGTTTACTTTTCCAACTATATTATCCATAGACTCTATTTTTTTAATAGCTGATAACATATCTTTAAAAACTACTGAATTTGTAATCATAACAATAGGAATCAATTTTTCATTCTCTAGGGGTTCATGTTGTGTAACTGCCTCTATACTAATTTTATGCTTTGCAAGCGTAGAGGTAATATTAGCCATTACGCCAGGTACGTCATTAGCGAACATTCTAAGATAATATTGGTTAAAGGTATCTTCGATGGTGACTAGATCTTTTCGGTGTACAGCAATAGAATTTGAAATATTTTTTACATTTCTGTCTACATGAATACAATAATCAATAATATTTGAGACAACCGCGGATGCTGTAGCAGCACCCCCTGCCCCATGTCCATATAATAAAGATGTGCCAAACTTATCTCCAACAGTTCTGACAGCATTCATTACTCCATCGATTTTTGAGAGAATATTTTTTTTATTTATTAGGGCTGGATGAACCTTACATTCTATTAGTGAATTATTTGAACGAGCTGTTGCTATATGTTTTATTTTGTAGCCAAGCTCATTTGCGTAATCAATATCCATACTATCAATTGATTCTATTCCCTCTATGTGTATATTTTCGTATGGAGACGGTATTTCGAAAGCAATCATTGAGAGTATAGAAATTTTATGTGCGGCATCGAACCCTCCAATGTCAAAAGTAGGATCAGCTTCAGCGTATCCTAACTCTTGTGCGCTATTTAATGCTTCTTTAAAACCCTTTCTCTCAGATGACATCTGATCAAGGATATAATTACATGTGCCATTGATAATACCGCTAAGCGAGATTATGCTTTCATTCAACATATTGTGTTTTAGAGTATTGATAATCGGAATTGCGCCCGCGACTGATGCTTCGTATCCAATGTAAGTATTATTTTCCTTTGATAGGGCTAAAAGCTCATCACCTTTTTCCGCAATGAGTGCCTTATTAGCAGTAATGACTGATTTTTTTTTTAAAATTGCACTTTTAACAAGATCATATGCTATGTCAGTACCACCAATTAGCTCAACAATCACATCACAATCAGAATTATTTACACTTAAAATATCAGATGTGAACTGGATACTCTCACTTTTGAATTTTTTCTTCTCAATTGAACGATCTGCGATTATTGATATACATATTTCTCTGCCACAGTTTTCGATTATTTTATCTTGATAAGCTAAAACATGATCGACAAAACTTTGACCTACAGTTCCAAATCCGCATACACCTATTTTAATCATTCATACTCCTCTACAATGAGGATATAATATCACTAATCAATATTAATTTCTTGGTATTATGGAACTGGTTGAGGATAAGAATAAACACAATTTTGATATAAAAAAATATGCAGATAAAACTATTTTTTTATCGCACAAGAACTACAATGAGCCGATAGTTTTCTACAAAGATAAAATTTCTGCCTTTTCTATACCTCATCCGAAATCAATAATGATTAAAGATTTAAGCAATTATATTAAGTCAGTTAGCCTTATACTGATTGGTACAGGTGAAAAAAACATAATATTAAATCAAGAGCTTATAAATGATATGCAAAAGATTAATAAAGGACTAGAGTTTATGAATACAGAATCTGCGTGCAAGACTCATAATTTATTACTTTCCGAAAAAAGATCATTTGTTTCTATTCTATACCCATAGAGCAATGGCAAGTAAGACGAATATTAGAATGCTAATCAATAAAAGATACTTATTAACCACGCCCAACAAATATTGACCGTATTTTAGACAAATAAATGAGACAAGAAAGAATCTAGCGCCTCTTCCAAAAAGAGAAATCACAATAAAAAGTATAATATTATAATTCAATACACCTGCAGAAATAGTGAATACTTTATAAGGTACAGGAGTAAATGCAGCTATAATCAGAAAAACAATTCCATATTTCTGAAAATAGTTTTTTGCAGCTAAATATTGATCATATTTACCGAGGTCATTAATTAAAGGTTCAATATTATCAAATAGATAAAAACCTAGATAATAACCAACGATACCTCCTAAAACAGACCAAATTGTTGCTGATAGAGTGATGCTAACCCAATTATGTTTACCTGAAATAACCATAGGTGCTAAGAGTGCATCGGTTGGTATTGGAAAAAAGATAGACTCAGTAAAACTCAAAACCCTGAGATACAAAATAGATTTAACTGATCCACATGTATTCACGATCAATTCTAAATATTTATTCATCACTCTGGATTCCATCGAGCATAGGGACAAAAACTACTTCCTCGATAATTTTTTTTATTAGTCCACTCTTCGTATTTTTAAGTTTGATTAATCTCTGGCCATCATCCATCTTCAAGGGCAGAACTACTCTTCCTGATGGTGAAAGCTGATCGATCAATGATGATGGAATACTTGATGCAGCAGCTGTAACAATAATAGCATCATAAGGCGCATCATTTTTATGTCCCAGATGACCGTCACCTAATTTAAAAGATATGTTTTTAAAACCTAATTTTGTTAATCTTTCTTTAGATTTATCATGAAGTGATTTAATTCTTTCTATTGTTGTAACTCTCTTGAATAACATTGATAAAATTGATGTCTGATAACCTGATCCCGTTCCTATTTCTAATACATTATTCATTGAAGTCATTTCATGAATTAATTCTGTCATTTTTGCAACTATATAAGGCTGCGATATTGTTTGTTTGTGACCAATTGGTAATGATACATTTTCATAAGCTCTATTCATTAATGCAGAATCTATAAATAAATGTCTAGGCATTGCAGATACTAAATCGATAACTTGATTATTTTTAATACCTAATTTTTTTAGCTCATGCGCTAATTTTATTCTTACAGCTTCAGAAGTTAGTCCAGCACCCTTGACTTCCTTTATATTCATAACTTTTTTAATTTTTTAAAAATAGCAGTATCAGTCATATCAATCATTATGGGTGTCACTGAAATATACCCATCTCTAATAACATTAAAATCAGTTCCTCGTTTGTTGGATCCTGGACCCACATCACCAATGTCATAGAACATGCATTGATTAATGTTTGTTTTTTTTGCTCTTTTCGATATTGCTCTTGTACCAAGTAATGAAAATTTAATTCCTTTTATCTCAGAAAATGGTAAATCTGGAATATTTATATTAAAAATAGTTTTTAAAGACTTTAATTTGTTAAATATAAAATCTAAGACATGATGCGTTTTTAATTCAATATCATCTAGATATTTGGGGGTCCTTGATGCAATAGAGATGGCATAACTACCAAATTTAGCGTGTCTTCCTTCTATAGCTGCGCCAACAGTTCCAGAGTAAATTACATCGTCTCCCATGTTAGAACCGAAATTTATACCACTGAAAACCATATCTGGATACTTTTTTAACATCCCTCTAGCTCCAATGTGTACACAATCTGCTGGTGTGCCAAAGACTTTATAGAACTTATTCGATATTTTTACTGTTTTTACTGGATGATGAACGCTCAAACAACTGCTCGATGCACTGATATCTTTATGAGGAGCAACAGTCAGAACATTGCCATAATTATTTAGGGTGTCTTTTAATACTTTTAGTCCAATGGATTTAAAGCCATCGTCATTTGACAACAATATATTCACAATCTCTCCATAAATATATATGATAAAAATATATAGTATATCTTTATTAATTATGAAAAAGGATAAAAAAATTAGAGAATTAGATGAGTGGTTAAGTAATGCGAATGATCATGATTTTGATGATAATACTACTAAGCTGCTTAAAAATTATGAGGAAGTCCAGCTAGAAGCTGACTTTAATTATATTTCAGAAATCGATAATACTTTGGGAGATTTTGAGTATAAAATGAATGGTGTTCAAGATTATATTCTCAATAAATTGAAAAAGAAGAGTATTTCAGAAATAGATTTAGGAATTGATTTACATGGAGAGACCATAAAAGATTCGATATACAAGCTAAATGATTTTTTTTCTTATGCTTACAACAGTAACGTAGAATTTATAAAAATAATTTGTGGTAAAGGGAATAATAGCATCGATAAAATACCAAGAATTAAAATTACTGCTCAATCTTTTGTAAAATGTTCAAAGATAGTGCATGCGGCTTGCACAGCAAGTGTAAAGGATGGTGGTATAGGCGTTTTGAAAGTTAAACTGAAAAAATAGCCCTCTCGCCAGTATTAAGATATCGATACTCTCCTTCTCTTAAGTCATCGATTAGTATTTTTGCATATCTTACTCTCTTCAAAGAAATTGTTTTCATTCCTACTTGTCTAACTGAGTTCCTTATTTCTCTGTTCTTTCCCGTTGATAGGATTACATTATAAAAGTTATTATCGTTAGATGAAATATAATCAAACTTCCCAATTTGCCCGTCATTAATTCGGACACCAGCTAGTAGCCTATTTATGGAAGTCATAGATAAAGGTTTATTGGTTTCTAGAATATACTCTCGCTCTAAGTTGTTTGAGGGATGCATTATTTTATTTGCAAGATCACCATTGTTTGTAAACAGCATCAATCCTGAAGTATTTATATCCAATCTGCCAATGTTAATCCATTTTCCTTTGACTTCGGGTAAATGATCAAAGACTTTATCTGTATTATGCGGATCATTCATGCTGACGACCTCACCAATAGGTTTATTATATTTTATGATCTCAATTTCTTGCTCAAATGCTAAATCAAGATCAATAATAACATCTTTAACTTTTACTACATCGCCATATGACCATTTGTCTCCGAGGCTAGCTAC